>CAYZHO010000105.1:0-9230 GCA_964478045.1 uncultured Myxococcales bacterium | reverse complement strand
GCGGCTGCGCAGTGCGTCTCGCTTCGCATCGACGCCCTGGCTTTTCGCCCAATCGCGGAACGTCTTGCCCAGGTGTTCGAACGCACGCTCCGCACCGTCGTCGAGGAGCCGACTCACCTGCGAAGCGTCCCCAACCAAGTCGGCATTCGTCATGACGACGAACAACCGGCGAAGCGCAAGAGCCCGATCGCCGGACGGCGGGCTCAACTGCGACAGGACATACTTGAGTCCGTAGAAATCCTCGGGGCTCAGGAACCGCAACGCCGAGGAAACATACACGCAGATCTCCGCGCGAATTCCGCGCCATGCGGCAACTCTATTCTCACTTAGTGGTTCCGCCTCGAGCGCCGGCGTGTCGATGATGGTGCATGCGCGCAGGATTGGCGCATCGAGGAAAACCAGGACCCAGCTCGGTCGATTCCCTGAGTGTTGCGCGAAGCCGGCGTGAAAACCCTGTTCTCGAATGGTGTCAAAACCACCAGCTGCCAGCCGGTGCCGCAAGTAGTAGGACTCGGTCGCCGGCGCCGTCGGATCGAAGGGAACGCCCTCGGCCTCCCCCATTACCCAGACACGCTCCTGCATGAACGCCGGCCTTTCGATTACGTGGCGGACATAAACCGGTACGGAAGTAGTCGGCCAGGGACGCACCGGTAGTTTTGGCCCACGGAGTCCGAGCAGGACGTTAGCAAGGCTAGTTTTGCCCGATCCCCCCGTACCGAAAAGGCACAGGTGGGGCTTTCGTGCTGTTTGCTCCACGAAGGCCACAAAACGCTCAGGCGAGGGCAGTGCGAACGGCAGATCTGCCGGCTTGGACCCTCCCCATGCGTGCAGGTACTCCTTGAGAAGGTGGACCTTGCGTTCGAGCTCACGGTACGGACTGCCGGGTTCGATCAAACGATGCCGGGCGCGCTCGAGGCGGCAGGCTTCTCCGAGGTACCACCGAAGCGGCATAGCTTCGATGTCCACGCCGAGAACGTCGAGCCACTGCAGCAGCAAACCCAGGGGGATACTGTCCGGGTTTTCCTCGTAACGACTCACCTGGCTTTGGCCGAGGGGCCTGCCCTGGCGCGACCTTACATGCTTGGCCAAATCGGCCTGCGTGAGGCCTCGAAGCTCCCGAAGTTTTCGCAAGTCAATCGGCATGCCCTCGGCCACTACAGGTAAAGACTGCATGCATCAACGCGATTTGTCAAGCACTGATATGCAGAACATGCATACTATGCTGCGCTGCACTCTAGAGCCGCATACCGTTACTCTGGGGATTCTTAGCCTAAGCCCTTAATCGCTCAAGAGTTCTTCTGTGTCCGCTGCTCTGTCCCGCCATACCCCGCTCGCATCTGCGCCGCCGGTGTGAGACAAGCAGGCTGCTCCCGCTCTGCCGCGGGGGCAAAGAGGAAGCGCCAACCGGGGCGGGGCCCGACCCTACGCGCCGACGGTCCGCCGAACGTGTCATGGCCGGCACGTCTGGCATGCGAAACTGCGGAGGGACGATACAGTGATCTTTCAGATCAAACCCGGCAACGCGCTACTTTGCCGAATCAACGCACACCGTAGCCGTTGGAATGGTCAGATCTGTGAGGAAGCGTCTGCGTGGAACTGCGGCGCACCGCAAGATTTCCGGGACGAGTATTGCGAAGCAGGCAACCCCCGCTGCTTCCACATCTATGTATTCGCCGCGCATGAGCCACACCTGATCATCGATGACAAGGGCGCGGGTTGGATCTTCAGCCGCGACCCGCATGCCTTCGACCGGCAAATCCTGTTGCTCAGCGGGCAAGATTTCCGCGAGCCGCGCGGTATCCGTTCCAGTGGCGGGGCACAGTGTATTTACGGAGCCTATCGCGTCCGTAAAGTCGTCCAGCAGCAAAGCACGTACCGCACGCTATGGGTTGTCGTTCCCTACGAAGACGGGTGGACGTGCTTCGAGCATTTGCGCGTGGAAGCGCCCTACTACCGCAAGCTTGAAGGACCCTACATTCAAGAAGTCGAGCGGACGGCTGTTCTCAAAGTCTTCCGGCAGGCGCGCGAGCGGGCCGAGGAAAGCGGCCGCGAGTGGCCATCAGCCGATGCGCAAGCTCGCTTCCAAACGTTCGCCGAGCATATTTCCGAATGGCTCGACGAAGCAGCCGAGCATGTTTCCACACCCCGGCATGTGGTACCGGCGGTGGCGACAAGTACGCGCAAGTCTACAGCCGGTGGAGCGTTTGCGAAGATGGGTGACGTACTGCCGGATATTGCGGTGCCGGATCGGCCCGGCAGTCCTCAAGCAGCAAAGCCGCCAACCTCTGCCACCAAGGATCCAGTGACCGCGGCGGTTGCCCAGCTCCTCGAAGGCAAAACAGCCGAGCGGGTGCGAGCAATGTACGGGGAGGGCACGCTGCAGCGTCTTCGGGTGGGGCTACTGACGAAGCCAATCGTGCTGTTCGCAGGACGCCCCGGAATGGGCAAAAGTCGCTTGGCGGTGGAACTTGTCCAAGACCCGACCCGGGTCCTGGTCGTTCCGGTGGCTTCCACCTGGAGGGGGCGGGAAGACCTGTTCGGTTATGTAAACCCGATCAGCCACGAGTTTGAACCAACGCCGTTCACCACCTTTCTCTACGACGCCGCCAAGGCAGAGGCACGGGGAGATCATCGCGTGCGTGTGGTGGTGTTTGAGGAGTTCAATCTCAGCCCACCTGAACACTGGTTCTCCGAGATCCTGGTCCGCTCTCAGTACTCGCCAGACCAGCGCGAAAACCGTACGATTTTCCTCGGTGGCAAGCGCGTACGCGGCTGGAGTGACGAAACGACGAAGGTCTACTTGTCACCCTTCGTCCGCTTCATTGGCACCATCAACATCGACCACACTGCGCGGTCGCTTTCGCCTCGAGTCCTCGATCGCGCTGCTGTCGTAGAGTTTTCGCTCGACCCGGAAAAGGCGCTACAGGAAGTCGGAGTCCAGCTCGATCCCCGCTCGCTCGAAGCGGTTCGCGAACTCACTTTTCGTTTGCGGCATACCCCGGCAACTTTCTCTATTCGTACGGCTCTTTCCTTGCGCCAGTGCCTCGATCATCGAGGTGAACTCGGCTTGCAGGCTGGTGCGGCTGTCGATCTGGTCCTTGCCCAAGAGGTACTCAGCAAGCTGTCGCTGTCGGCCGCCGACCCGAGTGACCGGTCCTTGTGCGAGCAGCTCCTAGCTTGGACAGAAGAGTATTCCAAGGAGCTTCCGGTCTGCGCAGCACGGATTACATCGTGGTGGGAAATGCTCGAGCAAGGCCGCGACGTGGTCCAAGCGTGAATCGTTTTGAACTTGCCCTTCTCGCTGACCTCTCGGCCTTCAGTGGTGAGCTGCTCGAACGCGGCCTAGGAACGGCCGGGCGCTTGAGCGCGATGCCTGGTGGGAGCAGGTCAACCTCAATCCTGTTGCGTGCGGCTGACCGCTTGGCCAACCTACTTCCCTCGCTGATCGCAGACTGCGAAGCCGAGGAACTAGCCACTCGGCCCATAACCGTCGAAACGCCGGTTCCGGTTCGAGCCGAGCTGTCGCGCTCGCCGGCCGCCTACGAGTTAGTGGGCGACCGATTGCTCCCGAAACGGTGGCTCCGAACAGTTCCGGCAAGGACAACCATGCTCGAACCGCTCCAGTGGGTCGTCTACATCGCCGGAAAACTCGCTGACGAGCTCAGGCTAGCGGGCTCGCGCTACGAGACTTGGATCGCGGATGCTCGCGCCTCGCGCAGGGGAACGAGCGTGTACGCGGCGCTCGATGAGCAGGCACTCAACCAAATTCATACGCGCATCAAGTCCGCAGAGAGGACGGTATCGGCCGTTGTTGCTCACATCCACCGCCTTGCGGGCCGGCGCATCAGGCCGGCGGCGCGGATCCCACCGGCAACTCCGAGAACACCTAGCTGGCGCCGGCTCATGCGCGAAGTACTCCCTCTTGTGGACCCGAGTGTTTCTCTAGCGCTGCTCCTCCGAGCACTTCTCAGCGAGCCGGTCGAAGCCGCGGATCTACCGTTCCTGTATCAGCGCTGGTGCGGCGTGAAGATCGTCGAGACAATGCGGCGGCTTGGCTGGAAGACCCGGCGCGATCCCGTCGGGCCGTTGTTTCTCGGCGGCCTCATCGTCTTCGAATGTGGTGGCTACACGATCGATCTGTGGGTCGAACCGCGCATTGGAAGAGACGAACCGCACCCGTGCGGTCTAGTCTGCCGGCGGGCTCAGGATGCCACCCCCGATTTCGTTTTCACCGTCGCCTGCGGCGAGGAGCACGATGCCTTCTGCATCGACGCAACCCTGAGCACCGAGGAGAACACCCTCGAGGAGAAGACAAAGTACCTAGCACTGTTGCGCCATGCCAGCCCCTCGGTCGTCGCGGGCGTTGCGGTGCGAAGACCACCGCGCCGCGCCTGGGCGATGGCCCCACTTAAAGACGACCGCTGTCGCCTGGGAGACAGTGAGCAGCCAGGAACGACCGGCGTAGTACCAATGCACCCAGTGGAGTTTCGCCCCGAGCCGCTGGCCGCTTGGCTTGGGGACCTGATGCGCTACGCTGCGGCCGGGCGACCAACTGCTCGTGCTGCCGGCTAGTCGGCTATCAAACCCAAAGAGCTCCCGCCTCTGCGCGCCCGTCTCAACCACACCCTCAACCACACCCTCAACCACACCCTCAACCACTCCCCTCGCCTCGCCGACGGATTGATCCCGGGGCACGCACCGTCAACAGCAGCTGCCGTGCAGCCCTGCTTCACGCGTGCGGAGAGCTTGGCGCCTTCGACACTTCGGCCCGCTGGTGCTTTTCCAAACCCTTTGCGCCCCTGCAGACCTCGAAACTCGAAGCCGTCCAAAACCGGCATTAGGACCAGCAGCGTCCCTACTGCTCCTCTTCCGTTCGCACGGGGTCTCGTCAGGCGCTCTGGCGCGGCGCAAGTCATATGGAAACTGGTGTCGCGGCTGCGGCGAACGTCTTTACACCTCGTTCGGGCGCGCGTTAACATGCTGGCAGCGCAGTCCGAAGGAGGTGATCGCATGCGAGGGCGCGCGCTAAAGCGGCTCGCACTGGCAGCCATGGCCTTCGTGTCGGTGCCGGTGGCTGGCGCCGCAGGGGCGCTGGCGGCAGGAAGCGGAGCGCGTTTGGGGGCTCGTAAGGGAGCTGTGGCAGGCCGTCCAAAGATCCGGCCCCCTGCGGCGATGAGGGCCCGCAAGGGCCTGCTGCACTCGCGCAAGCAAGGCACCTTGCGGTCGCGCAAGGGCGTTCTGCACTCGCGCAAGCAAGGCACCCTGCGCTCGCGCAAGGGCCTTTTGCAGTCGCGCAAGTCGGTTCCGCACCGCGTTGGCCGCCGGCCGCTATTGCAGCGTAAGGGCCACGTGCGGCCTCGGATCTCCAAGCCGATGCGCCGTCGGGGCAGGCGCTAGCCGCCCTGCGGTGCAAACCTTGCCGGCATGATCGTGCCGGACTACGCGGCACCGGCCGCCGTGCTGGTGCCGCATTTCTATTCGGACCTCACGCCTCTTTTAGAGGAGATCGCCGTTCGCACGGCGCGCACCACCGGCGTGATCCTGCTCACCCGCGAGCCGGCCCTGACGGAGGCTTTTCTCGCCGTGCAACCCGACCGCAAGCGCTACCGGGTGGTCACGGCGCCGTTCGACTCACCATGGCTGAGGGACCGCGCGCCCGTGGCCGTGCGCACGCGGGCAGGCATGCGCTGGTTCGTACCGCGCTATCGCTACCAGGGCCGCCCCCGCGACAATCGCTTGTTCTGGCGCATCCTGGCGCGCGGGCACCCCGTGCTGCCCGTGCCCTACTTGCCGGGCGGAAACTTGGTGGCCGGCGCCCGTGGGCTGGTCTTTGTAAGCCGCGACGTCCTGCGAGACAACGGCCTAGACGAGCCCGGCCTCCACCGGCACGGGGCGGCCTTCGGCGTGCGGCGCTGGGTCGTCTTCACGCCTTTTCGCCGCGAGCAGACCGGACATGCCGACATCCACGTCCGCGTGCTGCACCCGCACCTTTATGCCCTGGCGTGGAACCGATCTTGCCGGGAAGATCGCGAGCGCGCGGCGCGGCTGCAGGCAGCCATTCGGCTAGTCGATCCCAAGGCCACAGTGCTGCGCATTCCCATCCGCAGCCGCGGCACTCGCTACGCCAGCCTGGTCAATTGGCTGCAGTTGGGCCGCCGCCTCTTGATCCCTCGCTTTCCGCTCACACCGGCAGAAGACCTGCGCGAAACGGAGCGGCTGCTGCGCCGTCAGGGCTTTCGTCCGGAGTTCCTCTGGTGCCCGACGCTCGAGTGGCACGGCGCCATCCATTGTCTGACCGCATCGGTCTACCTCTGAACAACGCCCAGCCATTGCCTGCGGCCGCAGAGGCCAAAGACTCTCCGGCCGGCCGCCCGCCCCAACTGCCCGCGCCGCCGTGGCTGCAGGCGCGTCGGGCCGATCCGCTGTCTCCCCGCCTCGCTTCGGGCCCCGCAGCGGAACGGGAATGCTACTGGGGCAGGCCTGCCGCCTTACCCGACGAGATCCCTGCTGCGGGTCCTCTTGGATTTGCCCGCCAGGCAAATAAGTGATAGCGCCCGCAAAGTCGTGTGATCGACACTCGCGTCCGCTAGCGCTTGCCGCATCGGTTTGCCCTTAAAGGATCGCGTTCGGCTGCCGCACGCCGGATGCGTGTGCGTGCGCTTCAACCTTACGCTGGCTTTTTTGCCACCAGCCGCCAGTTGAGACGGATCAGGTCTCGCTTTTCCGCTTCAACGTATGAGTTGGCGTTGGCGTTCATCCGGCGCAGCATTGCTTCGAGCTTGCGCGGCATGACGCGAATCTTGGCCAGCGTGGCAACCGTGGCCTCGTACTTGTCGTACAGGGCGATTTCTTTCTCGATCACGCCGACGGCGCTCACGCCCTCGGAGACGAGCAGCTCGAATCCGGCTTTCTTGAGCGCATCCTCCCAGTACTTGTAGTACCAGAAGCCGCCGAAGGCGGTGAGTTCGCGGGTATGCTGGATGAGCGTGCGGTGCTCTTCGTTGTTGCGGTCGTAGGCGTCGAGGCAGGCTACGTCGTTCGAGAAGAACCGCCCGCCCGGCTTGAGCACGCGGAAGGCCTCGCGGCACGTGGCCTCGAGGTCGCTCGCGTAGGTGAGCGCTTGGACGTTGTAGACGGCGTCGAACATATTGTCGCCGAACGGAAGCGGCTTGTTGAAGTCGCCGACCGAAAAGTGGAGCTGCTCGCGATTCTTCTGAACCCTCCAAGCCTTTTCGATCTGCGAGCGATCGAGGTTGATCCCGTAGACGGTGCATCCCGTCAGCTCGGCCACGTGCGCGGCGATCGCGCCGCAGCCGCAGCCGAGGTCGAGCGCTAAAGAGCCGGGACCCACGGCAATGTCCTTGGCCATCTGCCGCTCGAGCAGGATCTGGTTTTGAAGCACGGACTTCGAAGGATCGAGACACGGCGGCATGTACATTTTCTCGACCGAGCCGAGCGTGCACAGCAGGTGGATGATTTTGTAGTACTGCTCGAGTTCGCGGCTGCTGCCGAGCGCGTAGCCCTGCATGGGAACGCCCTTTTCGTAATCTTCCTTCGTGTTCTCGGGCGAGTTCGTAAACAGCGTGTTGTAGGTGCCCATGAACGAGTGGAACTCTTCGTCGCTGATCGTCAGCAACTGGGCCAGCGCCATCGCCTTCGACGGCAGGTGCGCAAGGTGATCGAGCATTGTCTCGGTTCCCCCGAAAGTGGTGGTTTTCCCCGGCCGCTTGACAAGTAGTGAGGCGCCGGGGTCAAGTCAACGCGCGCGGCGCTACCGGGCGCCATCTTGCAATAGCGCGGCGGCTTTGCGATCGGGTCGCCATGGAGTTCGGTCTTGCCCTTCCCTCGCGCGCAACCGACCACGAGCTGGTCCGCCTGGCCGAAGAGCTCGGCTACGACCAAGTCTGGTTCTACGACTCGCAGATGCTCTACTCGGACGTTTACGCGACGATGGCTTTGGCTGCTTACCGCACGTCGCGCATTCGCCTGGGAACCGGCGTGGCGGTGGTCACCACGCGCATGGCGCCGGTGATCGCCCACTCGATTGCAACGATCAACGAGCTAGCGCCCGGCCGAGTAGAGCTTGGAATCGGCGCCGGCAATACCGCGCGCCTGACCATGGGCTTGCCGCCGGCCAAGTTTTCGCGGCTGCGCGAAGACGTGCGCCTCATTCGCAAGCTCCTCGACGGCCAGACCCCAACGATGCGTGCCGAAGGCCGAGAGGTACCCGTGCGCTTCCTCCATCCCGATCGCGGGTTCATCAACCTGCGCGACCGGATCCCGATCGTACTGAGTGCCTTCGGCCCCAAGGGAATCGCCCTGTGCGGAGCAGAGTGCGACGGCCACATGGTGTGGGGCTTGCCCCCGCAGGTGCTGCGCAGCTACCGCCAGGCCATCGCCGAGTCGGCCCGAGCGGCCGGCCGCTCGCCCGATCAAGTGCCGGCCAAGGGGATCTACCCCACGGTTGTCCTGCGCCCGGGCGAAACCAGTGCGAGCGAGCGCGTCCTCGAAGCGGCAGCGCCTTTCGTCACGAACGCTTACCACTTTCTAGTGGAGTGGGGCACAGCGCCGATAGCGCTCACGCCCGAGGTCGAGGCGGACGTCGAGCGCTACAAGCGTTACGCCGAGGGGCTGCCGGCCGAACGCCGCCATCTCGTTCTCCACGAGGGCCACCTTATTTATGCGCGGCCCGAAGAGCGCGAGTTCGTCACGCCGGCCATGGCCGAGCTAGTGGCCAACATCGCTGCGCCCGAGGAGCTCATCCGACGGATTCGCGAACTCGAGGAAGCCGGCCTCAGCCAGTACGCAATTCAACCGACGAGTGAACCCGAGCGGCAGATTCGCGAGTTCGCCGAACTGGTGATCGAGCCATACCGCCGCGGCTGACTAGCGTTCGCCCGCGGCAATATCGAGCCGGTGCGCTGCATGCCAACACGCGGGAGCCGAGCGGAGCGCACTCGCGGCCGGCCGCCTAGCCGCCCGGCGCCAGCGCCTTAACCACCCGCGCGCAGCTCGTGCTCCTCGCTGGTCGGCCTTGCAGCGGCGGGACCGCCACTTGGCCCCCTAGCCCGGCGCGGGCTGGCTTCCGACCTGCGGCGTAGAGCGGGTGAGGCAGCCGCCCATCCCCCAAATGGGCGGCAGCGCGCCTGCAAAGGCCGCGCGGGCCCGATCTCGCCTAGATCTCGCCTAGATCTCGCCTAGATCTTGCTTGGATCTTGGCCGCCCCCCGC
>CAYZHO010000104.1:1564-9264 GCA_964478045.1 uncultured Myxococcales bacterium | reverse complement strand
GGCACGCCCATGGAACGCACCATCTTGCTGGTTGAGGACGACGAGGCCTTGCGGGCGAGCTGTGCCCAGGCTCTGACGGAAGCCTCCTACCGGGTGCTCGAAGCCAGCCTTCCCAGCGAAGCTGAATCGCTCCTTTGCCGCGAAGCAATCGATCTCGTCATTACCGATCTTCGGATGCCCGGGGGCGGCGGGGAAGCGGTTTTGCAGTTCGCGGCCAACTTGGGCGCAGGCATTCCCGTCATCGTGATCACGGCCTTTCCGACGGTGCAGTCGGCAATCGACGCCTTCAAACACGGCGTGGTCGATTATCTCCTCAAGCCGTTTACCGAACAGCAACTGCTCGAAGCAGTCGAAGGCGCCCTCGAGAAAGAGATTGCCCGAGACCACGCCGAGCTGTTGCGCAGTGCGACGATCAGCGCGCCGGGCCTCGAGGACATGATCGGTTGCTCGCGATCGTTCAATGAGATGCTGGCATCGATCCGCCGGCTTGCTCCGCTGCCGGGAAACGTTCTGATCACCGGCGAGACCGGTGCGGGCAAAGAGCTGGCCGCTCGCGCCCTCCACCGGCTGTCGCCTCGCCACGACCGGCCCTTCTGTGCGATCAACTGCGCAGCGGTTCCCCAAGAGCTGTTCGAAGCGGAACTTTTCGGCTTTGAAAAAGGCGCCTTCACGGGCGCACACGCGGCCAAACCCGGTATCATCGAGCAGGCGAGTGGAGGAACCGTGCTGCTCGACGAGGTGGACGAACTCTCACCGCCGGCACAGGCAAAGCTCCTTCGGGCCATCGAGGAGAAAGCAGGCAGGAGGATCGGCTCGGTTGCGACACGCCGCTACGACGTGCGCTTTTTCGCAGCCACCAACAAGGACTTGCGGGAACTCGCCGAGACGGGGAAGTTCCGGCCGGACCTGTTCTACCGGCTGGCGGTGCTCGAACTGCGCGTTCCGCCCTTGCGCGAAAGGCCAGAAGACATTCCGCGCCTAGCGGTTCACTTCCTCGATCGGCTCAAAGAACAGTCGCCGCAACGTAACGTGCACGCGCTCTCCGAAGCGGCACTCGATCGCCTCGCCGCGCACTCGTGGCCCGGCAACGTCCGCGAGCTCGAGAACGTAATCCACCGCGCCTTTGCGCGTGCTCGCGGGCCGCTGGTTACAGCCGAAGACATCACGGCTTCGATCGATGCGGAAGCGGAGGGCGGGCGGATCGCCACCAGCGCCGGGGCCCTGCCCCGCGAGCGAGCCCTTGGGAGCTTCGAGCGACACTACTTGCTTGGGGCCCTCGAACGGCACGGCGGCAACGTCACCCAAACCGCACGCGCCCTTGGAATTCACCGGACCACGCTGCAACGGTTGATGCGAAAGTACGGCATCCGAATGCAGCGCCGCTGAGCCGCAGCACTGCTGCACCGATCCAGCACGCATCGAGCCGTTTCCCCACGCTTTGCGCTTTTCAAGGCTCGCTGTTGCGGTCGTGCTCCGGCACGCACCGTGCATGGGGTCAAGTGGCCCCGACTGGAGCCGCGCAATGAGGAGGTGAACGAACCATGACGGTCACGCTGTTCTTCGTTGTCACCGTGCTGCTCGAGAGCACGTTCATTTATCTCGGCCTCTGGCTGATCGCCCGCTGGTTGAAAGCGGCAGACGAAGAGGAGGCTGTAGCCAAAGCGGTGCACGAGCTCGAAGAGTCCGGATGCGCCGATCCCCACGAGGGCTGCTGCCCGGCCTACGACGAACTCTCCCGCCTGGCGGCCTGAACAGCCGTGCCCGCGCGGGAGCGGAACTAGGAGCCTGGCGCCGGGGGCAGGTCCGCCGTATCCCGGCTCTGGCCGTCAGGTTGTATAGGAAGAGTTGAATCGAACGTAGGCTTCGGTCAGGTCAGAGGTTAGCACCGTGGCCTGGCCGCGGCCGCGGCCGATCCGCACGCGGACCGGGTAGGAGTCACGCCGCATCACTTTTCGCGCCATTCGGCGTGCCTCGTCCGAAACGAGCTTGCCTTCTCGCACCAGAGCGACGTCGTCCACGTCGATTTCGAGCCGTTCTTGGTCGAAGTCGACGCCTGCGTTGCCGAGCGCGCACAAGATGCGGCCCCAGTTCGGATCGGCACCCGCCAGCGCAGCTTTAACGAGCGTGGACGTTGCAACCGCCCGGGCCGCGCGATCCGCATCCTCGTCCGTCTCGGCACCCTCGACGATAATGTCCACGACCTTCGTAGCGCCCTCGCCGTCGCGGACGATCAGCCGCGCGAGTTCCTCCATCACTTCGGTCACGGCGCCCTCGGCTTCGGCATAACCCGGACTGTCCGGCCCGTCGATGGGTTGCCCCGGCGCCGCGCCCGAAGCCAGCAGCACGACCGTGTCGTTCGTGCTCGTATCCCCATCCACGGTGATTCGGTTGAAGCTGCGGGGCAAAGCCGCAGTGAGAATGGATCGGGCTGCCGCGGTCGAGAGCCTGGCATCGGTCACCACCACCGCGAGCATCGTGGCAAGCCGCGGGTGAATCATGCCCGCGCCCTTTGCCAGCCCGACCACGACGGCCTCGCTCCCCTCGATTTGCCGGTGCGCCCACTTGGGGAACGCATCGCTCGTCATCATCGCCCGCGCGGCCGCCACCGCACCCTTGCGGCTCAGGCCGTCGACAGCGAGCGAAATCGCCCGGGCAAAGGGCACCCGCTCGAGCTCGACCCCAATGACGCCGGTCGAGCACGGAAGGACGAGCTCCGCATCGATCCCAAGGCGCGATGCCAACTCCCGGCAGCTCCATTCCGCAAACCGGAGTCCGCGCTCGCCGGTTCCAGCATTGGCCGAGCCCGAGTTGATCATCACAGCCTGAGCCCGCCCGCAGGCAGCATGCCGCCGCGCCACAATGACCGGAGCAGCGGCAGCCCGGTTGCTCGTAAAAGCAGCGGCGCAAGCGGCCGGCCGGTCGGCCACGATCAACGCTAGGTCGCGCCGGCCCCTGCTCTTGAGGCCACCGTGTACGCCGGAGAAACGGAATCCCCGAACGGGAGGAGGCGGCGGACCGGGCTCGATCTTCATTGCCTCACGCCCTCCCGTGGCATTTCTTGTACTTCTTGCCGCTGCCGCACGGACACGGGTCGTTACGACCCACCTTGGCCCCCTGGCGCTTGACCTGCTGCGGTTTGGGCGGCGCCTGGCCGTCGCCGCCATGGGCGAGAATCAGAGGTGGCCGCTCGCGGCGCCGCTGCTGCTCGAGCCGCTCGACGTCCTGCTCGGCCGCAATGCGTACCGAGTAGAGCTTTTCGACCACGTCCGCTTCGAACCGGTCGAGCATCGCCGAGAACATCTCGAAGCCCTCGCGCTGGTATTCCTGAAGCGGGTTGAGCTGGCCGTATCCCCTCAGGCCGATCCCCTCCTTGAGGTGATCCATGGCCAGCAGGTGATCCTTCCAGTGGTTGTCGATCGACTGCAGGGTAATGATGCGCTCGAGGTGGCGCATCACCTCGGGGCCGAACTCGCGCTCGCGCGCCTCGTAGACTTCGGTCACCTTGGCGGCGAGATAGTCTCCGAGCTCTTCGGCATTCCACTCGCGCTGGCGCAGTTCGTCGAGGTTGAGCCGAAAGCGGAACTGGCGGAACACGGCATCGTCGAGCGCCCGCCAATCCCAGCCACCGTCGCTCTTCTCCTCCGGCGCGTGCGCTTCGACGATCGAACGCGCGATCCCAGTGGCCATCTCCAGCACTTCCTCGCGCAGGTCTTCGCCCTGGAGGTAGGCCCGGCGCCGAGCATAGACGACCTCGCGTTGCTTGTTCATTACGTCGTCGTACTCGAGCAAGTGCTTGCGGATGTCGAAGTTGTGGGCCTCGACCTTGCGCTGCGCGTTCTCGATGGCCCGCGAGACCATCTTCGCTTCGATCGGCACCCCCTCCTCCATCCCGAGCCGTTCCATCAGACCCTGGATTCGTTCGGCGCCGAAGATGCGCAAGAGATCGTCTTCGAGCGACAGGAAGAAGCGCGAGGAACCCGGGTCCCCCTGGCGCCCGGCGCGCCCGCGAAGCTGGTTGTCGATCCGCCGTGACTCGTGGCGCTCCGTTCCGATGATGTGCAGGCCGCCCGCGGCGATCACTTCTTCGCGCTCGCGCTCACATTGCTTGCGGTACTTCTCGTAGGTCGCCTCCCAGTCCGGGTGCTCGCGCCCAGCGCCGCCGAGCTCGGCCCGCGCCAGGAACTCTGGATTTCCACCGAGAATGATGTCCGTGCCGCGCCCTGCCATGTTGGTGGAGATCGTCACCGCTCCCTTGCGTCCGGCCTGGGCGACGATCTCCGCTTCGCGCTCGTGGTGCTTGGCGTTGAGAACGTGGTGGCGGATGCCGGCGCGCTTGAGCATCGCGCTCAGCTTTTCCGACTTCTCGATCGAGATCGTTCCCACCAGGACCGGCTGGCCGCGCTTGTGGCACTCGCGGATCTCCTCGATCACCGCGTTGAACTTCTCGCGCTCGGTCTTGTAGACGACGTCCGGCCGGTCCTCGCGGATCATCGGCTTGTGGGTGGGGATGACCACCACGTCGAGGTTGTAGATCTTCTTGAACTCCTCCGCCTCGGTCTCGGCGGTGCCCGTCATGCCGGCGAGCTTTTCGTACATGCGGAAGTAGTTCTGGAAGGTGATCGTCGCCAGGGTCTGGTTCTCGCGCTCGATCTTGCAGCCTTCCTTGGCTTCCACCGCCTGGTGGAGTCCGTCGCTCCACCGCCGCCCGGGCATCAGCCGGCCGGTAAACTCGTCGACGATGATCACCTTGCCGTCACGCACCACGTAGTCGACGTCCCGCTTGAACAGGGTGTGCGCCCGCAAGGCTTGGTTTACGTGGTGGAGGATTTCGATCTGCGACGGGTCGTAGAGGTTCTCCACGCCGAGCAGTTTCTCGACCTTGGCCACCCCCTCCTCGGTCAAGGTGACCGTCCGCATCTTCTCGTCGATCGTATAGTCTTCGTCCTTGCGCAGGCGCGGAATAATGCGGTCGACGATGTAGTACTTTTCGGTCGATTCCTCGGCCGGACCCGAAATGATCAGCGGCGTGCGGGCCTCGTCGATCAGGATCGAGTCGACCTCGTCGACGATCGCGTAGAAGAGCTCGCGCTGGGCGAACTCTCCGGAATCGAACTTCATGTTGTCGCGCAAGTAGTCGAAGCCGAACTCGTTGTTCTGCCCGTAGGTGATGTCCGCCCGGTACGCCTTGCGGCGCTCGGCCTCGTCCATGTTCGAAACGATCACGCCGACCGACATGCCAAGGAAGCGGTAGATGGCGCCCATCCATTCGGCGTCGCGGCGGGCGAGGTAGTCGTTGACCGTCACCAGGTGAACGCCGCGGCCGAGCAGCGCGTTGGCATACAGCGGTAGCGTTGCCACGAGCGTCTTTCCTTCGCCCGTCTTCATCTCGGCGATCTTGCCCTGGTGGAGGACCAAGCCGCCGAGAATCTGGACGTCGAAATGGCGCATGTTGAGCGTACGCTTGGCGACCTCGCGCACGGTGGCGAAGATCTCGGGAATCATCGAATCGAGATCCTCGCCTCGGTCGAGGCGCTCGCGGAACCGAGCCGTGCTCGCCTTGAGCTCGGCGTCGCTTTTGGCCGCCATCTGAGGCTCGAGTTCGTTGATGCGCTCGAGCGTCGGCCGCAGGCGCTTGAGGTAACGCTCGTTGGCGGTCCCGAAGATTTTCTTGGCAAGCGACGAAATCACCGTTCACTCTCGCTCGGGGACGGCACCCGGCGGTAACTGTCGAACAACCGCCCCCAGTCGGTTCGCCGGAAGGCGGCAATCCGGCGCGCTCCGATGGTCGGATACCATAGTAGGTCGTGATAGATGTTCGATGCCAGCGGCGCCCAAACGACGAGCGGCGAGTGAAGCGCGATCCGCTCGAGAAAGCGCAAGGGGCCTTTGCGGAGCATCTGGTCGCCCCAGATCACGAAGCTGCGCTTCGCCTTGAAGCCGAAGTTCACGCCGCGAATGTCTTCGCCCACGATTCGGATTTTGCTCAAGTCCGCACACCCGAGGCCGCGGTCGTGGCACATTCGCAGGTACGGAATCGAAAGGGGATCGAATCCCATCATCGCGGCGGCAACCGCATCGATCGCCACGCTATCGCCACTGGCGAGGATCACGTTCTTAATCCGGGGCACCATCGTCCGCGGCCCGGCCCCGTCGCCGCACACGCACCCGTCCATCACGGCAAAGACGCCCGGATGGAGCTCCTTCTGCATGATCATCAGATCGACGAGCACTTCGTGGATGTGCTTGTGCGCGTAGTGGCGAACTTCTTTGAGCAGCCCGCCGAAAGCGTTCTTCACCGCACCGGTCGTGATCGAGTGCCCGTGTGTTTTGACGGTCGGCAGGTGGACGACATTCTTGCCCTTGAAGCAAACCGGAATCTCGATCCCGTTCGGGAAGATTTCGGGGAGCTTGAGGAGCGGCTCGCGAAACCGGTAGATCTGCCACTCGACCTCCGGTAGCGGGACAAAGCGAACCCCGTAGTGGCGCAGCACGTTTCCCCACAGGTTGTTCTCGCATCCCTTGATGGGATCGGTGACGACCGTCTTGTTTTCGACTGCCAAGAGTCGATCGCGCTCGTAGCCGGCCTCGAGCAAGGCGCGCAGGACGCCCTCGAGCTGCCACGGCTGGGTCGAACAGGCAGGAAAGTACTTGGTCCACGAAAGGTTCAGCTTGAGCAGCGTCTCGTGTTCGCGCGGCAAAAACGACTCGAACTCCGCCAAGCGCATCAGCCGCGCGTAGTCCGCCACGACCGTCTCCGGCCGCGTCTTGAGAACAGCTACCACGCTCGGCTCCATTGCCTCGGTCCGTCCGGCCTATCGATACAGAAGGAAAAACACCGCGCCTAGCCACAGCGCGATGGCGGCTTGCAGGGGGGCATCGCCGAGAAGCACGTCGGTCGGACTGCCGCCAGCATCGCGCCGGTAAACGAGGAACAGATATCGGAAAAGCCCAAAGACTACAAAGGGAAAGGTAAGGTACAGCCGCTCCGTTCCAAGTTTGCGTGCTACCGCCGGCGACCAGGCATACAAGCCGTAGGCAACAAGCGTCGCTGCCGCCGCGGCGGCGATCATCCGATCGAGCAGCGCCACCGTGTAGCGGCCGAGCACCTCCCGGTGGCGGTGTGCGTCGTCGCCGATCAGGAGCGCCTCGTGGCGCCTCTTGCCGAGCGCCATCACGGCGGCAAGCAGAAACGTGCACAGAAGCAGCCATCCCGACATGCGCGCGCCCACTGCTACTACCCCGCCTGCGGCCCGCAAAACGAAGCCGGTCGCGATCGCCGCCACGTCCGCCACGACGACTTCCTTGAGCACCGCCGAGTAAAGCATTTGCAGGGCCACAAAGGCCGCCACAACGGCCGAAAAGCGCCAGCCGAGCCAGGCCGCCAAAGCGAAGGCACCAGCGCCGAGCACCGCGGCGAGCCGCGCCGCCCGCCACGTGTCCACCCGGCCGGCGGCCAAAGGCCGGTCCCGCTTGAGCGGGTGGCGGCGGTCGCGATCGCGATCGGCAATGTCGTTGGCCACGTAGGCGGCGCTCGATGCGAGGCAGAAGGCAGCAAACGCAACCAGCGCAGCAAATCCCGCTTCTGGCTCGAGCAAGCGCCGGGAAAAAACGAGTGGCGCCAGGACGAAGCCGTTCTTGACCCACTGGACGGGCCGCACGAGAGCGAGCCAATCACGCACGGCTGTCTCCCAGCACCTGGT
>CAYZHO010000104.1:0-1554 GCA_964478045.1 uncultured Myxococcales bacterium | reverse complement strand
GCACCCAGACGCGAGCGATCCGGTGGGCGTCGAGAAACGCCGCCAACTCGCGCTCTTCTTCCTCCGGACCGCGCCGCACGTCAACGAGGATCAAGACCCCTGCCAGCTCCGGCCGGTGCGTGAGGTAGTGCTCCACCAGTCGCTTCCAGCTCTGGCGCTCGCGCTGGGAGCGGCGCGCCCAGCCGTAGCCGGGCAGGTCGACCAGGGTCAGGCGCCGATCGATCTCGAAGAAGACCAAGCCGCGGGTGCAGCCCGGCGTGCCGCTCGTGCGGGCTAGCTTGCGCCGGCCCGTCAAGCGATTGATCAGCGAGGACTTTCCAACGTTCGAGCGGCCGGCAACGGCGACCTCCGGCCCCCGGGCCGGCGGGATCGCGCGCACGCAGTCGGCGGCCGCACGGAAGTCGGCATGCGTCACGCGCATCTCTGGACTCTCCGTTGCGCCGCGCCGGCCGGTTCGATCGGCGGCTTACGAGAGGCCGAGCTGCTTCTTGATCGCCCGTACCTGGCTGACGAAGCTCTCCTTGATCGCACTGCGCTGCACGTCGACCGACACCGGCAGTACGACCTTGTCCGTCTGGGTCGCCTTGTAGATGTACAGCGTCTTCGTGCCGTCCGGGGACGGGATCAGCTTGTACGTCCCGTCGATGTCGGCGAGCGTCGAGCTGATCGTGCGCACGTGCGCCTTCTTGTGGGCGTCGTCGAAGGTCAACTCGATAACGAACTGCTGCAGATTGTCGAGCGCCAGGACGTGAATCTCGAGCTGTTTCTTGTTCCCCTCGCTCTTGATCAGCCGGCTGAGCTTATACTGCTCGCTGTAGTCAGCCAGACGCTCCGGGTGCTTCAGTGCCTCCCACACTTTGTCGATCGGCGCGTCGATGCGCGAGTGCAGCTCGATGTGGAACGTCTTGCCATCTTTGTCGAGTTTCTCGTAGACGATTTCCTTGACCGGGCCCTGCCATTTCACCGCCGCTCGGTGTGCCCGAAACAAGGCCATGATCTTGTCGCAACCGGCCGTCGACACCAGGGTGACGGCAAGGGCCGCCACCACGAAGATCGTGGATTTTTTCATCGTCCTCGAGCCTCTCTCCTGCGTGGTACTACGGCGCGCCCGCCCGGCGCCGTCGTGGGCACCGCGAACCTACCGCACCTCCCAACAGATGACAAGAGCCTCTCCCGGTTCACATGTCCGGGTCGCTGCGCCCCTTAAATTCGATCGGCTGTTGCCCCGCGACCATCTCCCGCGTGAGTACGTAGTCACCTCCGATCGAGGGAACCCACACCTTCTTTGCCACTTCTTCGTTTCCGCCGGTCAGGACGTAACCGAGGCCCCCCGTGATCCCACCGATCGCGGCATAACTGACTTTGACGGGAATATAGAAGACGTTCGCGACGATGGTCGCCAGGCCGAGCCCGGCGTCGTTGGCCGCCTTGTCCACGTCCTCGGCCGCGGCTCGCACGGGCAAGGCCAGCGCGACAACCACGGCCGCGACACTCGCCCACGTCTTCCACCGGCGGCTCTTTCGACGCTCGCTTTTCATGCCACTACACCTCCTC
>CAYZHO010000103.1:0-9304 GCA_964478045.1 uncultured Myxococcales bacterium | reverse complement strand
CGGCCGGGCGGGACCGGGCGGCCGGCTGGAAAGGGGTGCAGCGGCGACGGCCGGGCGGGACCGGGCGGCCGGCTGGAAAGGGGTGCAGCGGCGACGGCCGGGTGGGACCGGGCGGCGAACTGGAAAAGGATGCAGCGGTGACGGCCAGGCGCGAGCGGGCGTCCGGCTGGAACGGGAAGCAGCGGCGATCGGCGGCGGGACCGGGCGGCGAGCTGAAAGGAGTTTAGCAGCGCCCGGCGAAGGCGGCGCAAGCGGCCGCAGGTGCCTGCGCGCGAAAACCGCTGGGATCCGCGTGCGCTCACGCTCGTGATTTCGCGGGGTTAGAAATTGTACTTATCCCCGTCAAGGGGTTGCGTGGGGTGGGGGGAGTCGTAGAATGGCGCGACTGAAACACGTTCCACTTCGGGTTTCGGGCCATTGCCGGGGGGCCCAGGCCGGGCGCGAACCGGGACGCGCGGCGAAGGAGCGCGATGAAACCTGCACCGTTCGAATACATTGCCGCCGGCTCGCTCGAAGAAGCGATCGGCGCGCTGGCCGAGTGCGACGGGGAAGCCAAAGTCATCGCCGGAGGCCAAAGTCTGGTTCCGCTGCTCAACATGCGCTTGGCTCGTCCTTCGCTGCTCGTCGATGTAAACCGAATCGGGGGCCTATCGGGCATCGCCGAACACGACGGCTGGCTGGAGATCGGAGCGCTTACCCGCCAGCGTGACGTTGAGCTTTCGCCGCTGGTGGCCGAACGCCAGCCCTTGCTGAGGGCCGCCACTCGCTACATCGCGCACCCGCAGATCCGAAACCGCGGGACCGTGGGCGGCTCGCTTGCCCACGCCGATCCGGCCGCCGAGTACCCGGCGGTTGCCGTGGCGCTCGGCGCCGAGTTCGACGTGCGCGGTCCCAGCGGCCAGCGCACGGTGGGCGCCGACGAGTTCTTCGTTACTTATCTGACGACGTGCCTCGAGCCGGCCGAGATCCTCACGCGGGTGCGCTTTCCGGTGCTTCCGGCAGGTGCCGGCTGGGGATTCGTGGAGTTCGCGCGGCGCGCGGGCGACTTTGCGCTGGCCGGAGCGGCGGTGACGCTCGAGACGGACGCAGGACACATTACCAACCCCCGCGTTACGCTGTTCGGCGTCGGGCCCACGCCGCTTCGCGCCACGGCTGCCGAGGAAGTATTGGCGGGGGAGCGGCCGAGTGAACAGTTGGCCGAAGCAGCCGCGCAAAAAGCCCGCGAGCAAGTCGAGGAACCGCTGTCCGACGTGCACGCCACGGCCGAATACCGCAAGCACTTGGCCGGCGTCATGGCCCGGCGTGCCATCGCCCAGGCGATCGAGAGGTTGCCATCGTGAGCAAGAAGAAGATCCGCGTCACGGTAAACGGCACCGTCTACGAGCGCGAAGTGGAGCCGCGCCTTACGCTCGTCGACTTTCTGCGAGGCGAGCTGGGCTTGACCGGGACGCACGTCGGCTGCGAGCACGGGGTCTGTGGCGCGTGCACGATTCTCGTCGATGGCCGCGCCGTCCGCTCTTGCTTGATGCTGGCCGTCCAGGCCGACGGTGCCGAGATCATGACCGTCGAGGGACTGAGCCGAGACGCCGAGCTGCACCCGATCCAGCAAGCCTTTATCGAAGGCCACGGCCTGCAATGCGGGTTTTGCACGCCGGGGTTCCTGATGGCCGTCTACGAGCTGCTGCGCGACAAACCGGATCCCACCGACGAGGAAATCTTCGACGTGCTCGGCGGGCAACTGTGCCGGTGCACGGGCTACCAGTCGATTCTGAGCTCCGTTCGCCTAGCCGCCCGAAAGATGAAAGAGGCTGCCTCGAACGAGTCGGCATCCTCGCAGGCGTGAGCGAGCAAGGCAAAGGGATGAAGCCAACAGGGCAGGGGAAGCGATGACGACGCAAGCGCCACGCAGCCCGGAAGACTTGCCGGCCAGTGCCCGGCGGTTCGTCGGCAAGGAAGTAAACCGCGTCGAGGATCCACACCTGGTGACCGGCCAGGCGCCGTTCATCGACAACTTGAGCCAGCCGGGCATGCTGCACTGCGCGTTCTTGCGCAGTCCTTACGCGCACGCCCGCATCAAGTCGATCGACACCAGCGAAGCCGAGCGCTTGCCTGGCGTGGTGGCGGTCGTCACGGGCGAGGACGCCAAGCGCATGACGAATCCCGTGCCCACCGTGCCGGAAGGCTGGGGCTCGTACTGCTTGGCGACCGACAAGGTTCGGTTCGTCGGCGAACCGGTTGCGGCGGTGGCGGCCGAAAGCCGCTACATCGCTGAAGACGCCGTCGAGTTGATCCAAGTCGAATACGAGCCGCTGCCGCCGGTTGTGGACGCCCGCAAGGCGATCGAGCCGGATGCGCCGCTGGTTTTCGAGGAGCGCGGGACGAACGTCATGTTCGCGCGCGACTTCAAGTGGGGCGAGGTGGACCGGGCGTTTTCCGAAGCGGATCGAGTGTTCACGCAGACGCTGCGGTGGCACCGCCTTGGCGCCAATCCGATGGAGACGTTCGGCGTGATCGCCAAGTGGGACCCGGTCGAGGAATCGGTAACCCTGTGGGCGGCCGTGCAGTCCCAGTCGCACATGGCGATGGGCGTTGCGCAAGTGCTCGGGCTTCCCTCTCACAAAGTGCGCGTCATCGCCCAGCCACACGGCGGAAGTTTCGGCGGCAAGGGAGGCTTCCGAGGCAGCTTCGTCACCTCGATGCTTTCGCGCAAGACCGGCGGGCGGCCCATCAAGTGGACCGAAGACCGCATGGAGTACCTGATGGCCGGCGGCAGCCAGGCCTGGGACCGCCATTACCGGGTTTCGCTCGCCGTCAAGAACGACGGAACGATTACGGCGATGAAGGTCGAGCTCCTCGACGACCTCGGAGCCACAGCCGAGGGCTTCGGCGCGATCGGGGCCGCCAAGCCGCTGGCGTCGTTCGTCGGCTGCTACCGAATGGAAGCCGCCGAGTACGATCTTAAGATCGTCGCCACGAACAAACTCTTCAGCAGCCCGTACCGCGGGATGGGACCGCCCCCGCACAACTGCGTGCTCGAGCTTGCCGTGGACACGGTTGCGCGCGGGCTCGGCATGGATCCGGCCGAAGTGCGCCGCAAGAACTTCATTCCGCCGGACGCCTTTCCCTATACGATCCCGAGCGGGAACGAGTACGACAGCGGCAACTACGAGGCCTTGCTCGACAAGGTCCTCGAAATGTCGAACTACCGCGAGCTGCGCCGCCGCCAGGAAGAGGCGCGCAAGGAAGGCCGCTACCTGGGGATCGGCGTGGTCAGCACGATCGAGCCCGGGGTGTTCGATTGGAACGCATACGCGATCGTCGGCATGCCGATGACGGGGGTTCCCGAAGGCGTGACG
The DNA here is from genome assembly GCA_964478045.1 of uncultured Myxococcales bacterium. Classification (GTDB taxonomy): domain Bacteria; phylum Desulfobacterota; class Binatia; order UBA1149; family SPBQ01; genus CAZQYE01. Next base: position 5,948 of record CAYZHO010000103.1, on the reverse strand, counting down.
ATCGGCTTCGACATGCTCGGCAAGATCACCGCGCGGATCGGCTTTGCCCACGAAGGACAGGGCCAGTACACGCTGATTTCGCAGCTCCTGGCCGACTACTTCGGGGTCGAGATGTCCGACGTGCGCGTGATCCAGCAGGACAGCCTGTCGGCGCCGCCTCACTTCGGGCCGGGCGGTAGCCGGCTCGGCGTGGCGATTACGGGAGCCGTGCTCGGTGCGGCCGAGCGCCTGCGAGCCAAGCTTGGGCGCGTGGCCGCGCATCTGATGCAGTGCCCTCCTGAAGCACTCGAGTATCGTGACGGGATGTTCCGCGTCCCTGGCGTGGAGGGCGCCGAGATGCACGCCGCGCAGGTCGCTGCCACGATGCTCGCTCGCAGCGACTTGTTGCCCGAGGACATGGACCCAAGCCCCGAAGCCACTTGCGTGTGGACGGCGCCGGGGCGGACTCCGGCCGACGACCAAGGGCGGGCCAAGAGCTATTTGACGGCTGCAGCGGCTTGCCACGTGGCCCTGGTCGAAGTCGACGTGGAGACGGGCAAGGTCAAGATCCTCGGCTACTGGATCGCCGACGACTGCGGAACGCGCCTCAATCCGGTGACTGTCGAAGGAATGACCCAGGGCGGGGTGGCGCAGGGAGTCGGCGCAGCCTTGCTCGAAGAAGCGGTGTACGACGAGGAGGGACAGCTGCTTACCTCGACGTTCATGGACTACTTGCTCCCGACCATCCACGAAGTGCCGATGACCGAGAAGGCGGCACTGGTAACGCCGTCGCCATTTGCGCCGCTCGGTGCCAAGGGGGTGGGCGAGGGGGCGATCCACACGGCGCCGGCGGCGATCATGTGCGCGATCAACGACGCACTGGCTCCGCTCGGCGTGCAGGTTACCGAAGTGCCCGCGACGCCCAATCGGATCTGGAAAGCGATCCAAGAGGCGCGCAAGGCGTAGGCGATATCGTTCGAGAATTTTCCAAAGGGTTGTTGCGGCCCGTCCGGGGCGGGCTCGGACAACGACGGGGAGGGTAAGACCGATGGCCGAAGAGAAAAAGGATTACTTCGTTGCGCTGAGCGAATGCCACCTGCTCAACCAGCAGGCGGTGATGGAAATGGCCTACTATCCGGAGTTCCAGCGCTGGTGGCAGAGTGTGGACGGCGTGATGCGCGCGTGGGCGGGCCGCTCTCTGATGACGGGCGGCGAAATGCCCGAGCCGAACGCGGCGACCTTGATCAAGTACATGGACGAAGCGGGCGTCGATGTCGGCTTTGCACTGCGCGAGTCGATGATGGACGTGGCCGGCCACTCGACGTGCATGTCAACGAACGGCTTCATCCTGCAGGAGATCGAGCCCTATCCGGATCGCCTGTACCTCGAGTGCAACGTCGGGCCGATCCTGCGCCGGGGCGTCAAGAATGCCATCTGGGAACTCGAGTACCTCGTCAAAGAGCGCAACGCCAAGCTCTGCAAGGTCTATGCGCCCGAAGACGGGCCGCTCAACGACCGGCGCATGTGGCCGTTCTACGAGAAAGCGTGCGAACTCGACATTCCGCTGACGATCCACACGGGAATGTCGTACGTCGTCCCGCAGCCGACCAAGTACACGCTTCCGATTTTGCTCGACGACGTCCTGCTCGACTTCCCCGACCTCAAGGTGATCGCCTACCACATGGGCTGGCCGTACCACGAGGAGCTGATGGGTCTGGCGGGCAAACACCAGAACCTGTACTTGAGCCTGTCGGGGATCATTGGCTGGTTCGAGCGCGCGCCGTATCGCGGCTACCACATGATCGGGGAAGCTTTGCAGTGGGTCACAGCCGATCGCATCGTGATGGGCTTCGACCTGCCGTTCGACGACATGAAACGGATTGTCGACTGGGTGCGCAACCTCGAAATGCCGGAGGAGTTGCAGGAAAAGTGGGGCTATGAGCCCATCACCGACGAGATCCGGGCCAAGATCCTCGGTCTCAATCTGGCGCGCTTGGCCAAGATCGAACCGACGAAGCGAATCAAGAAATGATCGAGATGCCCGAAACGTTCCTGTACGAAAAGCGCGGCCACATCGCGCTGATGACGATCAACCGGCCGGAGGCGATGAACGCGTTTACGGGCGAGATGCTACGGGCGATGGATGCCGCCTTCGCCGATTTCAACGAGGACGACAACCTGCGCGTTGCGATCCTCACGGGGGCGGGCGACAAGGCGTTTTCGGCCGGAATGGATCTAAAGGAGGCCATCCCGGCGCTTCAGGCCGGCGACGAGATGGGCTACGAGGACCACACGAAGCGGCCGTTTTCCGACGTGTTCAAGCCCATCATCGCGGCGGTCAACGGCCATTGCATCGCCGGGGGGCTTGAGTTTCTCCAGGGCACCGACATTCGCGTGGCTGCCGAGCACGCCACCTTCGGCCTGGGCGAAGTCCGCTGGGGGATCATTCCAACCGGCGGCACCCACATTCGCTTGCCCCGGCAGATTCCCTGGGCGGTGGCCATGGAGCTTCTCCTGACGGGACGGCCGATCGATGCGCAGCGCGCCTACGACATCGGGCTCGTCAACCGGGTCGTGCCGAAGGAAAAGCTCATGGAAACAGCCATGGAGCTTGCCGAAGTGATCTGCGAGAACGGGCCGCTGGCCGTTCGCACAGCCAAGGAAATCGCCGTGCGCTCGCTCGGCCTCGAGCAGGGCTTCGTCCTCGAAAAAGCGCTCGGCGCGCGGGTGCTCGCGTCCGAGGATGCCAAAGAAGGCCCGCGGGCGTTTGCCGAAAAAAGAAAGCCCCACTTTACCGGGCGCTAGCGAGCCGGCCAAGAGGGTTCGGCGCCCGGTGCAAAGCGCGGCGGCCGCCGCCTGCGGTTACCTCTTATTTCGTGTTGGCGGGTGCTTGCGGCGACTTCGGACGGAAAGACGCTTCTTGCCGGTCGTTTGCTTCGGTGCCCGCCGGCGCTGGCCGCAGAGCACGCTCGGTTATTTTGCGATGAGCGGGGCAAGCCTCACAGGCTGCGGCCCCCGGCGAGTTGAGGGCGCGGTAGGCGCGCCGGGCCAGGTACCCGGCTGCGGCCGCGAGTGCGGCCCATACCAGTACGTCTTGCCAGTGGCGAGCGATCCAGGTCATGCGTATCCGAGCAGCCGGCCGCCTTGGTAGACGGCAAACGATGCGATCCAAGCCAGAGCCGTCATATATCCCAGCATGAACAGCGGCCAGCGCCAGCCGTTGGTCTCGCGACGTACGACCGCCAGGGTGCTCACGCACTGGCAGGCCAAGACGAAATAAATCATGAGCGACAGGCCAACGAGGGGGGTGAACAGCGGGGTTCCGTCCGGCCGGCGGTCGGCCCGCAGCTTTTCGCGCAAGGGCGCGCTCGTCTCGTCGGTCTCGCCTACGCCGTAGACCACGCCGAGCGTGCTGACCAGCACTTCCCGAGCGCTGAAGGCGCCGATCAGCCCAATGCCGATCTTCCAGTCGAACCCGAGCGGAGCGATCAGCGGTTCGAGCGCCCGTCCGAGCCGGCCCCCGTAGCTGGCGCGTACGCGGGCAGCCGCTTCTTCGCGGTCGAGCTCGGCCAGGGCCGCGGCGCGGGCGGTCTCGTCGAGGAGCGAGGCTTGGATGCGGGCGCGCTCGGCTGCAAAGTCGCGCTCCAGCTCGGGACTGCGCGGGTAACTGAGAAGCGCCCACAAAACGACCGTGGCGGCAACGATCACAGTGCCGGCGCGCCTTAGGAACAACGCGGCGCGCTCCCACATGTTGAGCAGCACGCTGCGCAAGCGCGGCAGCCGGTAAGGCGGCATCTCGAGGACGAAGGGCGGGCGCGGCCCGCGCAGAATCGTGTTTTTGAAGACGAACGCCATCGTGATGGCGGCCACGATCGAAAGCAGGTACATCGAGAGCAAGACCAACCCTCCGACCGTGAAGATGCCCGCCACGCGCCGGTCGGCATCGAAGACGGCAGCGATTACCATCGAATAGACGGGCAGGCGCGCCGAGCAGCTCATCAGGGGAGCGACCAAGATCGTTACGAGCCGGTCGCGCCGGTTTTCGATCGTGCGCGTGGCCATGATGCCGGGGATTGCGCAGGCGAAGCTCGAGAGCAGGGGGATGAAGGCCCGGCCGTGCAAGCCCACGCGGCTCATGATGCGGTCCATCATGAATGCGGCCCGCGCCATATAGCCGGTGTCTTCGAGCAGGTTGATCGCGAAGAACAAGATCAGGATCTGCGGCAAGAAGACGACGACGTTGCCGGCGCCGGCGATGATCCCTTGCGTAATGAGGTCGCGCAGCACGCCGGGCGGCATCGCAGCGCGCACGAAGTCGGCCAAGGCGTCGAACGCGGTTTCGATCAAGCCGATGGCTGGGTCGGCCCAGGCGAAGATCGACTGGAAGACCAGCGCCATGACGGTGAAGAAAATTGCCGGGCCGGCAATGCGGTGCGTGAACAGTGCGTCGAGGCGAACGGTCCAGTTCGTGCGGCGGGGGGTGCCGCGGCGCACACACGCAGCCACGACCCGTTCGATCCAGGCGTAGCGCGCTTGAATTTCGGCGGTCCGAAACGGCGTGCCCCTGCGTTCGAGGCGTTCTTGGATCTCGAGTACTTGCTGGCGGATGTGCGGATTGATGCCAGTCAGCTCATCGCTTTCGCGCACGCTCGAAAGCAGCCAGATCGCTTCGGCATCGGCGCGCCCGGGCCGCACGTTATGCTGGCCGAGTTCTTCGGCCAGGCGCGCTACCTCCCGTTCGATTTCTTCTTCCATCCGCCACGGGCGCCGGCGGACCGTGGCTTGCGGCTGGGCCCGGTCGAGCTCTCGCTCGACGGTGGCCAGCAGCCGGTCGATTCCTTCTTCGCGCACCGCTACGGTCGCCACCACTGGGGCGCCGATTTCTCGGGCCAGGCGATCGACATCGATTTCGAGCCCCGCATCGATGGCGACGTCGATCATGTTGAGCGCCAGAACACAGGGGATTCCGAGGTCGAGAATCTGACTGGCCAGGTAGAGGTTGCGTTCCAGGTTGCTTGCGTCGGCCACGATGATGACCAGGTTTGGCTCGGGCATGTCGTCCATCTGGCCGACGAGCACGTCGTGGGCGATCTGCTCGTCGTGGCTGCGGGCCACGAGCGAATAGCAGCCGGGTAAGTCGACGCAGCGCACGCGGCGGCCCGAAGGTAGCGTCACGACGCCCGTGCGGCGCTCGACCGTCACGCCGGGGTAGTTGCCGACTTTCTGCCTCAAGCCGGTGATGGCGTTGAAGATCGACGTCTTGCCGGTGTTCGGGTTGCCGGCAATGGCCACCCACACGCCGGCGTCGAGGCGCTCGCTACTGTCGGATCGCAGGGACATCACATTCGGGTGGCCGGCTTTTGGCGCCGGGGCAGCAGGCAAGCCAGCCTCTCGAACGCGGGGCGCCGACTCGCGGCGGGCTTGGATGCCGGCGAGCGCGGCCGACTAGGATAGGCGCTCGACCTCGATGCGCGCCGCTTCGTCTTTTCGAATTGAAAGGTTGTAGCCGCGCACGGTGAGGTGGAGCGGGTCGCCGAGGGGAGCAGTTCCATTGACGTGAACCGTAACACCGGGCGTCAGACCCATCTCCATCAGGCGTACGACCGCGTCGTCTTGGCCGTCGATTCTTCGCACGATGGCATCTTCGCCAATCTTTAGTTGAGCAAGGGTCATTCGCCCCGTAACCTCCGTGCCTTGCCTCCCCGCGCGGCACCAGTGCCAATCATGACTGATTGACAATGATTGTCAATTTCCTAGATCCATTTTAGCGCCTACCAGCGCTTGTGCAAGCGGTTTCCAGAGCTATTTGCCCGAAATTTTGGCACGTTTTGCGAACTGGCAATAGCCGCCAGCCGGTTGTAGTAGCCCGGAGCCCGCTTGCCGCCAGCCGGTTGTAGTAGCCCGGAGCCCGCTTGCCGCCAGCCGGTTGTAGTAGCCCGGAGCCCGCTTGCCGCCAGCCGGTTGTAGTA
>CAYZHO010000102.1:7037-9305 GCA_964478045.1 uncultured Myxococcales bacterium | reverse complement strand
GACCAAGGTGCTCGAGCGGGTGCGCGCTTACTTGGCCGACGAGGGCTACCTCGACGAGCGCCCGCGACTCGGCCCGGCAGAGATTCGCCTGCGCGTGCTTGCGGCCATGGCCGACCGCATCGAGGCCGGTGAGGTGACCGAAGATTTCGTCTTGGCGCGGGCCAGCGACCTGCTGGCGGCCATCCCCGAGGAATGAAGGCGCCCGGCGCTGGGGCCGGATGGCGAGCTCGCGCGGGCTTTACCGGTCGAGCGGCGGGCGCTCGCCGGTCTTTTTGTACCGAAAGTAGTCGGCCAAGACCCGGGCGTGGTCGAAGGCCAACTTGGCCGGAAGGCTTTCCTCGGGAAAAGCGCGGGCGCGGGCGGCGTCGTCGCCCCCGCCCGGCTGGCCAGAGGCGCGGGCGATGTAGACAACCGTGAGCGTGTGGTGGCGGGGATCGCGATCGGGGGCAGAGTAGACGTGGAATAGTTCGGCGAGCTCGACGTCGAGCCCGGTTTCTTCTTTGGCTTCGCGCCGGGCCGCGCTCGCGGCGGTTTCGCCTTCTTCGATGAAGCCCCCCGGAATCGCCCAGCCGAGCGGCGGATAGCGGCGCTCGACGAGAACAATCCCGGCCGGCGTCTCGATGATCACGTCGGCCGTGGGAAGCGGGCCGCGGGGCGGTTTCCACGCTGGTTTCGTTGACTTGGAGTCCTCGGCCATATGCGGTTTTCTTGCGCGGCGTTCCGGCGTAGGATTTGCCATTCGGCTTGGCCGCGCCGACCGCTTGGTTATACGTGAAGTGCTGCATCCTCAAAGGGCCCGCCGAGGTCGAGATCGCCGAGGTTGCCGATCCAGTCCCCGGACCGGGCGACATCGTCGTGCGCGTCGAGGCGGCCTTGACCTGCGGGACGGACCTCAAGGCCTTCACGCGCGGGCATCCGAAGATGCCCTGGCCCACGCCTTTCGGCCACGAGTTTGCCGGCGAGATCGTCGCCGTCGGAGAAGCAGTCGAGCGCTTTCGGCCCGGCGAGGCGGTGCTTTCGGCCAACACGGGACCGTGCGGCCGCTGCTTTTACTGCCGCCATGGCCAAGAGAACCTGTGCGAGACGCTGATGGACGAGATGATCCTCGGCGCTTTCGCGGAATACGTCCTGGTACCCGAACGCGTGGTTCGCACGAACGTTTATCCCAAGCCTGGCGGGTTGCCTTACGAACAAGGGGCGCTGCTCGAGCCGCTCTCGTCGGTTTGCTTCGGGCTCGATCACTTGCCGCCGGCGGCTCGCCGCGACGACGCGGTGGTTCTCGTGATCGGGGCCGGCCCGGTTGCCTTGCTCTGGCTCGTCGTCCTCAAGACGGCGGGGACCGGGACGGTGATCGTAGCCGGGCGCAAGCGGTGGCGGCTTGCCGTTGCGCGGCGCTTTGGAGCGGATCAAGTACTCGGCGAGGACGATGACGTGGCTGCGGCCGTGGCGCAGGCAACCTCGGGCCGCGGGGCCGATGCGGTGATCGAGTGCACCGGGCAGCCCGAGGTTTGGGAGCGCGCGCCCGCCTATGCGCGCCGCGGCGGCACAGTCATCTTGTTCGGCGGGTGTCCGGCCGGAACCGCGGTGCGTTTCGATACGTACCGGCTGCACTACGACGGTGTGCAGATCTGCAGCCCGTTTCACTTCCGCCCGCGCGACGTTTCCGAGGCCTATCGCCTGCTGTGCCACGCCGACGTGGATTGGGGCGCCTTCATTACTTCGCGCGTGGCGCTCGAAGACGTTCCGCGCGTGTTTGCAACGCTCGGGCAAGGCCGCGACGTCAAGTGCGCGGTGCTTCCCTGGGAGCACCGCAGAGCCACAGGGGCCAGGCCGGCCCCGGATCAAGCAGCCGTTCGCGGAGAGTGAGCCTGCGGTGCGCGTGGCTCGCCTGTACAGGCTCGACGACGTGCGCGTCGAAGAAGAGCCGATTCCCGAGATCGGGCCCGGGGAAGCGCTAGTGCGCACCCGCGCGTGCGGCATTTGCACGGGCGACATCATGTCCTGGTACATCGAGCGCAAAGCGCCGCTGGTCTTCGGCCACGAGCCGGCCGGCGTGATCGAAGCAGTCGGAGAAGGAGTCGAGCACGTGGCCGCCGGCGATCGCGTGTTCGTCCACCACCATGCGCCCTGCGGCCGCTGCCGCCAGTGCAAGCGCGGCCTCTACGTTCACTGTGCGACCTGGCGCAAGACAGGCTTGCGCCCGGGAGGCATGGCCGAGTTCTTTGCCGTGCCGGCCGACAATCTGGCCCGCGACACGCTGGTGCTGCC
>CAYZHO010000102.1:3192-7027 GCA_964478045.1 uncultured Myxococcales bacterium | reverse complement strand
GGGGTGGACTTCGAAGCCGGCAGCCTCGTCGAGCCGACGGCGTGCGTCGTCAAGTCGCTGCGCCGGGCAGCGCTGGCCTCTGGCGAGACGGTCGCGGTGGTCGGCCTCGGGATCATGGGAATGCTCCACGTCGTGCTGGCGCGCCATTGGGGCGCGCGCCCGATCGGGCTCGATCGGGTCGCGTTTCGGCTGGGCAAGGCGCGCGAACTCGGAGCCGAGGCCGTCGTCGACGTCGAGCGCGGAGATCCGGTCGCTGCCGTCGCCGAGCTAACGGGCGGAGAAATGGCCGACGTTGTAGTTGTAGGGCCGGGCTCGGTCGAAGCGATGCGCACGGGGATCGATTTGGCCGGCCCGGGTGCCCGGGTGGTATTGTTCACGACTTCCCGCCCGGACGAGACCCTCGAGGTTTCGCCCTACCGGCTCTACTTCGACGAAGTCTCGCTGGTGCCAAGCTATTCGTGCGGTCCCGACGACACCCGCGAAGCGCTCTCGCTGATCGCGGCCGGAATCGTCCCGTGTTCGGAACTGATCACCCACCGCTTTCCGCTCGAGCGGGTGGGCGAGGCAGTCGCCCAGGCGCAGCGCCTCGAGGAAAGCCTCAAGACGATCGTGGTGTTCGACTGACGGCGCGGCCGGCTACTTCTGCAAGGTCTTGTGGAAGATCACCTCGGCCTTCTCCGCGGCGACTTCGGCACGCTTTGCGGCCTCTTCGGCGCGCTTTGCGGCCTCTTCGGCGCGGTTGGCAGCTTCCTGCACGCGAGCGATGTCGGCCTTGGTGATCGCGGGCGGCGGCGGTGCCGGCTGCGGCTTGGTCTGCGTGGCACAGGCGGCCGCGCTCGAGGCGGCGAGTAACGTGGCTGCCAGCATCGCGTAGCGTTTCATCATCGTCTCCTCCTGCCCTCGACCAACTGGTGCCTGAGCGCAGTTGCGGGGTCAATCGCGGGCCGGCTCTTTTATGGCCGAGGCTGATGTGTTTCTGCTTGGCCGCGCCGCCCTGCCCTGGCAGAGCCTGCGCTGGGTTGGGCTTGGCCCGCCGAGCCGCCCAGGCAGCTTCGTGCTCGCGTAACGGGAGCACCAGCTTTGCGTCGGCGTCCCGGGAGCAACCAGCTTTGTACCGGCGCCACGGGCGCGGCAGCTTTGCGCCGCGGCCCACACCAGGCCGTGGAACCAAGGAGTGGTTCGGCTGGGTGGCGCGCTCCAAGACGTGAGGCCTAAGCCGCGTTCGGGAAGCCTGTGGTGCCCGAGCCTGTGGTTCGCATGAGCCATAGTCTTGGGTGCGGCGGGCCGAAGGCCTCGGTTTGAGCTAAGCCAGTAGGGCTGAAACTTCGGTTGGGCGGCCGCGCGCGAGCCGCTGCCTGCCGCGGGCGAAGCCTCCCGCCGGGGGCGGCTACGAGTCTCGGGCCTCTTCGCCTTGCTCGTCGTCCGGGCTTGCCAGGTTGTCCCCAGCCTGCCACAGGCGGCGGAAGCAAAAGACGTTCAGGCCGATGATGAGGCCCCAGGAAACGAGCATGAATAGCAAGCCGGCGGTCGTCATCCTTCTTCCTCCGCCAGCTCGATTTCGTCAACCGGGCGCTCCACCGATGGCCAGCGCCGCGAGGCCGCCCGCACAGTTGCGAATATTCCGGCCGCTAGAGCCACGACGAGAAGGCGCGCCCCAAAGACGAAAGGCCGCGCCTCGGCGCTTACCCCTTCCATGGCCAACTTGGCCGGGACTTCGGTGACCAGCCACCACAGTAGGATGACGCCGAGGAATGCGGGCGTCAGATATTTCGTGACCGGCTTGAACAGCGCCGGCGGCCGCACCAGCGCTCCGCGCGCGATTTCCGCGTAGCCTCGCTCGATGCCGAAGATCCAAGCGTAAACGATGACTTCGAGCAGCGCGAAGACGACTAGGCAGATCGTTCCGACCCAGTAGTCGATCTCGTCGAGAAAGCCGTAGCGGTGGAAGAAAATCACCGGCTGCGTCAGCAGGAACATGGCGCCGCCGACGATTGCCACGGCACGCTGCCGGCTGAGTTGCCAGCCCTCTTCGAGCAAGGCGATCATTGGCTGGGCCATGGCGACGGCCGAAGTGAGCCCGGCGAAAAACAGCAGGAGGAACCAGAGAGCACCCACGAGGTGCCCGAGTGGAATGCGCTGGAAGATTACGGGCATGGCCTGAAAGCCGAGGTCGAACGCGCCGCCGCGGGCGATGTCTTCGGTTCCGGCCACGCCGAAGAAAGCGACGGCTGCGGTCAGAGCGATGGTACCGCCGAGAACGACTTCGGCGAACTCGTTGAGGCCAACTGTGGCCATGCCCATGACGGCGATGTCGTCGTCTTCGCGGAGGTAACTGACGTAGGTGTGAATGATTCCCCAGCCGATCGACAGCGTGAAGAAGATCTGCCCGGCTGCGGCGATCCATACCCGCGCATCCCCAAGGCGCGAAAAATCGGGGTTCCAGACGAAACCAAGTCCGGCCGAGACGTTCCAGTCGGGATGGCTCGGGTCGGGCGTACCAAAAGTGAGCACCCGGACGACGAGCACGATTCCGAGCACGAACAGGGTCGGGATGGCCGTGCGCGCCAGGCGCTCGATGCCCTTTGCGATCCCGCCGAGCAGGACGAACAAGGTCAGCGCCATCGTCGCTGCGTAGGCCAGGTAGGCAGTAGCTACCGAGGCGAAGTAACGATTGGCGGTCACTCCCTGAAAGCCGGCCAAGAAGGCGCCCATCTCAGCGCGGGTCGACAGGCCGTCGTAGCTTCCGACCAGGGAGAAGACGCTGAAGGCCAGAGTCCACGAAGTAATGTACGTGTAGTAAAGGGCGATCGTGAACGGAATGAACAACCCGAACGCCCCAATGTACTTGGCAGCCGGGTGCGGCCAGATGATCGGCAGCATACCGGCGGCATGCCCGTGGCCGTACTTGCCGCCGAGCCGTCCGATCGAGCACTCCACCCACATCAGTGGAATCCCGATGACGGCCAGGGCGAAGAAGTACGGAATCATGAAGGCCCCGCCGCCGTTCTCGGCTGCTTGAACGGGAAAGCGCAAGAAGTTGCCGAGTCCGATCGCGTTTCCCGCAAGCGCGAGGACGAGACCGGTCTTGGTTGCCCAGCGCTGGCGTGGCTTCATCGGGTCGCTGTTTGCTCCACGGTCTGTGATCGGTGGCCGGATGGCGGGCTCGCCGCAGCCCCGTTATGATCCGGATGGTAGCTGCCGGGCAGGGCAGCGCGCAAACGCACGGCGCCGGAGGAGAGCCGGCGGCACCTGGCACGCTTGCCCTCGGCTTGAGTGCCGGCTTGCGGGAAGCGACCCGCCGGGAGCCCGGGCGTGCGCTGGCGTGCCCCGGCCGCTAGACCGCAAAAAGGCCGATGAATATCGCCGCTTCAAACCGCTCGCCGGTCGCCCTGGCATTGGCGTGCGCTACAGCAGCAGCCGCGGCGGTTGCCGTTTACTGGCCCGCCACTGGCTACGAACTAGTCGGCGACGACCACTCCCTCGTTGCGGGCGGAAAAGTTCTCTGGGTCGGACATGGGCTGGTGCCCTACCGGCCGGTTCGCTACCTGAGCCTGTGGCTCGATGCGGCCGCAGGAGGCGGATCGCCGGGCGTCTTTCATGCGACCAACATCGCGCTGCACGCCGCCTGCGCCGCCTTGCTCGTCGCGCTGGCCGCCGAGCTCGGAGCCCGTGCGCCTGTGGCGGTGCTTGCCGGCGTTTTCTTTGCGGTCCATCCGCTTGGGGTCGAGGCTGTGGCCTACGTAGCGGGCCGCCGCGACGTGCTGGCGCTCGGCGCAACGCTGGCGGCTCTTTTGGCTTGGACCCGGCAGCGCCCGCTGCTGGCGCTGGCAGGTGT
>CAYZHO010000102.1:1487-3182 GCA_964478045.1 uncultured Myxococcales bacterium | reverse complement strand
TCTTCGCAGCGGCAGGCGCCAAGGAAACCGGAGCGCTGGCCGCGGTCTTGATCGCCGTGGCGTGGCTAGTGGGAATCGGCCGGCGCAAAGCGCTCTGGGTGGGCGCGGGCCTGGGACTTGCCGCCGTTTTGCCGGTTGCCTACGGGGCTCGCGGGCCGCTATGGCCGGCGGGCGATCTGGCCGGCGCACTCAATCTGGCGGTTCGGCTTTCGGTGCACTATGCCCGCCACATTGTCTGGCCCGCTGGGCTTGCCCCGGAGTATCCCGGCCTGCTCGATGCAGCCCGCGCCGCCCCGTCTTTACAAGACGCGCTGGCGGGGACGGCGCTTCTGGCGGGAGCTGCCTACTTGCTCGCCCGGCCGCTAGCCACACGCAGCGGTTCGCCGGGGCTCACAGTGGCGCTGTGCTGGCTGGGCCTCGTCTGGCTCGCCGTTACTTTGGTGGTCGGCGCGCACGAGCCGGGAGCCGACCGCCACGCCTACCCGCTTCTTGCTGCGCTGGCCTTGGCAAGTGCCGTGGCCTTGGGGCAGATCGGCCGCGGGCGCGGGCCAAGGGCAACCGAACGCGTGGCCGGCGCCGTGGCTTTGTGCGCAGCCGTTGTGCTGGCGTGCCAGGCGCGGTCCCAAATGGGCATCTGGCGCGACGATTTTCACCTGTGGCGTGCTGCGGTCGAGCGAGCGCCAAGCTCGCCCCGCGCTCGAGTGAACCTAGCCGCCGTCCTTGCGGCCCGCGGCCGCCCGGGGAGAGCCAGGCGCCAGCTCGAGCGTGCGCTGGCGCTCGATCCCCGATACGGGCCGGCCCACCTAGGCCTGGCCGCCCTGGCTTGCGCCAACGGGGCTCTCAAGGCCGGTGCGTTTCACCTCGGGGAGGCCCGCCGGCTGGGGGCGGCAGCCACCGACCTCGAGCAAGTCGAGGCAGACTGCCGGGCGGTGGCTGAGGCTGGCGCCGGCTCGAGCGCCGCCCAGCGGAGGACCGAAGGGGGCCGCAAGGGCACCGCAAAAAGAGCGGCGAGCCGCTGGGGGGCTCGGGCGTGACTGGCTTTGCGGCGGTCTTGTTCTTTTCGGTGATCCGAGCGGCTTTGGCCGGGTACGGCGGGACCTGGTTTTTTCCGGCCGTGGCCGGTGAGGCCGCCAACGCGGCTCTTCCTTTCTTGGCTATTGCCATCGCCGAGTGGGCCCTGGCCCGCTTCGGGCGCGCCCCGCTTTCTCGTTCGGGCGGGCTGCTAACGGTCATCGAGTACGTCGTTTTGTTTGCCTGCTTCGGCAAGGGGTGGGTCGAACCGCACGCGCGCTTGTCCGAGATCATGGGAATCGACGCCGGTTGGAACTTTCCCCTCGTCTTGGTGGGTCTGATTACCGGAGGGTTGATCGTTCGGTTCGGCCGCATCGGCGGCCGGCCGGGGCCTGGAGTGCTGGTGTGGACGACCGCGGGATTCCTGATCGTCGGGCCTCTTTGCTACCAGTGGCTCGATGCCATCGAGGCTGGTCGGCGCCTGCGGGCGATCGCGGCGATCGCTGCGATCTTCGCGCTGCTGGCCGCCGCGCTAGGCCTGTTCGTCCGGTTGGCCGGCCCGCGGGCGTTTCGCAGCGGGCAGTGGGCGGCGGTTGCAGCCGGGTTACTTGGAGTCGCGCTTTTGCCCGGGCCGGCCCGGCTTCCGGCCGCCCAGCAACGACCGCGGCCGTCGGTGGTGCTGAT
>CAYZHO010000102.1:568-1477 GCA_964478045.1 uncultured Myxococcales bacterium | reverse complement strand
GGGCCGACATGCTCGACCGCCGCTACGACGGCCGCTACCTGATGCCGGAGTTGCGCCGGCTGGCCGCTCGGGGCGTGCGCTTCGAACAGGCCGTGGCGCCTTCGCCGTGGACGCTTCCGAGCACGGTTTCGCTGCTCACGGCCCTAAGCCCGTTCTACCACCGGACCGGACGGATAGTCGCGGGAGCACCCGCCCCCGGGGACCTGGCCCTCAGTGGTTTACTCGGGCCGGCGCTGCGCGAGGCCGGCTACCAAGTCGCCGGCTTCTTCAACAACCCTTACCTGCGGCCGTATTTCGGAGTTGGCCGCGGCTACCTGCGCTTTCGCCGCTATCGCGGAACCGCTCGCGACGGGGTAGCGCTTGCGCGCTCTTGGATTGCGCGCCATCAGGTGCGGCCCTTCATTTTGATCCTGCATTTGATGGATCCCCACTGGCCCTACCGAGCTCCGCACGGCTACGGGCCGCCGCGCGGGGAGTGCCCCAAGTGCGACGACCTCGTCGAGGTCCAATACCGGGGCGCCACGCCGCAAATGCGCCGGGAAATCGAGCGGCGCTACATGGCGGAAGTGGCCTTTACCGATGCGTGGATCGGCCGGCTGTACGGCGACCTCGAGCGCGAAGGGCTGCTCGATCGGCTGTGGCTGATCGTGACCGCCGACCACGGCGAGGAGCTATGGGACCACGGCGGGTTCCTCCACGGCCACAGCCTGTTCGACGAACTCCTGCGGGTTCCGCTCGTCATCGTTCCGCCGCCCGGCACCACTGGCGTAAGGCCCGGCCGGTCGATTCCCCAACCGGTCCGGCTCGAGGACGTCGGCGCAACGCTGTTCGACCTAGCCGGCCTGCCGCTACCTCCCAGCCGAAGGCAACTGGCTGCCTGCCTCGGCGCGCGAGCTAGCGCCGCTGAGT
>CAYZHO010000102.1:0-558 GCA_964478045.1 uncultured Myxococcales bacterium | reverse complement strand
TGCGACCTCTGTTGAACAAGTACGGCAACGATCCCCGGCTGACGCTGATCCTGTTCACCCTGGACGAGACGACCTATGCGCGCGAGCTGGCGCCGCTGAGGGCCGCGATCTACCCCGAGCGATGGAAGCAGCCCGGCGCGCGGGCCTTCCGCCGATAATCGACGGGGAAAGCCTCGTTGGGCTGCTTCGCGGCGAGTCGCCCGGGGCTGAGGGCCACCCGCAAGTAGCGGGCTTCACTCAACTCGAGGGCGATCGCTCGTGGGCCGTGCGAACCGCGGACTTCAAGCTGATCGTCCGGCCGGGCAAGCGCTTCCCGCAGGTGGTCTACGACCTTCGTACAGATCCTGGCGAGAAAAAGCCGCTGGTTGGACCGCGCGCCGGCCAGGCGGCCAAAAGCCTCCGTGCTACCGGTGCCCGGCTGGGAATCGAGACAGCAATTGGAGGAAATCCTTACGGAACGGTCTCGCCGCGGCTGGGCAAGATGCGCCGTGCCACGGAGCGTCTCGATCCGGACCTCGAGCGCGAGCTTAGATCCCTCGGCTACTTGCGCTGAGCCCC
>CAYZHO010000101.1:5497-9306 GCA_964478045.1 uncultured Myxococcales bacterium | reverse complement strand
CGAAGCCTCGCTCGGGCGATCGTTGAACCGGCGCGCCGTCACGCGCATCGCATCGAATGCGGCCCAAATGTAGTGGCTCGCCGCTTCCGAACCTCCGGCCAGCATCCGCGTGGCTTTTCCAGCGCGGATCCGCTCGGCCGCCATGCACACGGCTTCGGTTCCCGTGGCACAGGCCGAGCTGTTCGAAGTCACCTGGTTGCCGAGCCCAAGCAGACCGCCAACCTTGGCGCTGACGTTGCTTCCCATGATCCTTTCAACGCAGCTCGAGCCGAGGCGCCGGACTCTACCCGCGTCGGTCAGCGGCACGACCACTTCACCGACGACGTCGATGCCTCCGATCCCAGTGCCGATGACGGCTCCCGTCTCCCAATCCACTTCCTCTTGGCGCTCGTGCGGCGGGGGCAGGCCGGCCCGCTCCCACGCCTCGAGCGCAGCCAGCGCAGCAAAGCGCATGTTGCTGTTCATCGTTCTCACGTATTCCGGCGAAAACCGCCCCTCCAGGTATTCGGCTCCGGCCGGCGGAACGCCAGCAACCTGGCAGCCAAAACCGAGCTCGGCCAGGCGCGAATGCCAAGTGATGCCGCTGCGCATCGAACGCAGCCCGGCATCGAACTCTTCCAATCCGATGCCGTTTGGAGCCACCACACCGGCGCCGGTTACCACCACGACGGGGCGTCTCACCGCAGCGCTCCCATCGCCGCCAGCTCGGCGGAGCACACGAGTTTGCCTCGCCCATCGCGCATGGTCGCGGCCACCTTCAGCTTGAGGCGGCGGAAATAAACTTTCTTGGCTTCCACCGTAACCGTCTCTCCGGGGCGTACGACCCCAAGGAACTCCCCGCTACACTCGGTCAGGAGCATGCGCGGAAGCGGGCGCAGGGGCTCAGCGCCGGCACCGAGCAAGTAGGCCGCAAAGACACCGAGGCCGATTTGCGCGATCGTCTCGAGCAGGATGACGCCCGGCGTAATCGGATCCCCGGGAAAGTGGCCAGCGTAGAACGGCTCGTCGGGCCGATAGCGGTAGCGTCCGACGATGCGGTTGTCATCGATTGCAAGGATGTCGTCGACGAAACGAAACGGCCGCCCGTGCGGCAAAGCGTCGAGTAGGACCTTCACCGGTGCGCCTCACCCGCCAAATAGTCCCCCGTCGACCGTAACGACCGACCCGTGTACGTAGGTTGCGCTCGTAGCCAGGAAGGCAACGACCTCGGCGACTTCCTCGGGGCGGCCGAGGCGCCCGAGAGGGATCCGGTCGACGATGCGCGCGCGCATATCCTCCGGGACCTCGCGACTCATCGGCGTGTCAATGAACCCCGGTGCAACCGAGTTGACGAGGATTCCGTAGGGTCCTACTTCCTTTGCCAGCGATTTCGTCATGGCATCGAGCGCCGCTTTGGCCATCGTGTAAGAAACCTGCCCCCGGTTGCCCGTGCGCCCGACCACGCTCGATACGTTGACGATCCGGCCGCGGCGCGTTCGAATCATGAACCGGCGCAGTACGAGCTTCGTGAGATACCAAGTACCGCGCAGCAGCTCCGCCACCCGGTCGTAGCCTTCCAAAGGCATGCGAACCATCAGTGCATTGATATTCGTCCCGCTGTTGTTGACGAGCACGTCCAGCCCTCCCAGCCCGGCCTCGATTTGCCCGACCATTGCTTCGACCGCACGGGCGTCGGCAAGATCCGCCTCTACAACCAACGGAGCGCCCACCTCTTCGGCCAACGCGACAGCGGCGGGTCGGTTCCTGCAATAGTGCACCACCACTTGGAGCCCCCGAGCCGACAGCGCGCGGCAACACGCCCCGCCGATCGCGCCGCTCGCGCCCGTTACCAAAGCCACGCGCGCTGGTTGCCCCCGGCTAGCCACCGCCGAACCCCCGTCGGTTAGGCAGGCCCATTTTCCACTTCGAAAAACACTCCGGCCGCAGTAAGCCCGGCCCCGACGCCGGCCATTACGACCCGGTCGCCCGCTTGCAACTCGGTCCAGTGCTGACTCAAAACGGACGGCGCGCCCGCCGCACCCGTATTGCCGAACTCCGCCACGTTGCTCAGGTGCCGCTCGGGCGGCACCCCGCAACGCCGGCAAACGCTGTCCAGCATGAGCAGGTTGGCCTGGTGCCCGATGAAGTAAGGCGGCCGATCACCGTGTCCGCGGGCGGCCAAGCGCCGGTAGACGCTGGCTGCCGAACGGATCGCGTAGGCCTGAACCGCCGGTCCATCCTGCTCGAAGTGACCTGCCCAAGGCACGCGCACGCGGGCGTGCCCCTCCGGCCGAGTTTCAAGCATCGTCTCGACCACGCGCACGGAACTTGCCACGGTGGCCGAGACAACCGCCGCAGCCGCTCCATCTCCCCACAGCACCGCTGTTCGCCGGTCCTCGTAGTTGATGGTCCGGGTCATCGTTTCGGCCACGACAATGAGCACGAACTCTGGAAGGCGGTCCGGCTCCATAGCGGCCAGCAGGTGGACAATCGCCTGGAAGCTCGTGCACGCCGAGCGTACGTCGATGGCCGCCGCCCCGATGCCCAGCCGGTCGGCAACCTGGCAGGCCTCGGCCGGTACGGCCGTATCCGACGCGCAGCCCCCGGCAATCACGAGTCCAACATCGGCCGCACCAAGCCCTGCTCGCGCCAAAGCGATCGCGGCCGCTCGAGCGCCGAGCTCCGCGTTGGTGTACTCGGCGGCCTCGTTGGCAGCGCGCACGTCGCGATTGCGGGTCGTGCGAATGTAGTCGAGCGGAAGCACCGTGCGGCGAGAGCGAATCCCGGTACGTTCGAGAATCCATTCTTCGCTTGTGCCGATCCCGAGTCCGGCCAGGAACTCGTTCGTGATCACCGTCGGCGGATGAAAGTGGCCGATCCCGTGGACGTAGATCACGCCGGCGCTCCTGCGCACACGTGCTCGCCGCCGTCGGCGCGAATGACGGCACCGTTGATCCAGGCAGCCTCGTCGGTCGCCAGCAGGTAGACGACGTCCGCCACGTCTTCAGGGCGCGTCAGGCGGCCGAAGGGATTGCGCAAAGCTGCCTGCGCCTGCAAGGCGTCGATTCCGGGGATCTTGCGCGAGGCCGGAGTATCGGCGATTCCTGCCTGCACGGCGTTCGTTCGAATCCCATAGGGCGCAAGCTCGAGGGCCATCGCGCGGACCAGGGATTCGAGGACGGCCTTGGCGGCAGCCACCGCCGCGTATCCGCGCCAGGCAACCTGGCTGCCTTCGCTCGTTAGGCCGATGATCCGGGCGTCGCTTGCAAACAGGTGGCAATCGAGGAGAGCGCGGGCCCACACCAGCAGGCTCGTTCCCATCGCGGCGATCGTCAGGGCAAAGTCCTCCTCGTCGAGAAGGGCAGTGCTGTACTGCGGCTGCGAGGCCACTGGGTACAGGCCGGCGCACCCCGCGCTGAAGGCTCGCCGGAAGGCCTCTGCCAGTTGCGGCGGAGCCGCTTCGAGCTCGGCGGCCACTGCTTCCACCGCCCGCTGGGCGAGCCGCCGTTCGGGCGGGTGTGCAAGGAGCTTGAGGTTGCCCATGGCCAGCGAATGCAACAGGAGTCGCACCGGACCGCTGCCATCCGGCAGCCTCCGGCTCTCAAGAGCGGCACATGCAGCCTCCCGCGTCTGCGGAGCTAAGGCGTCCGCGTTCAAGGCAACGAGCTCGATGCCGTTCGCTCGAATCTCGGCGAAGGCCTCGCCGACCCGCTTCATCGCGCCCTTGCGATCACGGTGGACGATCACGAGATTCATGCCGTGACGGGCGAGCTTGCGAGCCGTGGCAAGGCCGAACCCGCTCGATCCGCCGAGAATGACCCCCCAAGTTC
>CAYZHO010000101.1:455-5487 GCA_964478045.1 uncultured Myxococcales bacterium | reverse complement strand
GGCGCGAACCTCAATGCGGTCGTTCCTCCTTCAGGCGCTCAAGCGCGCGCAGCCCCGTGATCGAGCGCACCGGGACACCGATGTTCTCGAACAGCCCCCGCAGCGGAGCACTCGGGCCGATCTCGACAATGCGTCCGCAGACGGAGGCGAGCGCATCCATGTTGTCGCGCCAGCGCACCGTGGCCACTGCTTGGCGAGCAAGGTTGCGCATGAGGAGCGAGCGGTCGCCCTGGTGCCAAGTTCCGGTGTAGTTGGACGTGACGTGCTCGGCCGCAGCGAGCGACTCGACCTTCGCTTCGCGCTCTAGAATCTCTTGCAAAGGCAACTCGACTGGGCGCATCAGCTCGCAGTGGAAAGGAGCGCTGACGTCGAGCCACACGGTTCGCAGCGCCTCGCGGCCGCCGAAGATCGTCGCGATCCGCCGGCGCGCCTCCTCGAGACTCGGCCGCAGGCCCGACAGGACGATCTGCGACGGCGAGTTGTCGTTGGAAACGGCAACCTCAAGCCCGTCGAGAGCTCTGAAAACAGCATGGCGGTCGAGCCGGCCGCCTACGACGGCGACCATGCCGCCGCGCCCTTCGGGCACGGCTTCCTGCATGAGCCGCCCCCGCTGGCGCACGATCCGCACCGCAGAAGAAAAGCCGAGGACGCCGGCCGCAACCAGGGCGGTGTACTCCCCAAGGCTGTGGCCGCCGAAATAGTCGGGGCGCAGGCCCGCCTCCTTCTGGACCACCCGGAACATCGCGATCTCGGCCGTCAAAATGGCCGGCTGGGCGTACTCGGTAAGGCCGAGCCGTTCAGACTCTTCGAAGCACAGCCGTGCAAGATCGAGGGAGCAGGCCTCGGACGCTTCTTCGAACGCTAGGCGGGCCTCGGAAAAGGCTTCGTAAAAGTCGCGGGCCATTCCCGGCCGCTGCGCTCCTTGGCCGGGAAAGACGACGCCGCAGGCGGTTTGGCCTAGAATGTCCGTTTGAAGGGACATACCGTGACGCAATCAAGTTTGATGGGCTGCTAGACCAGAGTCAAGTAAGAGACTCAATGCGTGTGGCTTTGAAGCACAAAATGCTGGAATACCGGGCTTTTAGAATCATACTGGAGTATAGTCAATGGGCCACGTAAAGGCCGCCAGCGGGGCTCGGGCCGCCCGCAGCAACGAGACACGCGAAAAGCTTCGCGACGCTGCCAACAAGCTGTTCATCCGCCAGGGGTTCAAAGAAACTACGGTCGAAGAGATCGCCGCCGCCGCTGGCGTCACCAAGGCAACCTTCTATCTCCACTTCGCCCGCAAAGAGGATCTCCTGCTCGAGTACGCGCTGCGGCGCGTACGAAAAGCGCGGGAGATGCTCCCCCAAGTGCTCGGCCGGTTGAGCTTTCGGGAAGCCGTCAGCGAGATCCTCGACGCGACGGTTCGGGGCAAGCAATGGGACCGGCGGGTCACGCGGCTTGCGATTCTAGAGCTCGGCGCCAACTACGAGCGCCTTGCCGCCGAGGCCCCAGAGACGATCTTCGAACCTCTGATCGTGGTGGCCCAAGCGCGCGGTGAGGTCCGGGCCGACATTCCCGCCCGCCAGCTAAGCCAGTTCATGATGCGATCGATCCTCGGCGCGCTGCGCGACTGGGGTCTGACCGAAGAGGAGGCAAGCCGGGACGAAGTCCTCGATAACGCCCTCAAGCTTGTTTTCGATGCACTCGAGGCAGGAACGCGCCGGGAAGCTCGCGGGGCCGCGAGCACCTAAAGTGCGCCCGCTACGGGACCTCAGGCCGGCAGCTCCCGTTCCTGCTTTCCCAAGACGGAGCCAGTGAAACGGGCCTTGCGACGAGCCGCATGGGATCTGGCCCTGGCCGCCGCTGCAGTAGTAGCCATGGCGCTCCCTTCCGTGCCGGGGTATTGGCTCCCCGGCGCTGGCCGCGCCTTCGTGGCCGCCGCCGGCCTGTTTGTGCTGCCCGGAATGGTGCTCGAGCGGCTGCTTTCGCCCACCCGGCCCTTGGGGGTTGGGCGGCCGGCATTATGGTTCGTGCTGTCACTGGCCTTGGGGGTGGCGGCGCTTGGAGCGGCGCTCCTGTTCGGCGGAGATCTCGAGTTCGCCGCCGGATGCGAGGCGGCAATCGTCTGCGCGTGCGCGCTGGTGGCTGCAGCCGCCCATCTCCTTCTGCCGAAGCCGGGCATGCCACATCAGGAGGGAAGCGAGGGCGCGCGAACCTGCGGCGACGCAACCGCGGGGATGGCACCAAGGGCGGGCACGCTCTGCCTTGCCGCCGCTGCTCTGGGCCTTGCGGCGTTCGATACTTATGCAGCTTGGCGCTTTACCGCCACCGGAAGCATCGACCGGTGGTGGTACCTCGCTTACATCCGGCAGTGGTTGAACCAGCCAGCCATCGGCTTCGGCGAACCGTTCTTCGGAACGCCGCGCGTGGTGCCTCGCTTTGGCTTCAACGCATGGATGCTCTCGCTAGCCGAATGGGCCGAGCTTTCCGGCGTGGATCCGGTCTGGCTCTACGAAAAGGTGTGCCCGCTCCTGCTGGTGCCGCTTGCGTTTTCGGCGGTCGCGTTCCTTGCTCGAGCGCTTTTTGGAACGCGCCGAATCGTACTTGCGGCCTTAGTAGGTGCCGGCCTTCTTTGGGCCGGCGGAACCTTCGTGCCGGCCGGCACCCGCATGCCCGAGGACAAAATCGTGGCGTGGCTGGTGATCATGCCGGTCACGCTCGGCGCGCTGGTTGCGCTCGCGCGCTCTCAGAGCAAAGCCGCAGCCGGCCTCCTCGGCGCGTGCCTTCTCGTCCAAGCAACGATTCACCCGCTCGTTTACGCCTTGGTCCTCGTGGCCGGCATCCCGTTCGTGCTGTGGGCGTGGTGGCAGCGGCAGACCCCGTCGCTGGTCGCCCTTGTGGCCCTCTCGCTATTGCTAGCCGGCGCAGTCCACCCGGCAAGGGTGGGTGGCCGCGCGCGGGCGGACCTGCTGGCGCGCGGCGCCCGGATCGAAAAGCCAGGCAACCCGATCGTTCGGGTTCACCTCGGTCGAAACCGCCTCCTGTTCTTTAGTGGCGGCAGCTACGTAGTGCACCCGCGCCTCCTGGCTCGGCCCCTCCTCCTGCTTGCTTTAAGCTGCCTCCTTTTCGTTTGGAGGCGCGCGCCGATCGAACGCGCTCTGCTGGTGCCGGCTACAACGATCCCGCTAGTGGTCGCTTTCGTACCGCCCGCTCCGTGGCTAGCGGGACAGGCTGTGGTCCCCTGGATGGTTTACCGGATTCTCTGGGCCATTCCGTTTCCCCTCCTCCTGGCTGTGGGGCTCGAGGCGGCAGCTAGGCGCGGCACCCGTTGGTTGGTCGCAGCACTGGCGGCTCTCGCCCTCGTGTCTTTCCCGTGGGTCACCCGAGCGTGGAGCGAGCGCTCGAGTAGCGAGCGCCTGGCGCTCGAGCTTCCCGCGGGGGGACCGCTGCGCCGTGCTGTGGAGGCGATCGCGTCTCTGCCCGAAACCGCCGTGATCGCCGCCCCGCCCGAGATCTCCGAACGCATTCCTGCCCTGACCGGGCGCTACGTGCTTGCCGTCTCGGATCGGGGCACGCTCGTTTTCGCGCCCTCGCCGTCCCAAGCTCGCGCGCGCATGTTCGAGCGCGCCGCAATCATGGCCGGCCTTCCGGGTCCGGCAGCCCAACGGGCGACGCACGCTCTGTATGCCCCAGGCCGGCCCGCCGCCCGCCGGTGCGCGCGGCTCTTGTTCGAGGAAGACGGGTTCGCGCTGTGCGAGCTCACCCGTCCGCGCGGCAGCGCTCTGCCTCCGGGCTCAACGGGGGCTCTGGCTTCCTTGGCTGCTCGGGCGCCGGCAAGCGGGCTGCAGCAGCCCGAGCAAGGAGCGGGACAATCCAGAAATGGAACGGGACGTTACTCAGTCGCCCTGAGCGACCTTCTCCGATCCCCCCATAGGCGCGTGCCCGTTGAGGCCGCAGGCGCCGGTGCCGCAGGGGTTACGGTTTCCTGCAATCCGCCTCCGGTAGCGGGCCGCCTGTGGTGGCCGCGGCCGGGCCCCTGGTCAGCAGCCCCAGCCCAAGCGCTTTGCACCGTGCGGCGCCGAACCGGGCAGCCCATCCACCCGCGCGAGCTCCTCGTCGAGGCGCTAGCGCCGCGGGCGGAGGAAAAGCTCATCGTACATGTATATGGCAACTTGCCCGCAGGCCGGCGGGCCGAAGGGGCAGCTACTTTCTTGATCGAGGCCGGGCACCCGGAGACGCTACCGCTGCCAGCCACCGCGGCCGGAGTGCTCCACGTCGAAATCACGCCCGTAAATCTCCCGCACCTCAGACTCGCCAACCTCCGGTTGGCCTTCGATTGACACGCCGGCCTCGCCATTAGCGGCGCCGCGGGCACTTTGTGTCTCGGCATTAGAGCGCGCCGCCACGGCCCGGGGCTGCAGCGTTTGACCTGCCGCCCGAGCGGCGATGACATCGCTTCATGCTCGCGGCCGACCGCTCAATGGGGCTAGCCCTCGCCGTAGCCTGGGCTCTCATGCTGTGCGGCCTGCCGCTGCCCGCCCCAATCCGGGGAGCCATGGCCGCTGTGCTGGTACTTTTCGTGCCGGGGTGGCTCTTATCCCGGCGACTTCTCGGCCCTCTGTCCTTTCTCGAACGCTTGCCGGTGGCAGTTGCCCTGTCGGTCGGCGCGGCGGGTGTGTCCGGCGTGCTCGCTTGTTTCCTCAACTTCTCGGTCGCCGCTGTTGCGGCATGGTTGGCCGGCGCGTCGGTGCTGCTGGCCGTCCGCCACCCCCACCGCCCGAACACCGAGTGCACGCCGCGCCTCGTTGCCGGATTCGTTGTGTCTGTGGCGGCCCTGTACGCGTGGCTGGCGGCCAACGGCGTCAATGTAGCGCGCGATCGAACTTGGTACCTCGCGTTCGTCACCAAGCTCGCCAGCGGCGGGCCGATCGACTGGAACGAGCCCATTCTCGCAAGCGGCCACGTCGTCGCTCGTTTTGCCCACAACGCGTGGCTCCTGTCGTTGGCTGTCGTGGCGCACGTTGCCCGAGTCGAGGCTGCTTGGGTG
>CAYZHO010000101.1:0-445 GCA_964478045.1 uncultured Myxococcales bacterium | reverse complement strand
CCTCCGCTGGTTGCGGCCAGCGCGGTTGCGGCCGCCTACGCGCTCGGCCGTTCGGTGTTTCACAGACACGCGCCGGCGGCCTGGAGCGCCTTCTTTTGCTTTCTCCTCGTAGTCGCAAGCAGCTATCCGTTTTTCGCTCCGCACCACTACCCCGGCTTTGGCCGCTTGGCGGAAGACAAGTTTCTCGCGCTGCTTGTTCTCGAGCCGGTCGTGCTGGCACAATCCGTTCCCCTGATCGACGGCAGCGCCCCGCCTTCGCTCGCTCGGCTTGCGGCCGTCACACTAGCGGCAATCGGGCTCGGCTTGGCACATCCTCTCGTCTTGCTTCTCTGTCTGCTCGGCCTTGCCGCATTTGCGCTCGCCGTGGTGGCCGAGCGGCCGCTGCGGGTACTGGAAAAACCGGACCGCGCCGGCGCCAGCCGCCGCATTGCCGCACTCTGGGCCG
>CAYZHO010000100.1:0-9364 GCA_964478045.1 uncultured Myxococcales bacterium | reverse complement strand
CTTGACGATCAGCTCGGCGCTGCGCTCGCTGGAGACGGCGAAAACAAAGAGGTTGTCCCGCGTCTTTTTCAGTTGCTCGAGGATCAAGCAGCCCGCGCTTCCAGGCTGCTCGTCCAGGAACACCACG
This sequence comes from uncultured Myxococcales bacterium, assembly GCA_964478045.1. Taxonomy (GTDB): domain Bacteria; phylum Desulfobacterota; class Binatia; order UBA1149; family SPBQ01; genus CAZQYE01. Next base: position 9,237 of record CAYZHO010000100.1, on the reverse strand, counting down.
GCGACATCGGGATTGAACTGGCTAGCCCGCGAGAGGCATTCGGAGAACGGCGCAACGTCCTCCCGAACCTCAAAGCCGGGCAAGGCCTCGAACGACGCACGCAACTGTTCGACCTTCCCGCCGTCCTGCGTGACGACGAGAGCTTTTATCTTCTCGCTCACGATTGTCTTTATCTTACCCTAAAAAGGACGCGGTCTGCTGACCTTTTCGTCCTCGCGCTTGGTGCGCACCTCGTCGCGGGTCAGGGGGCCCCGATCGGTCGGTAGGGCCACCGCTTCCCCTTCGCCGATCGGCGCAACGAGCCTGGGTTTGACGACGATCACGAGCTCGAGAACGTCTTTGGAGTACTCCGTGTGGCGGAACAAGTAGCCGAGCAAGGGAATATCGCCCACGAAAGGCATCTTGGCTTCCTGCTCGTGCTTCTTCTCCTTCATGAGGCCCGCGACGATCAGGCTCTGGCTGTCGCCGAGAGTGACGTTCGTGTCCACTCTGCGCGTGACGAAGGCGGGGACCGTGAAGCCGAACAGCTGCAGGCCCTGCGAGAAGTCAGGCTCGCTGACCTCCGACTTCACCTTGAGGTCGATACTACCGTCCTCGCGAACCGTCGGAATAAACTCGATCTTGGTGCCAAACTCTTTGAACTCGATCGTCGTGTTCTGGTCCTGCGTGATGACGATTGGAATCTCGCCACCGGACAGGAAGTTGGCCGGCTCGCCGCTGCGCGCCAGGAGCTTCGGTTCCGCCAAAATCTTGGCCATCCCGTTGTCCTGAAGCTGCTTGAACAGCGCCGTGATATCGTTCTTGAGGTCCACCACGCCCCAGGTGATGCCGCTGCCCAGCCCAAACGGGAACAGAGGCTCGCCCTGGCTCGGTGGATGGGTGCCGCTCAGCGGCGCCACCGAGCCGTATTGGGTGATCGCACCAAACTGCCCCCCCATCGTACGGATGTCCACTCCGTGGCGCTCGAGTTCGGTCCGATTGAGCTCGGCAACCGTCACTTCGAGCATGACCTGCTCGTCGAGGGCTGCGCCGACCACTAGGTTATACATTGCGTAGTGGCCGGCATGATCCCAGATGATGATCGACGTCTCCCCGTCCTCGAGCCCGTTGACCATTACTTGGCGCGGGCTGATGATCATTACCTCTGCGACTTCCGGATTCGCTACGGAGACTCGCTTGGCGTCCTTCGCAAGGTCGATAATGAGGGACTTTCCGGTCAGAACGCGCAGCGTGTGCGCTGCCCGCTGAGTGGTGGCGGGCCGGCGAGCCATTGGGGGGTTCTCCTTGTGTAATACGGGCTTGGCCTGCGGCACCGCTGTCGCGCGGTTGGCCCCTTCCCCGGTCTTGCCACTGGCTGCGACCCGAAGCGGAGTTGGAGAACTTGCTCTGGCCGGCAGCCCCCGAGCCGGGGCCGCCGCTGGCTGCCGGCTATCGCGGACTTTGGCAGCAACGGAGGCAATCTGCGGCGACTCTGCGCCGCCGACGCTGGCTTTTGCCGCCGCAGCGCTAGTGGACGCAACGGCTGCTGGGCTCACGCGGTTTCTGCTCACATGGGCCCGCTGTGGCTCCGAACCTGCGCTCGTTGTATTCGGGTTCGAAGCTACCTTCTCTTCGAGCGCAGCGGCTGCTTTCTCCTGCTGAGCGCGCCAGATCTGCTCGAGCACTCCTGTAAGCGCATTCCGACGGCGCTCTCCCTCGAGCCGCGTCTGCCGATGCTTGGCCCACCGGTCTTGCGGCCGGCCTAGCGCTTGGGCCGGGCCGGCCGCTACCACGCCCGTAAGAGCCGCGATGATCGAAATGACCGTGCAAACGGAAACCAGCTTCGTTGTGATGCCGCCACCCCTCATTGCAACCACCTCACCCCGCTTTCGGCCCAACTTGCTGGCGCGGGACTGAGACGGCACCGGCGGCATCAGAACGTCACGTTGATCCGCTCATCCCCCCGAATGAGCTCGACCGCCGGTCCGTCGATTGTATTACTTTTACCACCAATCACTTCTGTAATCGACGTCCCCCACGAAATTACTTCGCGTTTGTCGCGGTCGTTGCGAAGCACCAACTGAAGGTTCCCCTCATTGGCGGCCAACGTGACGATTTCGGCCTGCCGGGGCGTAACGTCGAGCGTGACCGTGTCGACCGTGACGGGCTCGTCGTCCTCTTGCTCGACGGTTTGGTCGATCGCAAGCACCTCGACGTCCTGCAAAATGGTTCTCGTGCGCGCCGGCATTTCCTCCGTACCAGGTACAGTCAAGAGAACATCAACGTGGCTGCCGGGCGCCACAAATCCTGAAATTCCAGTTACTTCATTGACTTTTATCGAAATCGCTCGATGTCCCTTGGGAACCAATGCCGACAGGATGCCCGGCGACTTGCTCGAGACAAACTTGCTGTCGGTAAGCGGGTCGTTGGGGTAAATCGTCGTCCGGGCGAGCTTGCCGACTACCTCCTCGGGCGTCTCGTAGGCGTCCTCCGGCGCTGCCTCGGCCGGCCACGCCACGACCTTGACGTCGTCCGCTTCGATCGTCTCGCCTCGTGAGATCGTCTGGCGCGCTACCACGACGTCGCGCGTTTCGATTTGCTGGACTTCCACGGTCGTCTCCCGGCCCCGCAGGTACTTGAGCGTCATAAACCCTGCGAGCGCCGCGAACACGATGCCGATCACCATGATCGTCACTGGCTTACCCATGATGCCTCCTCCACGATCGCGACAGCCAAAGTCGCCGCCATGCCAACGGCTAAGAGCACGCCGTACGGCACGGTCTCAACCGCTTGTGCCGCCGCCAGTGTTTTCGGGCGAACCCCGTGAACCAGGCAGAAGAGATCGCCCAGCAGCCCTTTGAGCGCGGTCCTCATGCGCCCTGAACGCACGAGGCTGACGGCCCCGGCAATCCCACCGAGGATCACACCAGCCGCTAGCCCTACGAGCAGCAGGCGCCACCCGAGAAAGGCGCCGGCCGCCGCTACGAACTTCACGTCTCCGCCGCCAACCATACCGGCGAGAAACGCGGGCAGCGCCACCGCAAACCCAACCGCCAAGCCTACGGTCCCAGCAACCACTGCTTCCGGACCACCGCCCAGTGCGCGCAAAGCCAGGGCAATCGCCATCGCCGACAGATTCAGCCGGTTGCTGATGCGACGTGCCCGCCAGTCGGAAGCGGCAGCGGCCGCCAGGAAAGCAAAGGCCGCGGCAATGATGCACGGTGACATGGTCGGTCTCCCGCCTAACGCGAGGGCGGCAGCAAGGGCCATGCCATGCCTTCGCAAACGCGGAAGCCTTCTAAATCGAAGCTATTTGGACAGCCTAGAGCGGGAAAGACGCGAGTGACCGGCACAAAGTTGTCGCGCGGCTGTGACAGGAATGGACGTCAAATGCTTGGACAACTGGCCGGCAGGATTTCAAAGCGTGCGGGCGAGTCGAGCTTTGGCGTGGCGGGTGCGGTGGGAGCCGCCAGGACGGCCCCCACCACAAGCCTTACCGCCTCGTTACTTCGCCTTCAGGGCAGCCGTCGAGTTGTTGAACACTGCAATGATCTGGTCCCGCAGCGCCGTAACGGCACCGATCGTGGCGACCGCGATCAGGGCGAGCAGCATCGCATACTCGGCCATCGACGCCCCGGTCTCGTCCTTCCACAGTTCGCGAGCAATCTTCATCTTTATGTTTCCTCCTAACACGGACGTTCGTTTTTTCGGCGTTGGCCTCTGCCGACGCGCTGCCCCAGGAGTGCAACGGGCGTGCCACGGTGCTGCTTTCCCGCCGTTGCCGCTTCGCTGCCGCTGCTGACTTCTCGGACGAGCCGTCGCCTGCTTTGCCGTGCTCCGTGTAAGGGCCTCCAGCCTACCACTGGCGCAAACAAAAAAGTCCTTAGAACTCAAGCCGTTAACCAGCGAAAGCTAGGGAGGGGCTTGACGCTGTCCGGGAGCCTTTCACCAAGCGACTGGGCCGGCCAAGGATTTCAAAGGCCGGCATGGAAACCTGTACAGCCACCGAACAAGCGTCGTTGAAATACCGCACAAGCGTCACATCGTCGCTCACATCGCAAGTCGCATCGATCCTTTTCTCCGCTCGCCCGAGGTTCATACCACAACGACACTGTTTCCGCCGGGCCCGCGAGGGGCTCAACGGGCAGGAGGAATCGGTAGAACTCAGGGGTCAACGAAGAACGCAACCCTGCAAACTAGGCAGGACCGCTACGCGAGGTTCACACCGGGATGCGCGGGGTCCTTTTCCAGCACCCTCTACCGGGAAAAGGAGGTAATAGGCGGTTCGAGAAAGGAGAGAACAGCGTGAAAGGTTCGAAGGAAGCCGGGTGGGAGCCGCTACGAAGCGGCTCCCACCACCTGGCAGTGAGGCTCTGGCTTTTACTGGGCCTTTAGGGCCGTGGTCGAAGCGTTGAATACCGCAATGATCTGGTCACGCAGGGCGGTCACGGCTCCGATCGTAGCCACTGCGATCAGCGCGAGCAGCATAGCGTATTCGGCCATCGACGCCCCCGTTTCGTCCTTCCATAGCTGGCGAGCAGTTTTCATGGTCGTTTCCTCCTGGTTGTGTTTCCGGGCGTTGGCCGTAGCCGACGCACTAACCTCGGGGCTGCAAGGGCTGTGCCGCGCTCGTCCAACCCGCGGCGTTTGCGTCACTTGTGCTCTATCTCTTGTCCTTCGACGCAACCGCCGCTACGCGGGTGCGAACCGCGCGCTCTACGACACTCGTGTACGCTCCGCCCCAAGAGCCTGAAAACGACAGCGCGTTCCCATCCCTGCTCTGGCATCGCTCCCGACGCGGCCGCAGCCCAGAAGTGCCGCCCTGGTCTCTCCGCCGAAACGCGCGCCCCAGCCGCGCACTGCCCAAGCACGAACTACCGTCGCCGCGTCGTCGCACAGATGTTGTGCGCGCGCGTTCTTCCCGCGCTTGCAGTGCGCGCCACATCCGGACTGCGCTACCACCGCAGTCCGCAGCCGCCCGGCCGGCGTCGAGTTGCATCCAGCGGCGCGGATCGTGCGCGCGGGCGTCGCCTGCCACGCGTACATGGGCTACCTTGGGCCCATGTGGAGGGAAACGCTCAAGGTGCTGATCGCGGTAGCCGCAGGCGTACTGGCCGGTTACGGAGGCTCACTCAAGTGGCGGTCCCATGGTAAAACCGCGCCGGGGCTCGTGGTGGCTTCTCCCATGGCCTCGCAGAAACAGCCGCCTTCGACGGTCCCACGCGAACTGAGGCAAGAACTTCAAGCCATCAAACAGCAAGTCGAGGCCCAGGCCGAGCTCTTGGCACGCCAAGCCCGTATGCTCGACGAACTCACCGGCGCCAGGCGCTCGGACTTGGAAGCCAAAGTCAAACAGTGCGAGCAAGTCCAAAACCGCCTCGAGCAACAGCTTGAGGCCTGTCTGTTCGCGAAAGCCGAGCTCGAGCGGTCACTGGCGCGCAAGTCCGAAGCTAGCTCGCCTACGGTTCGAGTCGAAGAGACGATCGAGCACCCGGGGCAGTCAAGCCGCAAGTAAGCGGCGACGCGCCTGTTGCAAGGATGCAAGAAATCTTGCGTCCTTGGCACCGGCGCGCGAGAAGACCGCGAAGCCAAGCAAGCGTCAAATAGACGTCGGTTGGCCAGGTTCGGGCCCAGCCAGCAGCCCAGGGTGCCGCCTTCGCTAAGCGGTCGATAAGGCCTAGCCGACGCCCGGTTACGGCCCGGGGCCCACTAATTTCCACCCGCCTTTTCGGGGGGTTGTCCGGTGCCCCTCAGGTGCCCCTCTTCGTGAAAAAAACTCTCTAGCCCATGCTCTCGCGGTCTGGCACAGATCTTGTTTGGAAGGCTCGTGACCATGGCAAGACCTTTGCGCGAGAAGACGATGTTCGGCGAAGACAGCCGCCATCGGACCGTTCGAGCTCCTCTCACCCAAAGCGATCTCCAGGAGCTCGACTACGACACCGTCTTTCTCGTGGTCGAGCTCTCGGACGCCATTCGGCGGGGAGTAGCGTACTACTCCCTGAGCGGGGAGCCCCTCAACGACCTCAACGAAGTTCTAAATGCTCTCGTCCTCGACGGCGAAGTAGCCTTCGACGACGAGATGGCCGAAGAACCGATCGCGCACTGATTGCTCGGGCCGGTCGCCACCGGGCGAGCCTTCACCGGCCTGGCCCAGCGCCGGTACCCCTTCTCCCCGCCGTCCCCTGCCGTCGGGGCGGCGCTCCGTCCACATAGCCGAGCGCCCGAAGCTGTTCCCAAGTTTGGCGATCGACGGGCACCTCGCTCGCCTGTCTTGTACCCTGCTCGTAGGAAGCCACTTGCGTGGGCTGCCTTCCTACTTGCGCAACGACCTCCGGTAAGACGCGACCTGTCATGTCCGCCCCCACGGGCAATCCCAGCAAGTACAAAATCGTCGGAGTTACGTCGTCGATCCGAGCCCGCCGCCCTTCTTCGCCCTGAAGCCACGGCGCCGAAATCAGATAGATGCCGTCGAAGTCGTGGGTGCCGATAGCGACGAACCGATTGGGGTTCGAATGAAAGCCGTGGTCCGAAACGATAACGACATAATACTTCCCTTTGGCCGCCGCCAGGACCCGACCGAGCTGGCGGTCGGTCTCTCGGTAGGCCTCGCGCACTACGTCTCCATAGCGCTCCGCCTTGGCGGGATCGACGTTGTGATAGTCTCCCGGGCTCATGTAAGCCCAGTACGGATGCGAGGTGCGGTCGACCAGCGTATCGACGAAGATGAACAATCGCCACGGGTCTCGTGCGAATAGCGCCGCCGCCCCCGACTGGATGCGGGAGACCTGCACCAGGTGCTCGAACAAGTACTCGGGCGTCCACTTCTCGGCGTGCTTGCTCCACCCGGGCCCTTCGGGGATGTAGGGAACCCCGAGCGCCCGGCGCACTTTTTCCAGAGCGGACTTCGGCCGCCCGAAGTCGAACTCGCCGTCCACGCGGTAGCACGGCGACAGGTACAGGGTTTTCTCGTCGAGACGGCGAATGCGCAACAGGCCGCGCCAATTCGGCCGAGCCGGGATCTTGGCCTCGAACCAATCACTCCACTGGCCCGGACGCAGGAGCTTGGCGCGGCGCTCGATCTCGCGGCGGTTGGCGGCGTAAACTCCGGGAAGCTCGCCCTTTGCGATCCACTGGTCGCGCGTTACGATCCCCGTCCCTGCCCCCACCGTCGAGCCGCTCAAGGGAAAGCCGGAGAGCATTACGCCGTTGATGTCCTCTGGAGGCCACGTTCCCGGCACGTTTAGAACGTAGGTGAGCATCCCCCTCTCGGAAGTAATTTCCCAGATCGCCGCCACCTTGCGGTGGGTAGACTGCGAAGTTTTCCAATCGTGAATGCCGTGCATTTGGTGGGGCTTGCCCGTGAAAATGGTCGTCCATACCACGGGCGAGAGTGCCGGCGGGGCCGACTCGAGGACACCGTGAATACCGTGGCGGTACAGGCGCTCGAGATTCGGGAGCTCCCCGGCGCGCATCATCGGCTCGATTACGCGCCAAGTGCCACCATCGATTCCGAACACTAGAACCCGGGGTTGCTCGGCCTTATCACCTGAGCAACTCGCCAGCACCCCGATCGCTAGGAGGACGATAACAACCCATGAAAAACCAGACTTCTTCATCACGCGCTTCTTTCAATGTGGTGGCAGGCATCGAGTTCGCGACCGCGCGCGAGCCCGCGCGTTCCGCTCCCTGCCGTTACTCTCTCGCAAGCGCCGCGCTCGGTACGTGGACATAGCCGGCCTCGCTGCTATGTAAGGAGGGCAGAGACGAACTCGATGTCCCGTATTTTCCCACTCAGCGCAGCGCTCCTGTCACTGTGCCTGGCACTTGCCTCTTGTTCAAAGGTGCCGGGCCAGGCGTCCGGCACTCGCAACCGAGGCGCCCCATGTCCTGGTTGCAACGTCGTGCTGATCTCGATGGACACCGTACGCGCCGATCACTTGAGCCTGTACGGCTACAAGCGGAAGACTTCCCCTAACTTGGACCGATTTGCGAAGAAAGCGTTCGTTTTCGAAAGCGCAATCAGTCAAACGGCGTGGACGCTGCCGGGCCACGGGGCGATGATGACCGGTCTCTATCCATCTCGCCTAGGGGTGCAGCGCTACCCGGCGCTTCGGCGCCTGCCGGAAGTCGAAACGCTGGCGTCGGTGTTCAAGAAAGCGGGGTACGAAACCGCTGGGTTTACCGGCGGCGGATTCGTGGCGGCCCACTTCGGGTTCGATCGAGGGTTCGATGTATACTCGAGTAAGGGCCGGCGTTTCGACCACAACATGAACGACGCTCTCGCGTGGCTCGAGCGCCATCGCGACGGCCCGTTCTTTTTGTTCGTCCACGGGTACGACGCCCACCGACCCTACTACTCGAACCCGAGCGACCGCCGGGCCGTCGGGATCGACGATTCCGGCCCTCGCGAAATACGCGGGTTTTGCAGCCGCACGCAGCGCCGGCGGCCCGACAATCTAGAGCTTATCGTCGGCTACTACGACGCCGCCATTCACCACGCCGACCGTTTCGTCGGACGACTCTTCGACGCGCTTAAGCGGCTCGGGCTCGACCGCCGTACCGTCGTCTTAGTAACCTCCGACCACGGAGAGGAGTTTTTCGAGCACGGTCACTGCGACCACGTGCGCTTCCTATACCAGGAAGTTATCCGCGTGCCGTACATATTGCGGATCCCGGGCGCCGGGCGGCCCCGGCGGATTGCCGGCGTGGTGCCAGCCTCGATCTCGGTCGCGCGAACCCTGCTAGATGCCGTAGGCGTGGCGAACAACATGCCCGGCGTGTCCCTTCTGCCGGTCGTGCTCGGCAAGCGCGGCCCTTTCGAGGGCGTGTTCAGTGAGACGGAGAGCCCCCTCGGGGCTCTCGGAAGTCGCGGCGCGACCATCGCGCTTACGACGGCCACAGACAAGCTGATCGAGTACACGGAAGAGGGCTCGAGCGAAGGCTACGACTTGCGCCGCGATCCTGGCGAACAGCAGGTCCTGCCCGAAGGCCACCCCGTTTACCGCAAGCGCGCGAGCCTGCGGTCTTGGCACGATTCGCTCGCGCCGCTCCCCCGAGCCAAGCGCGTTCCCAAAGCGGCGGCGCGCAGGCACGGCGCCCGCGGCAAGCAGGGGTCGCGCGAGGCGGAACCGAAGCCCGAGAAGATCCCTAAGAAACTAGAAGACGCCTTGCGCTCGCTCGGCTACCTCGAGTGACAAGCGTTGCCATTGCTCGCAGACCGTGACTGCGCTATACGGTGACGTTGATCGTTCCCCGGTA
>CAYZHO010000099.1:0-9389 GCA_964478045.1 uncultured Myxococcales bacterium | reverse complement strand
ACGTCGGTAGCCGCCCACGCGATTCCCCGAATCGCCGGTAGAGAAAGCAGTGCGGCCAAGGCCAACACCAGTGTGCCAATCTCGAGCTTCCGGCTCGCCATGTCCTAAACCCTCCCGTGCCCTAGCGGCAACGCCCATGACATCAAAACCGTAAAAGCTCTTACCCTACCAGTGTTCCACCCGTCAAGAGGGCATTTAGCACCTTATTTCGAGAACTGTGGGAACGCCTTATAAGGCGATAAGTGCTCGCTCCGCTTTTGGGGCTTCAGACCGATAGTCGGCTTGGCAGCCGTTTCGCTGGTTACGAAGGCGCTCGGCCGCACGGGGGGCAGGCCTGCCAACAAGGTTCGGTCACTCCAACAGGCCGCTCGAGGCCGAGCCGCTGCTCGCGCCGGCGCTCCGGCGGTGGTCGCTAGCGAGATCGCCCTCAGCGGCGGCGGGCCGCAAGGAAGCGTGCGAAGTCCAGACCGGCCGCCGCGAGCAAGGAAACCATAAAAGGCTGGAGCTGGATCTGAAAGCGGTACAGGGGGGTGCCGAAAACGGCCACGGTTGCCCACAGGCAGGCGAGGGGAAGCAGAACCGCCGACGCCGTAACCGCGTCGATTCGCCTGCGGACTCCAAGCCACGTTAGAGCTACGAGAAACGAGCCGAGTAAAGGCAGGTTCTCGAGTGTAGCGGCGCGGCTCCACGCATCGAACCAGCGCGGAATCCGAGCGCCCCGGCGCTCGGCGCGGCGCACGGCTGAGGTGACTTCTGAGCTGAACCGATGGCCGAAGCGCCTGCCAAGCTGTTCGAGAAGCCGGGAGGAAAGGCGCGGGTTGGCCCAACCGGCCGCCCGCAGCCGGTCGAGGCCTCCCAGCCAAGAGCCGGCCTTGCTCCTCGGGTCGAACAAACCCTCGGCGATCCGCAGGCGGTCGGCGGCGACCCGCCGCCAGCCGGCTTTGCGATAGGCGTCGATGACGTAGCGTTGCAGGGCACGATCGGCCGCCGGGATGGACCGCGTGCGCCGGACCTCGCGAGCAAACCGCCGGTCGACGATTAGGTAGGCCGACGAAAAGTCGGGCCGGCGCACTACCCCGAGTTTTGCCAGTTCTTTCGAACGCTCGATGGTCCCGGCCCAGAGGGCGTTGAGCAGCAGGTTGCGCCCAGTGCTTGCCGATACGACCAGATACCCGTGGTGCTCTTTGTTCGAAAGAGCCCACGGGGCAAGCACCGCAGCAAGACCGAGCGCGCACCCGCAGCCCCAAACGCAAAGCCGCCGAGGTCGAGGGCGCTCTGCAAGCGCAACAGCCACCAGAGCCGGCAGCAGGGCTTGGGAACTCGTGCGCATTAGGATCATGGCTCCAGCCATGCAGCCCGCGCCAAGCCCCAACGCGGTTGCCATCCAGGTTCCGGCTTTTCTCCGGGTGCCTGCTCGGATCCCTGCGGCCAGTAGAAACCAAAGGGGCGCAGTAAGGGCATCCGGCATGACGAGCAGGTTGCTCCAGAGCCGGGGTGGAGCCGCGGCCACTGCCAGGGTGACGACTGGCACCGCCCACGGCCCGAAGTTTGGGACGAGCAGGTATCCCGCCGCCACGGCCCCACCGGTGGCAATCAAGCACTGCAGGAGCAGCGGGATCGTTAGCGAGACCTCGCCTGCGAGTTTCCAGCAGGCCGCGAGGAAATAGCCGTACCCCGGAACGGCATGGAGGGCTCCCCCGGTGGCCGCGAGCGTGCGGTACAGGGGAGGCAGCGGGTGGCCTCGAACGACCGCGTCGGCGGCGGCGAGGTATTTGTACGTATCGACGTCGAAGTAAGGTCCGGTGCTCAGCGCTAAGGCTATGCCCGCTACCAGTGCGCCCGCCGCTGCAAGCACGCCGGCCGCCAAGGCCCAACCTCGCCGATGGGCCAGGCGAGCTACCGGCCCGGTGACTGGCGTTGTTGCCCGCTGCTGGGACGCGCCCGTCAGGACGCGAGAGCCTCCTGCCCGTAAAAGGTTTCGGCGATAGTTTGAACGTAGAACATTACCTTTTCCGGGGGCAGCCCGTACACCGGTGGGATGACGCACAGAGAGTCGGCGAACGACCACAAGGGCTCGACGCGCTCGCGTACCTTCTCCGGCGGGCCTACGGCGACGAACGCCCGCACCATCTCGTCGGGAACCAAGTGTGCCACGCTCCTGTAGTCACCGCGCTGCACGCCTTCCTGCAGCTTGCGCGCCACCTCCCCGAAACCGTGTGCTTCGAAGAACGGTTCGTACTGGGCGACGCCGCCGTAGAACGCCATGGTCGCTCGGGCGTCGTCGATGGCTTCGGCTTCGTTTGGATTTGGCGCTGCCCACGGCCACAGGCTCACCTCGACGTCTTCCCGCCGCCGCCCGGCCGCAGACAGGGCCGCATCGAATACCGGCTTCATTTCTTCGAGCGCCCAGCGGACTGACCACATGGGGTGGCCGATCAACCCGTCGGCCGTTTGCGCTGCCAGCTCGACGAGCCGGCGCCGCAAGGCGGCCACCCAAATTGGGATCTGTTCCCGGACGGGGGGCTCGTGCGGCTGCAACTCGCGAAAGTCGGCGCGATAGTACTCGCCTTCGAACGGTTCGAGGTTTCCTTTGTGTGCCCCGCGCACGATGTGGCGAATGGCGGCGATCGTCTCGCGCAGGTGCGTTACGGGCTTGTAGCGCGGCGCTCCGTATACCCCGCACGTCCACGCATGGACGCTGGTGCCAAGGCCCAAGGTGAAGCGGCCGCCGGAGATGCGGTCAAGATCAATGGCGGCCATCGCCGTTTCGAAAGGGCTACGGGTGGCAGCGATCGCAATTCCGCTGGCGAGTTGAAGGCGTGCGCTGAGCGCAGCAACCGCCGCCAAGGTCACGAACGGGGGACCGTAGACCTGCGGTGCGAAAACACCGTGGACTCCGGCCGCCTCGGCTTGCTTGACCGCCATGGCCAGCATCGGAGCAGGCATTGGCTGGATTACGGTCCAGTAGCGACGCTGAGTTCGGCTCTCGCTCATGGGGTTACAATCCCCCGGGGACTACCCAAAGACAACCGCCTGCTCGCGCGAGGGGTTGGCGGCAGGCGTTGACACGGCTTGGCCGTCCCAAACACTAGGGCGGGCCGGCGCATCGCCGGGCGGCTCGAGCAAAGAGCGACCCCTGGGGCGGCGGCTCGTACCGGCGTAGCTGCGGCGCGCCGCCGAGCTCGGGCTGCGATCCCGCCGGCGGGGCTGCGTGGCAAGCGGAGCGAGGAAAAAGTGAGCAAGAGAATCGAAGGCATTGGGCTGGCTGACGTACGCGCGGTCTACGAGGGCGTCGAAGGCGATCTGTGGGAACTCGTGATGGGCCAGCAGATCCACATCGGCGGTTTCCTTTCTTCAATGGACCTTGCCGACCGCGCGGGCATTTCGGCAGGACAACGAGGGGTGGACCTGTGCTGCTGCAACGGGGCCGGCGCGCGTTTTCTCGTGCGCTTTCGGGGAGTGGCGCGCGTGGTGGGCGTCGACGCGACCCGCAAAGTGCTCGAGCGCGGGCGCGAGCGCAACCGTGCCGAAGGACTCGACGACCGCATCGAGCTCATTGAGGCGGACGCCTGCCGGACGCCGCTGCCCGATGCCCAGGCCGATTTCGTGTGGGGCGAGGATGCCTGGTGCTACGTCGCCGACAAAGAGCGCCTGATCGGCGAGGCGGCTCGGCTGGTGCGGCCGGGCGGGACGATCGCGTTTACGGACTGGGTGGAAGGGCCGGCTGGTCTCAGGGAGGACGAAGCAGTCCGCCTGCTCCGGTTCATGAAGTTTCCAAGCATCGAGGACATCCAAGGCTACCGCCGCTTGCTCGAGGATCACGGCTGCCAGGTCATTGATGCGAGCGACACGGGGCGCTTTGCCGGCTATATCGACTTGTACCGGGAAATGGTCGACAAGCAGCTCATGTACGATGCCCTGCGCATTCTCGACTACGATCTCGAAAAGATGGCCGCCATGGCGACCGACTTCGAGTTTCTCGCGCAGCTCGGCCACCAGGGCAAGCTAGTGCAGGCGCGCTTCGTGGCACGAAAGCGCTAGGGGCTTTGGAGGATCGGCCAGGGGGCAAGGAACGGGCGCTCGCAGCGAGGGATCGGGAAGGGTAGGAAAGAGCTTGTTGTGATGGCGTGGCTGCACCTGATCGCCGCAATCGTGTTTGAGGTCTGCGGAACCGTCTCCATGAAGCTTTCCGAGGGGTTTTCGCGCGTGCTTCCCTCGGTCGCCGTCTTCGTGTTCTACGCGCTGAGCATCGTGTTCTTGACGTGGGCGATCCGGCGGATCGACATCGGCGTGGCCTACGCGGTCTGGTCCGCGCTAGGCACCGCTCTCGTCGCTGCGGCCGGCGTTGCGTTGTTCGGGGAACCGATGACCGGCCTCAAGGCACTGTTTCTCGTCCTGATCGTCATCGGCGTGGTCGGGCTCCATATGACCGGCCAGCACCCGTGACGGCCGTTGCACGGGGCCGGCGCCGCGCCAGCACGGCTGTGCTCCCTCCGCCGTGCTTGATCGGCAGTGGCGCACCCTGGGACAATGGACGAGCCGCTGTCCGCGATCGCGCGGCCAGGGAGCGCGAAGCGTTGTTGCGGCCGGGGTGCTCCTCTTATTAGGTGTGAGGCCGGTGACGAGCGCATTAGCTGTCCTTGCGAAGTGGGCACGCCGGCCGCTGGCAGGCCCGTGGTGCCTGGCACTGCCTACCGCAGCCGGCATCTGGCTGGCGGTAGCTTGCGCGGTTCAGGCGCAGGCAGGCTGGCCGGCCGGCACCGGCGGCCCAGGCCACGCAGCGCCGGCAGAGCCTCTGGCCACGCCGGCGGCGTCGAATCCGGCTCCGCGTTCGAGTCGAGGTCCCGCACTGGCCTCCGAACAGGCAGGGAAGGCTAGCCCGCCGCCCGAGCAATCCGGGACCGCTGGCAGCCGGAGCCGGTCGATGGGAGAGAGCACGGGCGCGGGAGCTAGCGTTGACCGGGGTGCGGAAAAAAGCCGAGGCCGGCAGGAGCCCACCCTAGGCACGCGTGAGACATCAAGCCAGCGGGTCCCCGCGAGCCTGCCCGGGGATGTCGATCCCCTGTTCGACGACTACGAGGATGAGCCTGCTGGATTTCCCGATCCCTGGGAAGGTCTCAACCGCGGTGTCCTCGGAGTCAACCGCAGACTCGACCGGTGGTTGCTCGATCCGATCACGCGGGGCTACCGCAAAATTGCGCCCGCCCCCGTGCGCGCTGCGATCCGCCGTTTCTTCGAAAACGTAGGCTCGGTTCCCACACTAGCCAACGACCTTCTCCAGCTCGAGCTCCGATGTGCCGCGATCACGCTGGGAAGGCTGGTGGCGAACACGACGATCGGAGCGGGCGGCCTGTTTGATCCGGCCGGCCGCTGGGGCCTAAGGCGCCACCGGGCCGATTTCGGCCAGACACTAGCGCGGCTGCATGTGGGCAGCGGGCCCTACCTGGTGCTGCCGCTTCTCGGGCCCACGACAGCGCGCGACGGCACGGCAACGCTGGTAGACGCCGCGTTCAATCCAGCGTTTTGGGTACTCGGTCCAGCCGAGCGGCTGACCTACGGAGGAGGAGCAGGCCTGGCTGCGCGGGACGCGAACTTCGAGGCGCTCATGGCGCTTGCGAACTCGTCGGTCGACTATTACGCGGCGCTTCGCAACGGCTACTACCAGACGCGCATTGGTCAGATAGAGAACCCGCCGCCCTGCTCGCGGCGGTCGCGCCGCCGCAGCGGCGCCCGCTAGCCGCGCCTCGTTCAGCCGCTCGTTCCTTTTTCGAGCTCTCGGATCTTTGCTTCTACGTCTGCGACTACCTTGTCGAGGCCTTTGCGCCCGATCGCCGTCGAGTACTCCGCCCGGCGCAGCGCCAGCTCGCTCACCGTGCCGTGCATGTAAATGTCGATCACTTGCCAGCCGCGTTCGGTCTTGTGCAAGCGATAGTTGAGCTGCACGTCTTCCGGGCCCCCGGTCAGTCGCGTGCGTACCAGCACCGTTTCGTGCGGGGCGGGCTCGGTTGAGAGCGTCTCGAAATGCTGGCCGGAGTAGCCGTTGAAGCGGCCGGCGTAGTTTGCGAGCGTAAGCCGCGAGAAAACGTCGAGCCAGCGCTGGCGGTCTTTTTCGCCGAACTCCTTCCAGTAACGGCCTGCGGCCTTGCTCGCCATGAACTGAAGGTCGAGCGTGCGCCGCAGCACGGGCTCGAGGCGCCGGTATCGCCCCTGGTAGCCGAGCTCATCGGCATGCTGCATGACCGAAAGCAAAGCTGCGTGCAGCCGCTCGACGACCTGCGTGGGGGTGGCCTCGGGCGGTGCCGGCGGCGCATGCTCGGCGCTCGAAGCCGGCTGGTGTGCGGCCGGAGAGTTGCCGGCGGCGGTAGTCTGGGCAACTGCACTCGCGCAAAGGTTTGCTCCAAGGAGCGCGATTGCGGCGGCGCGGAAAGCTGTAGTCGCGATGGCCGTTGGACGCACGCCCTTTAACCTCCGAAGGTGGTTGTTGGGCCGGCCGAGGGCCGCGGCCGGCGGGACCGGGCCGCTCGCTTGGCGGCGCTGCACAACGTTACACTATACGAGCGGGTGGGGGGCAATGCGACCCGGCGTCGGCGAGCGTTTGGTGGCTTTGCTAGCAAGAGACGGGCAATCTGGGCGACTCGCCGTCCGGCGTAACGTGCAAGTAAGACCGTGAAAGTTGGTAGGGCAAGTTTCGAAGCGCGCCTGGCCGCCTTCCTTGCGGCCTGGGTGGACTGGGTACAAAGGCGCCCGCGATGGGTCGTGGCCGCGATGGCTTGCATGACCGTGATCTTCGGCCTGTACGCTGGCACGCACCTGGGCGTCAACACCGACCTCGACGCAATGTTTTCCGACCAGTTGCCGCATCGGATTCTCGAGATCCAGTACGAGCGGGCTTTCCCGATGATGGCCGAGACGGTCCTCGTGGTTGTTGATGGGGACACGCCCGAGCAGGCTAGCGAAGCCGCCGAGAAGCTTGCGGCCGCAATGCGCGAGGCGCCCGATCTCTTCCGCAGCGTCTTCGTTCCGGGCGGGCCGTTCTTCGAAGAACACGCTCTCCTCTACATGACCACGGAGGAGCTCGAGGATTTCGCCGATCGCCTGGCGCGGGTGCAGCCATACCTGGCGGGCCTGGCCCGCGACGGGTCGTTGCGGGGGCTCGCCAACCTCCTGGAACGTGGGGTCGCTGCGGTGCGCGATGGCGAGATCGAAGGCGAAGAGCTCCGGCCGATGCTCGAGCGGACAGTGCGTGCGATCCGCGCTGTTCTCGACGGCCGGCGGTATCGGCTTTCGTGGGCCGAGGTGATTGCCGGGCGCGACCTCGACGTGGATGCGCGGCGCCGGTTCATCGTTGCACAGCCGGTGCTCGACTATGGCGACATCGTTGCCGCCCGCCGGCCGCTTGGCGCGTTGCGGGAGATGGCACGCCGGCTCGGTCTCGACCAGGCGCACGGCGTGCGGGTGCGCGTAACCGGCGACATTGCGCTGTCCTATGAGGAGATGCAGCTCGTCCAAAGGCAGGCGGTCATTGCGGGCGTCGTATCGTTCGTTTTGGTGGCCGGCCTGCTGCTGATGGCGCTGCGCTTTACGCGCTTGGTGACCGCGACGCTTGTCACGCTGGTTGTCGGTCTCGTTTGGACCTTCGCGTTCGCCGCCGCGGCCGTGGGGCATCTCAACATGATCTCGATCGCCTTTGCCGTTTTGTTCATCGGGCTAGCCGTCGACTTCGGGATTCACTTCTGCATGCGCTACGAAGAGCTTCTCGTTGCCGGAGGCGACCCCCGCGAGGCGATCGTCGAGACGGCTCGGGAAACCGGCACATCGATTCTCCTTTGCGCGCTTACAACGGCGATCGGCTTCTATGCTTTCGTCCCGACGGCTTTTTCCGGTGTTGCCGAGCTGGGCCTGATCTCCGGCTCGGGAATGTTCATCAGTGCCTTGTGTACGTTTACGATGCTGCCCGCCTTGATCAGTATCGGGCGCCCGCGCGATGCCGCGAGCAGGCCGGTGCCGGCGGCGCTGCGGGCAGTGTCGATTCCGCCGGTGGCCGTGCGGCATCCGCGCTTGGTGGCGCTGGCGGCTCTGGCGTTTGCGGTGTGGGCCGCCGCGCTGCTTCCGGACGTGTACTTCGACGAGAATCCGCTGCGCGTGCGCGATCCGGGTGCCGAGTCCGTACAAGTGTTCGAGGAGTTGCTGGCAGGCGGCGGAGATTCCCCCTGGAACGTGAGCGTGCTGGCCGAGAGCCCTGAGGAGGCCGATCGCCTGGCGCGGCGACTTGGCGAGCTTCCTGAGGTGGAGCGTGCAATCACGATCCACGACTTTGTGCCGGACGATCAAGACGAGAAGCTCGCCATTATCGAGGACGTGGCGATGTTCTTGGCTCCGGTCACACTCGGGGCGGGCGAACAACCGCGGCCGACGTTGCCGGAGCAAGTCGAAGCGCTCGAGTCGCTGCGCGCCGAGCTTGGCAAGTTGGAGAAAGCGGCGGCGCGCAAGCCGCTGGCCCGGGAGGCCGCGCGGGTGCGCGCGGCACTCGGCGAGTTCCTCGCGCGCGTTCGTGAAGCTGCGGGAGACGGCCACATCCGCGAGCAAGGTGAAGCAAGCAGGCTCGTTAAGGAGCTCGAGGACAGTCTTCTCGGTTCACTGCCGGGGCAGCTTCGCCGGCTCGAGCGCGCCGTGAACACGGGACCTGTCACGATTGACGATCTGCCGCGGGCTCTTCTCGAGCGGATGGTGGCGCCGAGCGGAACGGCGCGTGTCGAGGTGTCGCCGAGCGAGGACCTGCGCGACAATGCCGCGCTCGAGCGCTTTGTTCGGGCAGTGCGTTCGGTCGCACCGAACGCCACAGGGCCGGCTATTGGGCTCTACGAGCAAAGCCGTGCTACCGTGCGGGCACTCCAGCAGGCGCTGGCAGCCGCGGTCGTCGTTATCACGATCCTGCTCCTCATCATTTGGGGAACCGTTGGAGAAACACTGCTCGTTCTGGCGCCGCTAGGGCTGGCTGCATTGCTGACTGCGGGAGCTACGGTAATTCTCGACCTGCCGTTTAACTTCGCCGACGTCATCGTCGTCCCGCTGTTGCTGGGGATGGGGGTCGACAGTGGAATTCACTTGGTCCACCGGGCGCGCATGTCGGACGTCGCGCCCGAACACTTGTTGGAAACCAGCACCGCTCACGCGATCCTGTTCAGCTCGCTGACCACGATTGCAAGCTTTGCCAGCCTCGGCTTTGCCAGCCACCGGGGCATTGCCAGCCTAGGGCAACTGCTGGCCGTTGGAATTGGCCTGGCCGTCGTTTGCAACCTGTTCGTCCTGCCCGCCCTCATCACCCTCCGCTCTAGACAGGGATAAGTACATTTTCTAAGTGCGCGAAATCATTGGAAAACACTGGTTTT
>CAYZHO010000098.1:3890-9400 GCA_964478045.1 uncultured Myxococcales bacterium | reverse complement strand
CGGCGGATGGCGGCAAAGTCGTGAAGCGGCTCCACGAGCGTGCCGTCGAGGTCGAAGATCCAACCGCCGGCCTGCGCAAGTAGCGGCGCGCTGCGCACGGCGGAGAATTTGACAGGAATCGCACCTGGAACAAGGCAGGCGCTCCTGCTGCCACAGAAGCGCGCCGCGCCCCCCTTTCTAACTCTGGGAAATGCCCCTAACCTGGGTAGGAGAAGTCAGGGCGCGGCGGCGCCTTGGGGTTCATTGCGGACAAGCCCTGGCACGGGTGGAAAAGCCAATGAATTCGATTCGCCTGGGGTCGCTCCTGGCGACCTGGTTGCTCTTTGTTGCAGTGTGGCCGGCTGCGGCACGCCAGTGCGGTGACGACGTCGCCGGGCGCCGCGTCCCGTGCTCGTGTGGCGACGTTGTCGTCTCGGACGTTCGCGTACTGGCGGGCGATCCGGTGGCGACCGAAGTCTGTCCTGGAGACGGTCTGATCGTCCGGCCCCCTGCCGCATCGAGGGGCCTGACCGTGGATCTCGGGGGTTTAACGCTTGCAGGAAGCGGACACGGCGCGGGGATCCGTGTCTTGGGCGCCGCACGGGTGGTCATCGAAGGCGGGTCGGTCTCCGCCCCGGGTCGCATTACTGGTTTCGCCACCGGGGTGCGTGCGGCCGGCACGCGAGCGGTGGCCGAGGTGCGCAACCTCGTGATCGAAGACAACCTGGGCACGGGGCTGTTCGTGCGCAGCCACGGGGCCCGGATCGCCGGTGTTGTTGCCCGCAACAACGGTCGCGAAGGCGTGCGCGCAACGGGACGGGCACTGCTTCTCGAGGGCGTCCGCGGCGCGGACAACGGGCGAGCTGCTGTCGTCTCGAAAGACTCCCGAACCGAGGTGGGCAGGTGAGAGCGAGCTTGCGTGTGGCCCTGCTCGGCGTGTTGTTCGTCGCTTCGCCCGCGGCTGCGGTCATCACGAACGTGGACAGCGCCGACGACATCTGCCCGCCTACCGCGGATCCGTGCGTGATCGACCAAGAGGTGCAGGTGGCCGACGGTGCGGTACTCGACTTTGGCTCGCGAACGGTCCGGATCGTCGGGCCGAACGGCCAGCTCAACACCGGCAGCGGGGTGGTTTCGGTCTATGCGGGAGAGTTTATCGCCGATGCGCCGGGCTCGCTGGGGATCAACGCGCGCGGCCGCAATGGCAACGGCGGCCTCGACGGGGGGATTATCGAGATCGAGGCGCGGCGGCGGTGCACGCTCGATCCAGAGCGCACGTGTACGGGCGACTACCAGTGTCAAGCCGGCACGTGTTCGCAGCGGCGCTGCTCGGCGGACGCAAGCCGAATATGTACGTCGGATCAGGACTGTGTTCTCGGCACCTGTAACGCTGTGGGACGTTGCACGAATGCGTTCGGTGTGAGGTGCTCGACCAACGCGGACTGCCTCAAGGGTACGTGTTCGGTTTCTGTGTGTTCGGGGAACCGCGGGATCGAGTGCCAGACCGACGCAGATTGTTTCTTCGGCACGTGCGGGCTCGGGAGCGGCCTGGTTGACCTCAACACCACGATCCGGGCGGGCGGGACGAACCCAGGAGCGGTTTCAGTCCGGGGAGCTGGCGAAGTAACCGTTCGCGGGCGAATCGACGTTTCTTCCACGAGCGCCGATAGCGATGGCGGGTCGGTTGAGATCGACTCGGGCGACTCCTCCCTGATCGTCCTCGGCCCGATTGATGCGCTCGGAGGGCGCTTGGCAGGGGGTGGCGATGTAAGCCTGTCAGGGGCTCTGGATGTTCGCGTGATGGCGCAGGTGAGCGTGCAGGGGGGCGATTTCGATGGCGGAAGTCTAACCGTCAGCGCGGGCCGCGACGTTGTGTTTGCGGCCGACGCGTTGGCCGACTCGATCGGTGGTGCCGGTTTCGGGGGTGAGCATTTAGTCGACGCTGGGCGAGACGTCATCGTTCAAGATGGTGTAGTTGTAAGCGCGAGCGGGCATTTTTCGTCTGCCGATTTCTTCGGAGGAGATGGGGGCACGATCGAGATGACCGCCGGGCGCAACATCGAGCTGCGCACAGGCTCAAAGGTGGACGCCGCGGGAGCGCGGCCTGACGGGTTCGGCGGGGACATCACGTTGGACGCCGACAACGACGTGGTACTCGAAGGGACGATCGGAGTCAGTCCGGCGGGCAGCCAGGGAGCGGGGGGATCCATCGACGTCACTGCCGGGCGGTCCGTACGGGCTGGCCTTGCGGCCCAGGTGGATGCCCGCGGCGGCGGTGGCGGTGGTGCCGACGTCAGCGTTGCCGCTGGCCGGCACGTCGTGTGGTCGGCCGCGATCGACGCTAGTGGCCCCAACGGGGGTGGCAGTGCCGCGATTTCTTTCAGCGCCGGCGGTCGCATTGCCCTGGGCGGAAGCATGCTTGTCAAGGGCAGCGGAGATGGCGTTGGTGCCGGGGTCCTCGACGTCGAAGGATGCGAAGTCACTGTTGCGGGGACTGCGGTCCTCGACAACCGCGCGAGCAATGGGAAAAACTCCCTGAGAGCCCACGAGGGAATGACGATCGCTAGCGGCGCGCAGGTGCTAGCATCCGGAAGCGGAGGTAGCAACGAGCTGGTCTACCGCGACGGAGGCCCGGTGCCCGTGGTCGAGGGTACCGTCACGCCAGCGCCGGCCATGATCGGCGATCCGGGGTTGGTGCCATGCGGCGTATGTGGGGACGGTTCGATCGATCCGGGCGAGACGTGTGACGACGGAAACACCGTTGGGGGGGATGGATGCAGCGAAGAGTGCCAGGACGAAGGATGCATTGCCGACACTCCTGACTGGCCGGCGGTTCCCCTTTGCGACGACGGCCGGATCTGTAGCGTGGGGATGTGCGACACGGCGGCAGGCCACTGCACTTACGCGGATCAGTGCGACGACGGCAATCCGTGTACCGACGATACGTGCACGGCCGACGGCTGCGTTCACACCGACAACACAAGCCCATGCGATGACGGCCTGAACTGTACTACCGGTGACACGTGCAGCGGAGGCGTGTGCGCGGGAACCCCAACCTGCGGCCCTGGCATGGTTTGCGATCCGATGAGCGATCAGTGCGTGACTACGACGACCACTTCGACGACTACGACCACGACTACTACGACGACGCCGGGCAGCGGTCAGTGCGGGGACGGAGTGCTCGATCCCGGCGAAGAGTGCGATGACGGGGACGCCCAGTGGCTGCCGGGTCAGTACTGCAGCGCAACGTGCGGTCTCGTCGCTTGCGGCGATCCGGACGACAGCGGTAAGACGACAGCGAGCGACGCTCTGCTCGCACTGCGCGCTGCGGTAAGGCTGGCGAGCTGCGATGCGTGTATTTGCGACACGGACGGAGATGGAAAGATAGCGGCTAGCGACGCGCTCCGGTTGTTGCGGAAAGGAGTCGGGGTGAACGTCGTTCTCGCCTGCCCGGCGTGCAGTTGAGCGCCGGGGCGGCGCCTCAGCGTTGGCTGCACCGTCATGGCGGTTCCAGGGATCTCCGGGTAAGATAAGTCCGGGCGGCGCGCTGCGCCGCAGAGACGCTCGTGCCACGAACCTGGGGATATCTCGCTCTGGCAGCCGCGATCGCGATCGGGTGTCTGGCCTTACTGGTGCCATTGCCCGAGACGGTCGAAATCGAACCGCCGCCGGTTGAGACGCCGGCCGCTCGTCCGGCCAAAGTCCCACCGGCTCGCCCTCAGCCTCAAAGGTCCAAGGCGCGCCATCAAGCGAAGCAGGGCAAGCCAAAGCCCGCCCCGCGCTTTCCTCTTCAAGATACCACCAAGAGCCGGCTCCTGGTCCGGCCCAAGCCGAAATCGTGAGTTCGGAGCATTCGGCTGCGGCGAGCGACGAGGTCTGGATGCGGTTGGCGCTCGAGCAGGCCCGTCGAGCCGAAAGTGCGGGAGAAGTCCCGGTTGGAGCCGTTCACCTGTCGGCGAGCGGACGCGTGTCGACCGGCTATAACCGTACCATTACGGATGGAGACCCGACAGCGCACGCCGAGATCGTGGCGCTGCGAGAGGCAGCCCGCGCAGCCGGCAACTATCGACTAGGCGGCACGCTCTACGTGACGCTCGAGCCGTGTGTCATGTGCATGGGAGCCATGGTCCAGGCCCGGATCGAACGGCTGGTGTTCGCGGCGCGGGATCCAAAGGCCGGGGCGGCCGTGTCGCTGTACCGCATTGGGGAAGACCGCCGCCTGAACCACCGGTTTGTGGTGGAAGAAGGCCCGTGCGCCGAAGAAGCGGCGCGTTTACTGACGCGGTTCTTCCAGACCCGGCGCTAGCTCAGGTTGCCCCACCGGCCCGTTACCGGATAAACTTGCGCGGGACGGAGAGGTGTCCGAGTCCGGCTTAAGGAGCACGACTCGAAATCGTGTGACCCTTCGGGGTCCGTGGGTTCAAATCCCACCCTCTCCGCCATCCTTTCGGGTTTAGGCTGGTAGCCGGTCCCCGTACTTCTTGATCTTGTACCAGAGGTTGCGCTCGCTGATCCCCAGCAAGCGCGCAGCTTGAGCCTTGTTGCCGCCCGCCTGCTCGAGCGCTCGCGCAATAGCTGCAATTTCGGCCTCGGCTACCGCATCGGCGAGCGGAAGGACATCCTCGCTGCTCCGTACGGATTTCGGACTCCGTGCCGCTGGCAAGTCGACGAGCTGGAGGACCACGTCTCCGGTGACCGTTCCTTGTTCGGCGAGAACCGTGAGGCGCTCGCACACGTTGCGCAGCTCTCGTACGTTGCCCGGCCACGGGTAGCTAGTGAGGAGTTCAAGGGCGTCTGCTTCCAGAACCAAGGGAGGCCGGCCGAGCCGTTGGGCGGAGCGCGTGAGGAAGTGCTCGGCCAGAAGCGGAATGTCCTCGGGGCGCTCGCGCAATGGCGGCAGTTTTATTTCGATGACGTTCAGCCGGTAATAGAGATCCTGGCGGAACGTTTGCTGCTCGACGGCCTGTTCGAGGTTACGGTGCGTTGCCGAAATGACGCGGACGTCCACGCTGATCTCGCGGTTTCCTCCTACACGGTTGAGACGCCCTTCCTCGAGAACGCGCAGGATCTTGGCCTGAAGCTCGGCCGGCATGTCCCCAATCTCGTCGAGAAACAGCGTTCCCCCGTCTGCCAACTCGAACTTACCTTCGCGGTCTTCGGTCGCCCCGGTGAAAGCACCGCGCACGTGTCCGAACAGCTCGCTTTCGAGCAGATCTCTCGGTATTGCGGCGCAGTTGACCGGCACGAAGAGTTGGTCCCGGCGGTTGCTCAGGGCGTGGATCGCCCGCGCTACCAGTTCCTTGCCGGTACCCGTCTCCCCGGTAACCAGCACCGCCGCATCGCTGGCGGCGACGCGGCGGATGCGCTCGAAGAGGCGCTGCATGGCGGGGGAGGTCCCGATCAGCTCCTCGAGCCGCGGTTGAGCCGACTCTTGTAGATAGCGGTAGCCGCGCGCGAGCGCTTCGCTGGCAAGAGCCCGCTCGACGAGAATCTCGACCTCGTCGAGATTGAACGGCTTGGTGATGTAGTCG
>CAYZHO010000098.1:0-3880 GCA_964478045.1 uncultured Myxococcales bacterium | reverse complement strand
GGCGAGGCCCTTTTCTTGAACGTGGGCGAGAACGCTCATCCCGTCGCCTTTGGGCATCTTGAGATCCGTCAGCACGAGATCCACCGGCTCCTCCAGGCGCGCGATTGCCTCCTCGCCGTCGGCGGCGGTCATGACCTGATAGCCTTTCGCAGACAGCGAGGCGGCAAGAATCCGCCGAATGCGCTCCTCATCGTCAACGATGAGCACCGTCTTGCTCGTACTCACGCCCCTATCCTCTCTCGTTTGGTGGTGTCGGCGGGCAGCCAGACGCGAAACTCGGCGCCGCCGCCTTCGCGGTTGCGCGCTTCGACGCGGCCGCGGTGAGCCGTGACGATCCTTTGTACGATGGCAAGGCCGAGGCCAATGCCGCCTTCTCTCTTGGTTGCGAAGGGTGCGAACAGCCGGTCCCGGATTTCGGGAGGAATTCCGGGCCCGGTATCGCGCACGACGAGTTCCACTCCGCTGCCGGCCGTGCGCGTTTGGACCTCCACCCGGTCTCCCTCGCTGCAGGCCTGGATCGCGTTGAGAATCAGGTTGAGGAGCACCTGATACACCTGCCGGGCGTCACATTCGACTTCCGGCAGGCCCGCGGTCGGCTGGCACACGAGCTCGACGCGCCGCGACGCCGCCTGCGCGGAGAGAAACTCGACGGCTCGCTGGACGACCTCGTTCAGGTCGGTCGCTGCGGTCTCGAGCGGGGCCGGGCGCGCAAAGTCGAGAAGGCTGGTGACGACTCCGTTCAGGCGGTCGCTTTCCTCTTGGATGAAACGGGCGAACTCCACTCCTTCCTGGTCTCCGCGAGCGGCCACACGCCGCTCGAGCAGCTGGGCCGAGTTCTTAATGATTCCGAGCGGTGTTCGGATTTCGTGCGCAATGCCCGCAGATAGCTCTCCGAGGAAAGCGAGTTTGGCCGACTGGACGAGTTCCTCGTGGGCGGCGGAGATGTTTTCTACCATGGTCTGAAAAGCGCGAGTCAGCGCTCCGACTTCGTCGGCGCTGGTGGGGTCGGGAATCGGTTCGAGGGTTCCGTGTTCGGCGATTCGCGTGGCAATGCGGGTCAGGCGATTGATCGGCCTCGCGATGTTGATCGCGATGAGCCAGGCCAGCGCGAGTCCCGCCAGGGTGACAGCGGAGCCAAACAGCAGGACGCGGTCGCGAACGTGGCGCACGGGTGCTAGAGCCACGTCCGTGGGAATCGTGGCAAGGACGCTCCAGTCGAGGTCGGGCAGCGCACGGTAGGCGTCGAGTCCGGCTTCGGCTACCTGGAACTCACTACCGTCTGGGGCAATGGCTTTGTAAAGGACCGGGCGGTGCCCAGTTTGGTACCGGGGCGGATGGACGGCGGTTAGGTTCCAGCTTGGAAGCTGGCTTCCTTCGCTGATCTGCCGGCTCGGACCGGCCAGAACGCGACCCGCGGCATCCACGAGACTGAGCTTGACCGTATGGTGTCCCGCTTTCGCTCGAACGACGTCGCGCAGCGATCCGAGATCGAGCAGCGCCACGAGCCGCCCGAGCCGTACTTGAGGGTGTTCGGGATCGAAGATAGGCGCTGCAAGAGCGATGTAGTATCGAGCGTGCGTATCCGAGAACCCCACCGTGGGAACGCCGACCGCGGGGCTTCCCGCGAAGCGGATCGCCGGAAGGCGAGGGCGCGTACCGATCTGCACGGGGGAACTCGAGGCCCGGCAGATTCCGGCCTCGTCGAGCGCCATCAGGTCGAGGTACACACCGTAGTCGCGCTTCACGCGCTCGAGAAAGTGGGAGATCGTCTTGTCGACGTCGTGCACCACCATTTCCCGCATGAAGTCGAGCCGGGCCCAGGTTGCTACGTTTTGGATGTGAGCGGCCAGCAGCTCTTGCGTTGCGATCTTTACGGTCGAGGCATCGTCCGCAAGCTCTTCCTCGAGCGACGGCTGGAGCGCTCTGCGTGCCACCGCGTAGGTCAGGAAGCCATAGACGATGGTCGGGACGACGAGGACGGCTCCCGCGTACAGGAGCAGCTTCATCCGAATGGTTCGCGGGCGCAGCATCGTCACCGGTCCTGGCGGTCAACGATCGCGATTGGTTTGACCGTGTCGTCGACCGCTTCGGGTGGGAGATAGGCGATCGCGCCCGCCCGGCGCGCTACGTACGCCCGGATGGCCTCTACCGACTTGAGCACGGGGGGCGGGAGGATGCCGTCGAAGTAGCGGCGGTTCCAATAGGTCGCCAGTGTTTCGGCCTTCGATCTGAGAACCGCCTTGCGAAATGCCTCCCGCAGCGGGGATCCAAAGGGAGCGTTGATGGGCACGATCCGCCGTCCATTGGGCCAGAACACGAGCGTGCGGCGGTAGATGCGCTCGAGGTCGTCGCGGCTGATTGCAGACACCGGATTGTTGGGATTCACGACCACTACGAACCGCTCGTTGAAGGCGGATGCGGGTGCAGTTACCCCGATCGTGAGCACTAGAGCAAACGCTGCAGCCCCCCTCGCCCTCATGCCTCTCAGAACAGGATGGCAACCGAGGCTTCCGCTCCGTTGCCTCCGGCGCCAAGCCCCTCGCGTCCCAGGATCCCCTCGAGTTTGAGAATCACGTTCGGCGCTGGCTTGAACGCGAGGCCGGCTACAATCGGGTTACGTGCCACCCCTTCCAAGTGCACGTGTTCGTATCGCACCACTGGATAGAACCCATGGCCTAAGTGATACGCGGCCTGGAGGTAAAGCCCCCAGATCGTTGGGCCGCCATCTGGGTCGTTTACTACGGCCTCGCTCCAGACTTCCCAGGGTTCCCGGTCGAGCAATAGGTCTGCCCCGAACAACCCGTGCCATCGCCGGTCCCGATCGTCCCTGTACCGCAGTGCGGATACTCCGGCGTGCCAAGCTTCGATGCGCCCTACTTGCAAGCGCGCGCCGATTCCCCGCCGCATCCGGTGGCGAGCGTCGGTAGCGTCGATGTGGCCGTCGGGCTGGCCAAACAGCGTGGCCACGAAGTCGAGGTCCCGCCAGCGCGCGCTCGCGTCGAGCTGGGCGCCCGTGACGCCCGTATCGAAGAAAGCCTCCGTAGCCAAAGGGCGGGAGGTGGTCCACACCAACGGCGCGGCGTGGACGCGATTCCAGATGCCGATTGGCGTCAGCATCTGGCCTAAGCGCAGCCGTAGCTCCTGGCGCGGTTGCCACTCCAGATAGAGTCTTTCCAGACTGACGATGCGGCGACCGACGTCGAATCCGTCTTCGTCGAGATGGATCGCGTCTTCGAGCTCCATCTCGGAGAACGCGAGCAGTTCGTCATTGACGCGGTAGGTAACGAAAGCGCTCAGGTCGTCGAGCTTGAACTCCTTTGGCTCTTCGTCGAGCAAGCTAGCGCCGGCCGCCAGATAGCCGCCAAGCACCAGGCGGTCGTCGAGCAAGCGCAGACCTCGTCCGGCAACGTACTGCGAGGCGGATGCATCGATAGACAAAAACGCCAGGGCGGCGGCGAGCAGGCGGCATGCGACTCGAGCGTTCATCAATCGCGATCGAAGCTGGTGGGTTACTCGTTTCAGTATACGGCCCCCGAGCGCCGGGAGAAACCAAACGGCATCGGGGAGGCGGGCCGCAGAGCCCGGCTCCCCGATGCCGGTCGCAAAAATGCCGGTTGTCTCAGTTGGGGAGGATGCGGCTCAGAAACACGGTGCCGCCTTGCGCGACCTCGACAAGCTGGCTGGAAGGGTCGAACTCGAGAGGGAGTTGCCCCGCTTCCGTTGGAGCAGCGCGGAACTCAAGTTCTCCTTCGCTCGTGCGGTGATGCGAGCGCACCAGCAAGGTTCCGCGCAGGCTCCCGCCCACGAACAGGTCATACGAGCCCAGCGGTAGTCCGCGAACGCTTACCGAGAACTTCGCATTGCAGCGCTCTTCGCCGAG
>CAYZHO010000097.1:0-9410 GCA_964478045.1 uncultured Myxococcales bacterium | reverse complement strand
GCGATGAAGTTCGAAAGGAGTGTTGATCCTTTCGAACTTCATCGCAGATCGCTACGCGCGCACGCGCCCACTATCGCTGTCGGCTAGCCTGGTGTTCGAACAGTCCTACGGAATGGTGGACGGAGACAGCGCTTCGGTCGCCGAGACTTGCGCGCTTCTGTCGGCGCTCGCGGAAGTGCCGATCCGCCAGTCGATTGCCGTAACCGGGTCGATTAACCAGCGCGGCCAAGTTCAGGCCATTGGTGGCGTGAACGAGAAGATCGAAGGATTCTTCGACGTGTGCCGCCGGTGCGGCGCCGATGAGGAAGCGGGCGTCATTATTCCGGAAGCCAACGTGAAGCACCTCATGCTACGGCCCGATGTGGTCGAAGCGGCGGCAGCCGGCCGGTTCCACGTGTGGGCGGTGCGAACGGTGGACGAGGCGCTCGAGTTGCTCACGGGCATGCCCGCCGGCCAGCGAGGGCCAGACGGCCGCTATCCCGAGGGCACGCTCAATCGCAAAGTCGAAGACAAGCTCGAAGAGCTGCTAGCGATCCGCAAGCGGCTGGCAGCCGCCGAGCGCGGCGAGGAGGCAAAGTCGTGACCCGCCACGAGCACGTGCGCCGAATCCTCGTTGCTCTCGATGCCTCCGAGCACAGCCTGGCCGCGCTCGAGGCAGCCGCGCAAATGGCCGCGCGCTTGCAAGCGGAGCTCGAGGGCCTGTACGTCGAAGACACCGAGCTACTGCGCGCCGCGGCGTTTCCGTTCGCGCAGGAGCTGTCTTCCTATGGCGGCCGGCAGCGAACGCTCGACAGCTCGCGGATGGAGCGAACGATGCGAGCGCGAGCCGCCGCTCTGCGCAAAGCTCTCGAGGGCACCGCCGAGAAGGTCGGGGTGCGGTGGACGTTCCGGACGGCCCGCGGGCGCGTGGCGCACGAACTGCTTGCGGCGGCCGAAGGCGCGGACATGATCGTGGTTGGCAAAGCGGGGCTGGCGACGACCAGGCGAGTGCGCGTTGGGTCGACGGCCCGCAGCGTGCTAACGGGGGCGCGCCGCACGGTGGTCGTGCTGCAGCGGGGCATGGCGATCGGGCGGCCTATCTTAGTGTGGTTCGACGGCAGTAGCTCGGCCGTGCGGGCCCTGGAGACGGCGCTTCGGCTGGCCGAGACGGACCACCGGAACCTGGCGGTGCTGATTCCGCGCGGCCCGGATGCGGACAGGCTTCGGGCCGAGGCGCGCCGGCGGATGACAGCCGCCGGGGTTGCTCCCCGCATCGAAATAGTACGGTCCGACGTTGCCCCCATCGTGGATGCGCTACGGCGCGAGCGCGGCCGGACACTGGTGCTTCCGGCGCAGGCCCGGCTGAGCGACGGCCGCGAAGTTTCCGTCGTGCTCGACTACATCGATTGCCCAGTCGTACTCGTGCCCTGACGCGTCGGCGGCGCGGCCGAGCGCGCGTGGCATACGAAACGCGGGCCGTGCTGGAACGCCGTTCTAGTCGCGGCGCGCGCGCAGCATGGCGCGCACCTCGTCGATCGGCCGCGTATTGATCACGTCGCCGGCTTCGATCCAGCCGCGCCTTGCCTGCCAAATCCCGAACCGCAGGTAGCCGAAATCTGTCAGCTTGTGCGCGTCCGTCGTGATCGCGACCAGCGCACCGGTTTCCTTGGCGAGCTGGCAGTGGACGTCCGTGAGATCAAGACGATCGGGCTGGGAGTTTACCTCGAGGATACAGCCGCGCTCGGCCGCCGCGGTCACGATTTTTTCGATGTCGACGTCGATCGGCGGGCGTCCTGAAAGCAGGCGGCAGGTCGGGTGGGCGAGAATCGAGCAGTAGGGATTGTCGATCGCCCGGAGAATCCGCTCGGTTTGTTTTTTGCGCGGAAGGTCAAAGAAAGAGTGAACCGCGCAAACGGCGAGATCGAGCTCGCGCAGGATGCTGTCGGGGAGGTCGAGCGAGCCGTCTTCGAGAATGTCTACTTCGGCACCCTTGAGGATGGTGATTCCATCGAGGCGTTCGTTGAGACGGTCGATCTCCGATAGTTGGGCGCGCAGCCGATCCGCATCGAGACCGCGGGCCACGCGTAGCGATTTCGTGTGGTCGGTGATTGCTACGTACGAAAGCCCCTGGGCTCGTGCTGCCTCGGCCAGCTCCCGCAGGTCGTGATATCCGTCGCTGGCTTTTGTGTGCACGTGCAGGTCGCCGCGCAGGTCTTCGCGCCGCACGAGCTGTGGCAGGCCGCCGCTACGCGCCGCATCGATTTCGCCGCGGTCTTCCCTCAGTTCCGGCTCGACGTAGGCAAGACCGAGCTTGCGGTAGATGTCTGCTTCGCGCGCCCCGGCGATCCTGCGCCCGTTGCGAAACAGCCCGTACTCGTTGAGCTTGAGACCCTTGTCCACAGCAATGCGGCGCAAGGCAATGTTGTGGGCTTTCGAGCCGGTGAAGTACATCCAGGCGGCGCCCCTGCTGGCAGGAGCAACGGCGCGCACGTCGACCTGGAACCCTCCCCGCAGGAGGACCGTCGCCCTGGTGGGCCCGAGCGACACGACACGCTCGACGGCGGGATAGGAGGCGAAGTGGCGCATCACGCGCTCCCCGTCCCGGCACGTTACCAAAACGTCGAGGTCGCCGATCGTCTCGACGCGCCGGCGATAGCTGCCGGCCACCATGACTTCCCGGATTCCAGGCGCCGAACGGAGGTACTCGAGAAGAGGCTCGGCCGTCTGCTCCGCTTCGAGAAGGCCAATGCGCCGCTGCGCGGGAGCGGCCTGAAGCGCTTCGAGGATGCGCTGTTCGCTCTTCGCCCCGAAGCCCGGAAGCTCGCGCAGGCGGCCAGCGCGTATCGCTTCCAAGAGATCCTCGCGCGTGCGGACGCCGAGTCGCTCGTGGAGGAGGGCCACGCGTTTGGCTCCTAGCCCGGGAACGTGCATCAGGTCGGCGAGGCTTTCGGGCACGCGCTTGGCAAGCCGATCGAGAAACGACAGGTGCCCCGTTTCCACGATTTCCGCTAGCTTGGCTGCCAGCTCTTTACCGATGCCTGGGAGCACCGTGAGATCTTCGCCGGCGGCAACCATCGCAGCGACGCTGTGCGGGAGGTCGTGAATGGTGCGCGCGGCTCGGCGGTAGGCGCGCACCCGGAAGGGGTTGGCGCCTTCGAGTTCGAGGAGGTCGGCGATCTTGGTCAGCGCATCGGCAATGTCCGCGTTGCGAATCGTTGGCGCCGTTTTTTTCTTACCTGTAGCCATCGACTAGCTACGGCGGGCGCTTGCCTCCGGCCGTTGCGGTGCATGCGTCCCGGGGTGTCGAGCGGCGCGCTGGGAGCGACTCCTTCAACCGCTCAGGGCCGGCGCAGGTCGCTTCGGTCCCCGCAGAAAGCCCGCTCGAAACACAGGCCGCTGCTCAGGCCGCTGGACGCCAGACCGCGTAGAGCGACCCGTCGTCAGACCAAGAATACCGGCAGCGGCCGCCGAATGCTTTTTCGATCTCGCGCGCGATCCGGTGCGCTAGCTCTTGTGAAGTAGTCAAAACCTCAAGGGCATCGCCATTACGATCGATCGAGATCACCCGCCGCTCCGGCTGGGTGTAGGCGGCCCGTTTTTCAACGTTGGCGATCCGGCGCCGTATTGCCCGCTCGTCGGCGCGAGCGGCGTAATCTTCGAGTACGATCTTTCCATAGCCCACTTGCCGTTCGGCTTGCTCGCACGCCGGACAGATGCCCCATTCGGCTTCGGCAAGCAGCTCGCGCGTGACCGGATGGTCGAAGCGCCACGTCTTGCGCGTGTAAATCGCCCCACAATGATCGCATACGGTCGGATCGGCCAGTTTCTTGTTCGTTCGGATCGAGGGAGGAATCTTGTCTTTGCGGGCGCCGCGCCGTTCCGGACCAGGCAACGTGATGCCACGGCCTGCAAGTCCTCGGCGTGTCTTCATCGGCAGCCTCCTTTCGGCGGCGCGCCGGCGGCAGCCGAGTCGCCCGGCAGCCGGCGGCACGCCGGCGTTGGGCGTCGTCACGTACATTGTAAGCACAGCGGAGGATCTTCCAAGGGGTGGCCGGCCGTTCGCAATTGCGCCGAGCTTGCCTCAGGGTGAAGGGATGGAGATTCTCAGAACCCCCGAGGAGCGCTTTACAGATTTGCCGGATTACCCGTTTCCGCCGCACTACGTCGACGTGCCGGCGGGCGACGGCACCGGCGCAGCGCTACGCGTTCATTACGTGGACGAAGGTCCTCCCGATGGTCCTCCTGTCTTGCTGTTGCACGGAGAACCCTCGTGGTCCTACCTCTACCGCAAGATGATCCCTGTCTTGGCGAGTGCAGGGCTGCGGGCGATCGCTCCCGACTTGATCGGCTTTGGGCGCTCCGACAAGCCCGCCGCGCGCAGCGACTACACGTACCAGCGCCATGTGGATTGGATGCGCGAGGTGCTCCTGCGGCTGGACCTCAAGGGAGTGACCCTGGTGTGCCAAGACTGGGGAGGCTTGATCGGACTGCGCTTGGCCGCCGAGCATCCCGAGCGGTTTTCCCGGATCGTGGCCGCGAACACGTTCCTGCCGACGGGGGACCAGCGGCCGCCGGATGCCTTTTTTGCCTGGCGAGAGTTCTCGCAACAGGTCGAGGAATTTCCGGTCGGCCGGATCGTAGCAAGCGGGTGCGTGAACACGCTGCCGCCTGAGATCGTGGCCGCCTACGACGCGCCATTTCCGGACGAGCGTTTCAAAGCCGGCGCCCGGCAGTTCCCAATGCTCGTTCCGGTAACGCCGGACGATCCGGCCTCCGAGCCGAATCGGCGCGCCTGGCAGGTGCTGCGCCGCTGGGAAAAGCCCTTTCTGACCGCGTTCAGCGACAGCGATCCCATCACGGCAGGGGGTGCCGAGCTGTTTCAGCAGCTCGTGCCCGGTACCCGCGGCCAGCCGCATGCGACAATCGAGAAGGCGGGGCACTTTTTGCAGGAGGATCAGGGAGAGCGCTTGGCACAAGTCGTGGTCGAGTTCATTCGCTCGACGTGACGATTCCACGCCGGCGCTCGTAATCGCGGATCGCTTGTTCGTGACGCAAGGTGAGGCTGATCTGGTCCCAGCCGTTGACCAGCCGCTCTTTGAGGAACGGATCGATTTCGAATCGAAGCTGAGACCCATCGGGTTTTTCGATCGTCTGCGAGGGCAGATCCACCTCGAGCTCGTAGCCTTCGCGTGCTTCGACTTCGGCGAACAGCCGATCGACCTCGCGCGCTTCGAGCCGAATAGGGAGCATGCCGTTGTTGATGCAGTTGTTGTAGAAGATGTCGGCGAACGAAGGAGCGATCAGGACTCGAAAGCCGTAGTCGTGCAGCGCCCAGGGCGCGTGCTCTCGCGAGGAGCCGCATCCGAAGTTGTCGCGTGCCAGCAAAATCGAGGCGCCGCGGTAGCGCGGCTGGTTGAGGACGAAGTCCGGGTTCGGGGTCTTCCCGTCTTCGAGGTAGCGCCAGTCGTAAAACAGAACGTCTCCGTAGCCGCTGCGTTCGATTCGCTTGAGAAACTGTTTGGGAATGATTTGGTCCGTGTCCACGTTGGCACGGTCGAGCGGGACCACGATTCCCCGGTGGCGCACGAGGGGTTCCATCACTTGTACTCCCAGGAGCGCACGTCGACGAAGTGCCCGGCGATCGCTGCTGCAGCCGCCATGGCAGGACTTACCAAGTGCGTGCGCCCGCCCTTGCCCTGGCGGCCCTCGAAGTTGCGGTTCGACGTCGAAGCGCAGCGGTCGCCCGGCCGGAGCTGATCCGGGTTCATTCCGAGGCACATCGAGCATCCCGGATAGCGCCACTGAAAGCCCGCTTCCTCCAGGACGCGATCGATACCTTCCCTTTCGGCCTGCTCCTTGACTTGCATCGATCCCGGAACGACGATCGCTTCGTCGATGCGTTCGTGAACGCGGTATCCGCGCGCCACTCGGGCCGCCTCGCGCAAGTCTTCGATGCGGCCGTTCGTGCAGGACCCGATGAACACGCGGTTTACTTCGATCGAGGTGATCGGGGTACCTTCCTCGAGGTCCATGTACGCGAGCGCCCTCGCGGCGGCTTTGCGCTCGGTTTCGTCTTCGATCTCGCTCAGGTAAGGCACGCGGCCATCGACCGCCGTTACCATCGCCGGAGAGGTGCCCCACGTGACTTGTGGCGCCACGGCGCTTGCGTCGATTCGCACCGAGCGGTCGTAGCGGCAGCCCGGATCGGACTTCCACTCGGACCACTCTTGCACCAGCTCGTCGAAAGACCGGTCGCGCGGGAGGAACTCGCGTCCTTCGAGGTAGGCGAAAGTCTTTTCGTCCGGAGAGATGAGACCGGCACGCGCGCCCGCCTCGATGGACATGTTGCAAACGGTCATGCGCCCTTCCATCGACAGGCCGCGCACCGCACTGCCGGTGTACTCGATCACATAGCCGGTTCCTCCTCCGGCCCCGATCGTGCCGATCATTGCCAGCACTAGGTCCTTGGCGGTCACGCCAGGAGCAAGCTGCCCGTCGATGCGGATCTCCATCGTTTTCGATTTGCGTTGGAGCAGGGTTTGCGTGGCTAGGACGTGTTCGACCTCGCTCGTCCCGATGCCGAAAGCCAGCGCGCCGAGTGCCCCATGCGTCGAGGTATGGGAGTCGCCGCACACGACGGTCATACCCGGCAGCGTCAGGCCGAGCTCGGGGCCGATGATGTGGACGATGCCATTGCGGCGGTCCTGCATGTCGAAACAGGTGATACCGAACTCCCTGCAGTTGGCGATCAGGGCTTCGACCTGTTTGCGGGCAAGAGGATCTGAGATCGGTCCCGAACGGTCCGTCGTCGGGATGTTGTGGTCCATCGTGGCAAACGTCAGCTCCGGCCTGCGCACGCGGCGGCCGGCAAGGCGCAATCCCTCGAAGGCTTGGGGCGATGTGACTTCGTGGACGTAGTGGCGGTCGATGTACAGGATTGCTTCCTGCCCCGGCTCTTCGTGCACTACGTGTGCGTCCCAAATTTTTTCGTAGATGTTGCGAGCCATTGGAGTGTTGCGAGCAAGTACGCGAAACCCACCCCCGCGTCAACGCGAGGGGGATGAGTACAATTTCCAAGTCCTTGAAATTACAAGCATTTTGGTTTCGCGCGAAACCAAAATGCTTGTAATTTCAAGGACTTGGAAATTGTACTCATCCCCCTAAGCGGAAGACTTCGGTGGCGTTGCGCCACAAAAACAGGGCGCGGGCTTCTTCGTCGAGGCCAAGATCGCCAAGGCCCTTGAGGCAGTCCTCCGGGGTGATCATCGGGTAGTTCGATCCAAACATTACCTTGCGGCGCCCGCGGCCGCGCATGAACTCGACGAAGTCGGCTGGATAGCGCGTGGCTTTGTAGGCGGAGGTGTCGATATAGACGTTGGGGAACTTCGTGGCCAGCGAGATCATCTCGGCCGTCCACGGAAAGCCAATGTGCCCGGCTACGATTCGCAGTTCGGGGAACTCCAGCGCGACGTGCTCGAGGTAGGGGATGGGCCGCCCTGGCTCCGAGGGGCACAACGGCCCCGTGTGGCCTACCTGCAAGCAGAACGGAATCCCAAGCTCGACGCACTCGGCGTACAGCGGGTAGTAGCGCCGGTCGTCGGGCGGCAGATTCCATAGCCATGGCACGACCCGCAATGCCCGGAACCCGAGTTTCCGCACGCAGCGCCTGAGTTCGCGGATGGCCTCGAGCGGGCGGGCGAGATCCACCGAGGCGACCCCGACGAGACGGTCGGGGAAGCGCGCGACGAAGGCGGCGACCTCGTCGTTCGAGATGATGGGGCCCTGTGGTCCCCACCAAGCCGAGACGAGTCCGGTCCGCACGCCGGCTCGGTCCATCAGTTCCACGGTCGTCTCGAGCGGCACGACAGGGGGATCGGTCACATGGAGCCAGCGCCACAGGGATTCGAAGACCGGCTGCTCGAGAAACCGGCGGGTCGGCTGCTGCATCCACACATCGACGATAGGTTCGGCGCTGTCCACGTGCCCTCGTTACCACAAGCCGGTGCGATCGCCAACGAACCAACTCTGCGCCGGGCCGCTGTGCTGCGAGGATGCCAAAAAAGGGGGCCGGACCCGAAAACGGGCGCCGGCCCCCAAACGTTCGCCGCGGCGGCCGCGGGGCTACGGCGTCGCTTCGAAGGTGATCGAAGCGAGGACCCTTCCCGAACGCCCGTAGGCGTCTACCGTCGCCGTTGGCGGGCTGGCGGTGGGATCGACCGTTACGACCACCCCGTTGAAGCGGTCGATGTCGTACTCGGTCACCTGCGGAATGAGCGCCGGAAGTGCCGGCAGAAGCGGGATCACGTCCGGCGCTTCGGCCACGATCTCCCGAAGAATCGTATCCATTCCGATCGCACCGAGCACGACTTCCGGAATGGCATGGCTGAAGTCCATGTCCACGCTTTCCTTGGAGACGATCAGGGCGTGGAAGTCGGTCGACAGCCAGATGACATTCTCGATGTTGTTGTTTTGGATGAAGTCGAGGATCTCGGTACGCTCAGCTGGGTACGCCTCCCACCGGTCGTAGGGCTGCATACCGATCTGGGTGAGCGGCGGCCCGTTCAGGATGAACTTGAAGGTCGCCGTCGAGTTGAGCAGCGAGTCCTTGAGCCACTGCTTTTGCTCGGCCCCTAGGTAAGTGCGCGACGGATCCGCGAGGGCTGCCTGGCACGCAGGATCCGGCAACAACACCTGGCCGCCGTTCGGGCACTCGCCGAGTGTGCCAGGATCGAAGTTGATCTCTACGATCGGCGGATCGGGCGGATTGCAGCAGACGATCTTGGGCGAACGGTACTGGCGGTCGTCGAGCAGGAAGAACTCGGCCGCCGTTCCCCACTGGAACTTCCGGTATAGCCGCATCGGGTCGACCGGATCTTCGCGGATGGGGTAGTAGTCCCGAAACGCCTGGTTCCCGTCGATCAAGCGAGCCTGAAACGCCGGCACGGTGCCGGATACGTCGTTCACGGACTCGTGGTCGTCCCACTGCACGTACGTGGCCATCGACCGCATGATCTCGCGCAGGGCCGCGTCCGCGCGGTTCTCGCGGTGCTTCTGGTGGTACTCGGCGAGCTGATCCGCGATGAATCCGTCAGCCCGATCGTCGTCACTGTAGACAGTGTCGCCGATGAAGAACCAGCCGTCGACGTCCTGCTGCAAGCGCATGATGTCGAGAACCGAGTACGGCCAGAAGTAAGGATTCGCATCGCCGCTCATCGCAAAGCGCACGGGAACGGTGTCGGTGGGAGCCGGAGCGGTCTTGACCGTGCCGACCGGACTGACTTCGGATCCCTGGATGAAGCGGTAGTAATAAGTCGTGGCTGGAGTGAGACCGCCCACGTCTTGCTTGACCGTGCCGTCGGCGTTCGGATCGGGCGTTGCCGTGGCCGTGTGAACGATGTTCGTGAAGTCCGGATCGGTGGCCACTTCCAGGG
>CAYZHO010000096.1:0-9434 GCA_964478045.1 uncultured Myxococcales bacterium | reverse complement strand
TCCCGGCCACGCTTCGGTTCCGCACCAAGACAACGCCGTGGTTCGCCTCGTCCGCGCCCTGGCACGCCTTGACGGGTACCGGCGCCCGGTGCGCGCGACCGAGCCCGTGGCCGCGATGCTGGCCGAGCTGGCCCGGGCCGGCTTCTTCGGGCAAGGGCTCGATCCTTCGGCAGACGCTACGCTCGAGATGCTGTCGGCGGCTGGCGGGCACATGTCGGCGATCGTCCAGGACACGATCAACGTGACGGGCTTGCGGGCGGGCTCAAAGCACAACGTGATTCCGGCCAGCGCCGAAGCGACGCTCGACTGCCGGCTGCTGCCGGATACGGATCCCGACGAGTTCGTCGAAGAACTGCGGCGCGTAATCGACGATCCCGACGTCGAAATCGAGCGTGTGCTCGAGCACCGCAGCGGCATCTCCTCGCTCGACGATCCGGCCGTTGCAACCATTCGCGAGGTCGTCGCCGACCACTACGGATCGCGCGCCCACCTGTTGCCCATACTGTCGCCCGGCTTTACCGACTCCCACGCGTTTCGCTCGCTCGGAGTGCCCGCCTACGGTTTCATTCCGGCCTTGCTCACGGGCGAGGAGCTGGCGACGATCCACGGGCACGACGAGCGCATCAGTCAGGACAACCTCGAGCTCGGCACCAAGATTCTGTTCGACGTGGTGCAGCGATTGGCGCGCCCGCGCGAGGGCCGAACCGATGCGGCGCGAGCCGAGCGTGGAGGCAAGCCGTGATTCTGACGCGCGATCGCATTCTCGAAGAAATCGCCGCCGGGCGCATCGAGATCGACCCCTATGACCCCTCGATGGTCGGGCCGGCTTCGATCGACTTGCACCTCGGCGACGAAATTCGCGTTTTGGATGCCGGCGCCGGCGCGATCGACGTCAGTGAGGCGGTCGACTACCGGTGTTACACGACGCTGCGGCGCCTCGACGAGCCGTTCGACTTAGCCAGCGGCCAGACGATTCTCGGGATCACGCGCGAGCGCATCCGCTTGGCTCCCGATATTTGCGCTTGGCTCGAGGGGCGCTCGCGTTTCGCCCGCCTCGGCTTGCTCGTTCACGTGACGGCCGGATTCCTCAGTCCGGGCATCGACAACCGGCAGGTGCTCGAGATCGCCAATCTTTCAGGGCGGCCGCTGCGCTTGCGCGCCGGCATTCCGATCTGCCAGATCATCCTGCAGCGGACCGACGGAACCGCCGTGTACCAGGGTCGCTTCGCCGATCAGTCCGAGGTCTGACGCTGAGCGCTCGGCTTCCTCAGTGGATGCCGCTGGCCGGGACCAGAGATTCCGGGTCGATCCCGAGGCGGCGCACCGCCGCCTCCCACATGGCTTCCGGCGGGGTGTCGAAGATCAGCTCCGGCGTGACGTCGCTGTTGACCCAAGCCCCTTGCGCCAGCTCGCTTTCGAGTTGGTCGGGCGCCCATCCGGAATAGCCGAGGATGAAGCGGATCCGCTCGGGCGGGCGTGCGGCCAGCTCGCGCAGCGCCTCAGGTGCAGACGAAATGTGCAATCCGTCGATGATCTTGCGGCTGAGCGCGGGCGAGACGTTCGGGCCGTCGCCGTGCAGAATCCATCCGGTTTCCTGCTGCACGGGGCCGCCCCACCAGGCCACGGCCGAAGGATCGCCGCGCCACTCGACGTCGATCGACTCGAGCAAGTCGGCGACCCGGTGTCGAGTCGGGCGGTTGACGATCAGTCCGAACGAGCCTTCCTCTTGGTGCTCGATCATCAGCACGACGCTCCGATAGAAGTTCGGGTCGTCGAGCTGCGGCATCGCGATCAGCAGACCCGGTGCGACGGTGATCTCGTTGGCCATGGCTCTGTCATGTGTAGCGCCGCGCGCGGCACGCGGCAAGACGTAAATCCTTTGAAATCGTAACTCTATGATTTGCAATGGAAAGCGCGCATCCTTGGCACGCCGGCGCGGTTCGCGTTAGCTTAGGCAACCCCGTTGCGGTGGCTGCCGGCGCGTGCGGCTTGGCCGCCGCCGAGCCAGCTCGATGGAGGTGACGCGATGGAATACGGTGTGCTCGTGCCACAGGGGTGGCGGCTGGACCTAGCCGGCATCGACGACCCGCGCGAGAAGTGGGAGGTCGTGCGCCGCACCAGCCGCGCGCTCGACGAGGCCGGCTGGGATTCCTTATGGGTCTACGACCACTTTCACACCTTTCCTGAAAAGCGAGTCGAGGCGACGTTCGAGGCTTGGACGATGATGGCCGCCCTGGCCGAGATCACCAGCCGGGCCCGCATTGGGCAGTTCGTCACGTGCGTCCAGTACCGGCACCCCTCCTATTTGGCCAAGATCGCCGCCTGCGTGGACGTGGCTAGTGGGGGCCGGCTCAACGTCGGCGTCGGGTCGGGCTGGTACGCCGAAGAGTTCGAGGCATACGGTTACGAGTTCCTGACCGTCGGCAAGCGGTTGGCGAGGTTGCGCGAGGCCCTCGACGTGATGCTGGCGATGTGGAGCCAGCCAATGGCTAGTTACGAAGGCCGCTACTTCAAGCTCGTCGATGCGGTGTGCGAGCCCAAGCCATTGCAGCGGCCGCGGCCGCCGATCTGGATCGGTGGGCGCGGCAGAAAAGTGCTCCTGCGGATCGTTGCCGAGTACGCAGACGTTTGGAACTACAACGGGCCGCTCGAGGAGTTCGACGAAACGGTCGAGGTGCTCAAGCAGCACTGCCGGGAGGTCGGCCGCGACTTCGACGAGATTCGGCTGACCGCAATGTCCGGCGGGATCTGCTACCGCAACGAAGAAGAACTCGAAGCCTACTTCCAGCGGATCGCAAGGCAGAACGTCTCGCGCGATCTCATCCTCGAGCACACGCGCTGCAAGGGTACCCCGGAGCAGTGCATCGAGTACCTGTCGGCGTGGAAGAAGAAAGGCTGCGACGGGATCGTCTTCTTTTTCCAAGACATCGCCACCTTCGGCGACGGCCAGTCCCAGGCGGAGATCTTCCGCCGGGAAGTCCTGCCGTACGTCTAAGGCCGCTGGCGCGCCCCTTGCTCAGCGGGTGAGGTGGTCGAGGAGGCGGGTGGCGGCAAGCTCGCCGCTGTGGACGCAGTCCGGAATTCCTGTGCCGCGGTACGCGTTGCCGGCCAGGGCAAGACCGGGTAGGTCGGCGACCAGCCGCTCGATTCGTTCGACGCGCTCGAGGTGCCCGAGGTGGTACTGGGCCATCGAGCGGTGGTAGCGGCTGACGAGCACGTCCTCCGGATCGCCCCGCACGTGCAGGAGCTCGGCGATGTCGGCGAGGACGGCGGCGACCATCTCGGCGTCGGACATCTCGAGCTTTTCCGGAAACATTGCCCCGCCGACGAACGCCCGGAGGACGACCTTTCCGGCCGGGGCGCGGTTGCGGTACTTCTGGCTGCCGAAGGTGCAGGCCAGGATAGAGCGTCCTTCAATGGCCGGGACGACGAAGCCGAATCCATCGAGGGGGTGCCCGACCTGCTCGCGCCGAAACA
This sequence comes from uncultured Myxococcales bacterium, assembly GCA_964478045.1. Lineage (GTDB taxonomy): Bacteria > Desulfobacterota > Binatia > UBA1149 > SPBQ01 > CAZQYE01. The sequence continues at coordinate 5,957 of CAYZHO010000096.1, read as the reverse complement.
CCAGATTGACGGTGGCTGCCGAAGCATAGGGAATCGGTTCGAGTTCGGCAGCCAGCTCGGGCGCCTCGGCACGCAGCAGCTCGGCAGCCGCGTAGGCCGGGACCGCCAAGCACACGGCGTCGGCCCGCACCTGGCCGGCGCTCGTTTGGATGACCCACTGGCCCCCCTCGCGGCGCACTCGCGTGGCGCGCACACCGGTCCGCACGGTTCCTTCGGGAAGCAGCTCAACGAGCCGCCGCGGCAGCTCCTCGAGGCCCCCGGCCAGTGCGACGAAGAGGTCGTAGCGAGGCCCCCGAGCGCTCGCCACCGCCGAGCGCGCTTGGCGTGCTGCCTTGAGCATGCCGAGGATCACACTGCCGTGTTTGCGCTCGAGCTCGAGGAAGCGCGGCATCGTTGCCTGCAAGCTCAGGTGTTCGGGATCGGCCGTGTACACGCCTCCCACCATCGGCTGCGCCACCCGTTCGAGAGCCTCGCGGCCGAGACGGCGGCGCACGAACGATGCTAGGCTTTCGTCCCCGCCTTCGCGCCGCGCTGGAACGAGCGGCTCGCAGGCCATGCGAAACTTGCCGTGCAAGGAAAACAGGCGGGAAGTAAGGAAAGGCCGGATCTTCGACGGAGCCAGCAAGTGGAATCCGTCGGGGACCGGGTACAGGCGCGGCCCTCTTACGACGAAGCTCTTGCGGTGGCTGGGATCGGTTGGAATCAGCCGGTCTTCGAGCCCCACTTCCCGGCACAAGGCAACGCCCCAAGGCTTTTCCGTAATGATCGAGTCGGGGCCGCGTTCGAGCAGAACGCCGTCGCGCACTACCGACTCGATGTTGCCGCCGGTGCGCTCGGCGGCCTCGAGCAGTTGCAGTTCGATCTGAAGTCCTCGCTCGCCCGCCCCCCGGGCGAGGCGGTAGGCAGCGGTCAAGCCGGCGATGCCGCCGCCGACGACAACGGCTCGCGGGCGGGTTTGGTCGGTCCCAGTGGTCACGAGGTTCCTTCGAGCACTCCCTTGCCCGGCACGTGGTTCACTTCGAGTCGGATTCCGTCCGGGTCCTCGAACAGAACCGAATAGTAGCCCGGAGCCCACGGGCCTTCTTCGGGCGGGTGAACGACGGTCGCGCCGATTTCGACGAGAAACTCATGGAGGCGGTCGACGTCCTCGCGCGAGCGCGCCCGAAAGCAAACGTGGTGCAGTCCGACCCGGCGCTGCACGAAACGCTCGTGGCGATAGGCGTCGTCGGCGCGCACGATCCCGACCGCCGTGCGGCCGCCCACACAATAGTAGATTCCGTCGGCGTCCACGAGGGGCTTGAGGCCGAGGAAGGCGAGCAGGCGCTCGTAGAACGGTTTGGCGCGTTCGAAATCGCTCACGGTGAGCATGACATGGGCGATGCCGTTGATTTCCATTGCCGTCCTCGCGATTTCTCAGCCACGTGCGCGCTCGCGCACTCTGGCTCCGTATTCGTGGACTTCTTCGATCAAAGCAATGACGTGATCGACCGGCGTGGCCGGCAGGACGCCGTGTCCGAGATTGAAGATGTGGCCATTGCGGCCGCCGACTTCATCGAGAAGGCGGCGGCACTGGCGCCGCACATAGTCGACGTCGGCGAACAGCACGACCGGATCGAGATTGCCCTGGACCGCCACGCCGGGAAAGCGCTCGAACACCGAGCCGATCGGTACGCGGTGGTCGACGCCGAGGACCTGGGCGCCAGCGGCCACTTGCAGCTCGAGCAGGGTTGCTGTGTCCGTGCCGAAGTGAATCACCGGCACTCCATCCGGCAGCGCCTCGACGACGGCGCGGGTGTGGGGCAGCACGTAGGTTTCGTAATCGTGCGGGGACAGGCAGCCGACCCAACTGTCGAATAGTTGCACCGCTTGGCAGCCGGCTTCGATCTGGCCGCGTAAATAAGAAGCTACGGCTCGCCCGATCAGGCCGAGCAGGGCGTCCCAGGCCCCCTTGTCGCGGTACATGAGTGTCTTGGTGGCTACGTAGTTGCGCGAGCCGCCGCCTTCGATCACGTACGAGGCCAGCGTGAAGGGCGCGCCGCTGAACCCGATCAGCGGAATGTTCGGTGCCAGCGCGGCGCGGGTCTTTCGCACTGCTTCGAAGACGAACGCAAGGGATTCCTGCGGTTCCACTTCCCTGAGGCGCGCCACGTCTTCGGCGCTGCGCACCACCCGGGTGATGTTCGGACCCTCGCCGCGCACGTACTCGAGCCCTAGTCCCATCGGCTCGACGATCAAAAGAATGTCCGAGAACAGGATCGCGGCGTCCGCTCCGATGCGTTCCTGGGCCGTGACCGTCGCTTCGGCGGCCAACTCCGGATTCTTGCACAGTTCGATGAACGGGTGGCGGGCCCGCATTTCCCTGTATTCCTGCATGTAGCGGCCGGCCTGGCGCATCAGCCACACGGGAGTCGTGTCGGTAGGCAGGCGGCGGCAGGCGCGCATGAAGCGACTTTGCTCGAGCTCCTGGCGAAGCCGCTCCGGCTCGGGCGCCGGGCGCGAGACAATCTTGGCGGCCGGGCGCAGGCGGGCGCGCTTGGCCGTAAGGATGTCACGCGAGCGCGCGGCCGCTTCACCTACGAGAACCCCAAGGCGCGAGCGACTCGGCTCGAGATCCACGGCGATCCCCGCAGCGGTTAGGGCTTCGCTACAGACGGGGCCGATCGAGCACACCACTACTTCCTCGAGCGCCTTGCGAAACTCTGGCCCGCGCCCCTCGCGTTCGGCAAGGGCCAGGACGTGCTCGACCTGGGCCGCACTCGTGAACAAGACGACGTCGGCCGTGCGGGCGAGGATCTCACGGATCGCCCCCCGCAAGGGCTCGAGGTTTTCCGGGAGCGTCCAGCGGTAGACCGGCACCGGCTCGACCGCGGCTCCACGCTCGGCGAGTTCGTCGAGGAAGCGCTGGTTGCGCGCGCCGTACTCCTGGACCGCGACCCGCGCCCCGTCGAGGCTGACGCCTTCGGCGCTTTCTTCGACGGCCGCCACGACTTCCCGCCAGGTGTTCGGTTCGGGTACCGTAATGGCGACCGGTACGCCAAGCTCGCGCAAGGCTCGCAGCGTCTTCGGTCCGCGCGCGACGACGGTCGTTCGTGCCAAGGCATCGACGAGGTCCCTGCGAGCGCAGGCCGTCTCGATCGTTTCGAACAACGCCCGGGTACCTACACCGGTGGTGAAGATCACCACGTCGTAGGCGCCGTCGAGCAAGCGCCGGGCGAACGCCAGCGCTTGCGGGTTGTTTTCCAACGGCGCTTCCCGCAAGGCCGGGGCGACGATCGCAACGCCTCCGGCTTTGGTGATCAGAGCCGCCGCCTCATTTGCCAGGCGGCTTTCGAAGCTCACCACCCTGAGCCCATTGAAACCCCGCTCGGACCCGGCCCCCTCCGTCGATTTGCCCACGCTCGCGACCTCCAAACTTTGCGAGCTTAAGTGGAATCACGCAGCGCGGCAAACCGGGTGCGCCAAAACAACCGGCGAATCGCCCGGTTAGGCAGCTTGCCGTTGCCTGCGGCGACAGCGCCGCGCGGTGCTGGGGCGGCGCGGCGTTCGGCGGTTGACGCCCGGGCGCTCGACTGTGGTACTCTCGCTTGGTTGCGCCGGTGGCGAAGCGACTAGGCGCAAGCAGTGCCCGGTCGCAATCGCAGAGGGAGGTTTGCGATGAGAGTATCCGAGCTTTGCAAGAACAAGCGGTTGCCGTTGCAGACGATTTCGCCGGAGCACACCGTGCAGGATGCCATCCGCAAGCTCGTCGAGTTCAACATCGGCGCCTTGCCGGTGTGTGATGAGCGGGGCGATCTCGTCGGAATCATCACCGAGCGCGACATCCTGCGCCTGGTGGCCAAGGAAGACTGCCGGCAGGTCGGAACCATGAAAGTCGGTGCGGTGATGACCCGTGACTTGATCATCGCCGTTCCGAGCGACCGCGTCGACAACGTCATGCACGTGATGACCGAACGGCGGATCCGCCACCTGCCGATCCTCGAAGGGCGGCGCCTCGTCAACATCATTTCGATTGGCGACGTCGTCAAGGCGAAGCTCGACGAGTCCGACACCGAAATCCGCTTCCTGCGGGACTACGTTGCCGGCTAGCTGCTTTGCGGCTCGCGCTGGCCGAGGACGAAGTGGCGAGCACGAGTCTTCGTCAGGCGCAGCAGCCCGTGGCGCGACAGGCTCATCCCGACGCCGCTGTCCTTCCAGCCCGCCCAGGGCAGGAGCGGGTCCACATAATCGCACCGGTTGAGAAAGACGGTGCCGGCTTCGAGCCGGTCGGCTAGGCGTTCGGCGGCAGCAACGTCGCGGGTCCACACGGAGGCCGTTAGGCCGTAGCGCGAGTCGTTCATGCACGCCAGCGCTTCTTCATCTCCGGCCACTGCGGCCACCGGGGCAACCGGCCCGAAGGTTTCCTCCCGCATGACGGCCATTTCGTGGGTTACTCCGCTCAGCACCGTGCATTCGAAGTAGCGCCCGCGCCCGCCCACCCGAGCGCAGTTGCCCCCCGCCTCAACGCGAGCGCCTTTGCGAACGGCGTCTTCAACGTGACGCGCCACAACCTCGAGCTGCGCGCCTTGCGCCATCGGGCCTAGCCGGCACGAATCCGCCAGAGGATCGGCGGGCACGCGGGCGCGAGCCTGTTCGATGAGCGCCGCAAGGAAACGGTCGTAGACTGCGCGGTGGACGTAGATTCGCTCGACCGCGCAGCAGCTCTGGCCCGCGTTGTAAAACGCGCCGTCGGCAATGGCCGCTGCTGCTTTCTCGACGTCGGCGTCGGCCCGAACGTAGGCGGGATCTTTCCCGCCGAGTTCGAGACCGACATCGATCAGCCGGCTGCGTGCGGCCTCGAGCACCGCGCGGCCACCCGCCACGGACCCGGTGAACGACACGTAGCCGACGGCGGGGTGGTTGGCCACCGCTGCGACCGTGGCATGGTCGCTGACAAGGGGCACAACCAGTCCCTCGGGCGCGCCGGCGCGGGCAAAGGCCGTGGCGAAGTGCCCGGCGCACAGGGGCGTGCGCTTTGAGTGTTTGAGAACAACTGCATTGCCAGCAAGCACGGCCGGCACCACGACGTTGACCGCCGTGAGCAGCGGGTAGTTCCACGGGGCGATATCGAGAACGACGCCGACCGGGCAGCGCTCGATGACGCGCGCGATCGCGTCCCCGCAGTCGATCCTCTCGGGCTCGAGCGCTTGCGGGGCGATTTCCATCATCGCGCGGGCGCGCGCAATTGCCGTGTCCACCTCCGCCCGCGCTTCGCTGATCGGCTTGCCCATTTGCTGGGTTATCTCGCGCGCCACGTCCTCGCGTGCCGCCGCAAGCTCGCGGGTGAACCCCTCGCACAAAGCCACGCGCTCGGCCACCGGCATCGCGGAGATCACGCGGCCGGCCCGTGCGGCCTGCTCGCACAGTGCGATTGCCTCGTCGCGACTGACTAGCGGTAGGCGGCAGACGATTTCGCCGGTGGCTGGGTTGTCGACTTCGACAAAGGCCCCGCGGCCGTCGTGGCGGTCCTCTTTAGGCACGGCCTTACTTTACGGCGCTGCCGCCGTCCTTGCACGGCCCGCCCGCCTCATGAACCGGCGGGCGGAGTTGACCGGTGCGGCCCGGCCGGATTGACCCGCCGCGGCCACCGGGCGAAAGTGAGCGGGTGGAGCTTGCGTACCCTCTTTCGCTTGCGGCCAGCAGCCTTGCTGCCGCCCTGGCCTGCCTTCTTCTGTGGTCGAGCAGTGGCTGCGCGGATCCTCCCGGGGGGAATCACCCGGCGTGGTCGGTGCCGGCGGCCTTGCCGGGGGCCGAGCCGTTCGAGCCGCAGCTCCGTGCCCGGCTCGAGCGGGCGCTCTCCCTCAGGGAGGAGGTCCTGGGGCTCCCGGCCCGGACCACCGCCTGCCGCCTCGTCCACGCGGAGGGGGATGGCCTCCCCGGCCTCGTGGTGGACCGCATCGCCGACTGGCTCGTCGTCCAGG
>CAYZHO010000095.1:0-9452 GCA_964478045.1 uncultured Myxococcales bacterium | reverse complement strand
AACGAACGCTGCCCCGCCGTTTTGCCCCGTGCGGTAAGGGAACATCCAGATGTTTCCGAGTCCGATGGCGGAACCCGCCGCTGCAAGGACAAAACCGACGTGTCCCGTCCACGAGCCCCTCCTCTCCCCAGACATCGCTTCCTCCTGCACGCTCCGCCGGTCGGCCCGGCCGTGATCGCCCCGGGCCGGCTCCAGCAAAACTAGCCAGAACAGTTTCGGGGACGAAACCGGAAGAACTCTACTGTGGGGCGGCTGCTCACGCTAGAGGCAACGTGGCTGCCGGAACCGACCTTGGGCTCGACGCGATGCAAGCCCAGGCCTTTTTCGGTTCCTGCTAGCCCCGGCCCTAGTGCTAGAGCGGTTGGGTCTTGAGGGCGAACAGGGCGCTGCCAGCGATCACCGCAACGATCCATCCCGCCCACACGAAAGCCGGGATGCGATCGACAAGGCGGACCGCAGCAGCAGCAATGACCGGGTAAATCCTGCGTTGCCGGCTGTCGTTCGGTCTCATCGTTCGGTTCCTGGACGAAAGGGATCAGCAGGTCCCGCCGGTTTCGACAGTGACGCCGATATCCCATGCCGTCAAGACCGGCAATCCGCTTGACACGCCGCGAGAGCACGATTACCGCCTACCGGCGTGCAGATAGCGACCGCCGATTGCACCCTCCATGTCGAAGTCTGCGGCACTGGTTCCCGTTCGATCGTTTTCGTACACGGATTGGGGGGATCGGCCGAAAGCTGGACCGGGGTTTGGGAGCCATTCGCCGCAACGCGGCGCGCAGTACGACTTGACCTGCGCGGGTGCGGGCGCTCGCAGCGCGGAACCAAGCCCTACACGCTCGAGGTTCTCGGCGAGGACGTAGTGGCCGTACTCGACCACCTCGGAATAGGGCGCTGCCACCTCGTCGGCCACTCTTTCGGCGGGGTGATCGTGCAGGAACTGCTGACCAGCCACTTGGACCGCGTGGAATCAGCGGTGCTCGTGAGTACTTCGAGCAAAGTCGGACAAAAAGCCCGAGATGCGTGGCTGCGGCTAGCCAGCGCGGTCGAGCACAACGGGGTCGCGCGAGCGGCGCAAGCCCAGGCAAACGGCTTTGCCCCCGACTTCGCCGCAGCCCATCCCGAGACCGTCGATTTTCACGCGCAGATCACGAAGCGGTGCAACCCCAAGGTGTACGCCGAGCAGGCGCGGGCAGCGAGCAGTTACGACTACACTGAAGCCTTGAAAGCCGTGCGGTGTCCGGTGCTGATTCTGCAGGGCCTCGCTGACCGCCTGACGCCTCCGGGCGGATCGGTCATTTTGTCACGCGCCATTCCCGGCGCGGAGCTACACATGATCGAGGGCGTAGGGCACAACGCCCACATCGAAATGGGCGACCGGTTTGCCGCGCTGCTCGAAGACTTTTTCGCACGCGCGGAGCGCACTTCCACCGCCGCGGGCCCTGGCTAACCGCCTCCCGCCGCGCCGCGGCTCTCGGCCGCGGTGGCGGGTCTCACCGGAATACCCAAGTTTTCCTCGACCCAGCTCGCAATCTGATCCTCGGACAGCTCCACCGTACTGATCGTGCGACCGCCGGGCTGGCCCCGAGCCGGATGACACGCGTAACAATCCGGTACCTCGGAGGGCAGCCACCGGTGCGACGGTCTAGAACCCGGCCGCGTGGCGAGAACCACCGGGCGGGCTTCCCTGCCCTCTAGGGCCGCAAAGAAGTCTACGATTGCTGTGGCCTCTCCCGGAGCCAGGTCGAAACTCGGCATGCGGACTTTGAGCCAGGGCCGGAGTTTTACGGGATTCATCAGGAAGTCAAAAAACCACTCCGGCTGCAGCTTCGATCCTTCGCCTACAAGAAGCGGGGGCGCGTTCTCGGGTCGATCGGCATACCAACGGGCGATGGCGGCCTGTTGCCCGTCGAACTCGTGGCATCCGTGGCAGTTGTAGCGATCCACAAGCATACGTCCCCGCTCGAGCTGCGCCGCCCGTCGGGTCCTCTCGGGCAAGTACGCACTGGCGATCGTCCTGCGAGTCTTGCTGGCTAGGAACACGGTAATGGCACGCGCGTCCGCAGCCGTCAGGCCGAACTGCGGCATTGCTTGGGGAATCCGTTCCGTCGCGTATGTGCGCGGGGTCCGGACCTTGTTCGCCGTCCACGCATCCCAGGTACGCGGCAAGTCCGTGCGGTGCCCGAAGAACAACTCGTCCACCGACTTCGACCCAAACGCCGTCAGTTCCACGCTCACCCGGGACTCGTTCTCCATCCCGCGAATGCGGTGGCAGCCGAAGCACCCGAGGCGCCGAACGAGCTGTTTGCCTCTAGCGATCGTCTTGGGATCAGCCAACTCCGCTCTCAGCGACGCATCCGGCGCCAGTGGGGGGCGCTGGCGCATGGCCGCAAGCGCCGCGACGATCGCGCGAATCTCTTCCGCCGACAGTCTAAGGCGGGGCATTCGGGCCACGGAGGAAAACCCGCGCGGATCCGCAAGCCACCGCGCCATCCACTCGTCGCTGGTTTTTTCTCCAATGCGGGACAAGTTCGGCGCGGTATCGATGCCCTCGGCCACCTGGCTTGCCCCTTCCCCCGGCGCGATTCCGTGGCACCCACGGCAGCCAATCGAATCGATCAGCCGGCGGCCCTGCTCGGCTAGTGCTTGACGGCCGCCCGGTGCCAGTGCGACCGGCTGCTCTTGGGCCAACCACGTTCTCGATGCCTCGGCCGAAGCGTCGAGCAAGTACGCCGCAATGGCGATCGCCTCCTCCCTACTGAGGAAGAAGGAAGGCATGCGGGTACGAGGGCGAAACGCCGTGGGATCTTGGATCCACTCGACAAGCCACTCTGGGCTGACCTTCGCCGCGATCCGTTCGAGCGAGGGACCAACCTTCGGCAAGTTCTCGAAGCCTTCGAGCAAGTGGCAGCCGTGGCAGCCCAGCTCCCGGAACAAGCGTTCCCCTCGCGCCGCCACCTCCGCGCCGCGCAAGCCGAGAACGCTGCCGTGGCATTTGAGGCACCGAGCCTGCACCTTGTCCCGCACGTCGAGTAGCGGATCCTCCCAAAACTCCACCAGGCCGTGAGCCTGCTCGACCGAGTTGATAGAGGCCCCCTGCCCGCCGTGACACGGCGTGCATCCAAAGCGGCGCGGATCGTGATTCCCGAGATAATACTCGCGGTCCGGATGCGTTTTCAGCGGATTCGGGAGGTCTTCGAATCCCTCCTTGTCGATTGCTGCGTGGCAGTTCACGCAGCGGTCAACCCGGTCCACCCACTCATCAAAGTTGTTCCGCTCGAACGCCCGCAACACTGTCTGCTCGAGCATCGGAACGCGAACGATTCGGCGGCCCAACAGCGACCACGACACGGCGTCGAGCTTGGCCTTGAGCCGGTCGATTTCCGCGTAGTAAGGACGGAGGGCTCGCTCGATCTCCTCGACCCTACCTAGAATCGCATCGATCTGCCCCTGGATTTCGGCCGTGGCAGCGCGCGCGGCATCGAGTGCCGCTTGGCGCTCTCGTACCACCGCCTCGAGCCGCTCTACTCTGGCGCGGGCCGCCGCCGGGTCCCGCCCTTCGTCCACTGCCTTGTTGTACCAGTACCAGGCTTCTTCCAATTCTCCTTTGGCAATGCGCAGCTCGAGGTCGGCCTCCTCTTCCCGCACCTTGGCCTCGGATAGCTGGCGGCGCAGGACGGCGAGCTGGCGTGCTGTGCTGCCCCCGGCCAAAGCGCGCCGGCGCTCGGCGAGTTCCTTGGTCAAGCGCACGTACTTCGGATCCTCGGCTAGGCGGCCGCGTGCGTCCGCGAGCATCCGCTCGTAGCGGGACAAGGCCTGTTTGTAGAACTCGTACTTGTATTGTTTCCATTGGTGGCGGGAAAAAGCGTCTTGCCAGATCGCCCATAGCGTGCACGCGAGCAACAGCGCAACGGCGAGCACGAAGACCGCACCGTAGGACTTTCGTTCTTCGCTTGCGAGGAGTTCGTGGATCTCCGCCATTGCTCCCTAGACGCTCAAACCGGCGAAGCTCACCCGCACCACCACGCGAGCCTCAAGGCGACGGGGGTTCTGCTAAGCCGCTGCAGCAGGCACGCCGGCCCACACCTTTATACGTTGAGCCACGGCGTCACCATGATGTACTTCACGTTAAAGAGATGGCGCAGCAACATCTTTCCAATCACTCCGAGCATGTCGAGAAACAGAAAAGCGGTGATGAGAAACCGTGCCCAGCCCCAGCGGCGCATGAAAGCGCGGCCCTTCGCCCTCACGATCAGCCACCACATGATCGTGCCGCCGATCAAGAAATAACCAGCAAGCACTGCGAAGCCTACGGCCGCCTGCGCCCAATAGCTTCGCACCCCGAGCAAGTACGGGAGATCGACGTTGGACATCGACACGACCTTGTGCGTGTCCCAGGGCTCCCACGGCCAGAACCAGTTCCAACCCGGCCCGCGGAAGAAGGTCCCGACCACGATCAGTGAAATCCACAGAACGTGAAACCCCAAGAAGAACGTCAGTATCTCGGCTTTGCGCTCGCTCCAGGTGTAATAGCCGTTGCCCTTTGGGTTTATGTCGATGTACGGCAACACCATTAGTCCGGCAATGATTAGCGACGGTAGCACCACGCCCGCGTACCACGGGTCGAAGTAGACGAGTAGCTCTTGGAGGCCCAAGAAGTACCAGGGCGCCTTCGAGGGATTCGGCGTCCTGGTGGGATCCGCCGGAGCCTCAAGGGGAGCATCGACGAGCAGCGACCACACGAGCATACCCGCAATGACGAGCAGGGCGCAGATGAACTCGAGGCGGACGAGGTGCGGCCAGCAGTATATCTTGTCGTCGCGCGGGCCGCGCTCGAGGCGCCCCGCGACCGCCGGAGCGCCCGGTCCTGGTCTCGACCTCTCCGGGTTGCGCTCGCTCATCGCCCGCCTGTTACAGGGGCGGCCCCGACAGGCCGTCTCGACGAATGCGCCAGAAATGAACAATCAAGAACAGGCTCGTGACCAACGGGATGAAGACGCAGTGCAGGATGTAAAAACGCAGCAGTGTGTGGGGGCCGATCTCGCCGCCTCCAAACAGAAACGCGCGCGCGTCGTAGAAAGCATTCACCCCGACGAACTCGTGAAACGGCCCTTCGTGGCCCAAAAGCGGGGTGGCCCGAGCCATGTTCGATCCGACGGTTACTGCCCAGATCGAGAGTTGGTCCCATGGCAGCAAGTATCCGGTGAAACTGAGCAGAAGGGTGAGGACCAGTAGGATAACACCCACTACCCAGTTGAACTCACGCGGCGGCTTGTACGAGCCGGTCATAAAAACGCGGAACATGTGCAGCCACACGGTGATTACCATTGCGTGCGCCGCCCACCGGTGCATATTGCGCATGAGCATGCCGAACGGCATGTCGAACTCGAGGTACTTCATGTCGGCATACGCGTACTCGGCGACGGGCCGGTAGTAGAACATCAGGTACACGCCCGTCACCACGGTGATGAGGAACATGAGAAACGAGGTTCCTCCCATGCACCACGTGAACTTCACCCGGACGCCGTGCTTGCGCACTTTCGCCGGATGCAAGTGTAGCCACACATTCCCCGAGATCGCTTGGATTCGGTTGGCAGGGGTGTCTTCGTAGCCGTGGCGGAAGATCGATTTCCAAACCTGTGTCTCGGTGATCTGCCGCCGGAGCTCTTTCCACCTTCCCATTGCGACGCTCCTTCCCCGGCCTAATCACACCCGCAGGATGGCACCCGGTCGATCCCACTCCCCCTTCTCCTGGCGGTACCGTACGCTCACGTCGACTAGAATCTGCCCGTCGTCCGCCAGCGTCACGCGCACCCGTTCGAGCGGGCGCGGCGCCGGCCCCTCGAAGTTGATGCCCGACTTGTAGAAGCCGCTACCGTGGCACGGGCATTTGAACTTTTGCTCGGCCTTCAGCCACCGCGGCGTACACCCGAGGTGCGTACACTTGGCATACAGGGCGTAGATCCCTTCCTGCGTGCGAATGATCCACACCCGGTACTGCCGCTTGAACCGCTCGCTTACCTCACCGATGACATAGTCTTCCGGGTAGCCTGCTTTGAACGTCGTCTCCGGCCTAAACAGAACCCGCGGAAACGCCGAGCGAATGGCGGACGCCAGCGCGAACACGCAGACCGCCCAAAAGCCCGCCCACCCGAGGCGGCCGAAGAAGTCGCGCCGGGACCAAAGAGTCGCCCGCGCATGATCCCGGCCACGCCGTGTCGCTACTTCCTTGGCCCCCATTGCTAACTCTTGCAGCGTCTAGGCTCCACCAACCCACCCCCGCTCGCTCACGGCTTCCCGTCCCTGGCATCCGTGTCCGTCGGTCGCGCCCTACGGCGGCGAGCGACCGCGGCGATCCCCATGGAACCAATGCCGGCCACCATCAATGCCACCCCGCCAGCTGCCACCACCAAGCCGACTGGCAGCACTAGCGCGACCAAGAGCCCCACAGGCGCAATCAGCGCGCCATAGCCAACCAAGAGCGCGCCTGAACCGGCGCGCTGTGGTGCCTCCTGCGAGAAACCAGCATTCATTTCGGATTCGAGGTCGGACAGGCGCCGCCACGCCAGTTCGCACAACCGGTCGCGCTCTTGGGGGCGAGCGGCTCGAATTGCTGCTCCAAGCTGCTCGAGCAGGTTCTCGACTTGCTCGCGGGCGGGCCGAAACGCCCCAACAGAAAGGCCGCCTGCGGCTCCTGCTTTCTCCCTGTCAGTCGGCACGGCCAGAGCCTACAAACTAGTTAAGCTAGCTATCGTACCGTCCCCGGTATTACAAGCGTTCCTTGCGGATCGGCAGATTGCAGATCGCCTTCATTTATGCTGCGGGAGATCTTTCGGTGAGTCGAGCACCAACCCATCATCTCTCGCGTGCTGCTCGATCCCGGCGGCTCTTTGTTCTCGAGGGTGCGAGCACTTTTGCTCGCAATCCCCACCTGTGCGAGCTGCGGCAGAGGCGGCGGAGCCCTGTGCGCGCAGTGCCAGGCTGCAGCCGGGATCGGTGCTCGCTTGCACTGTCTGCCCCAACTTTGCGGCGGTGCCACCGACGCGGCCTACGCCGTTGCGCTCTACCGTACCACCGCCGGGGCACTAAGCCCGGTGGCGGAGCTTTTGTGGCGCTTCAAGTACTGCCGGGACCGCCGCTGCGGCCGCGTTCTCGCACACCTCGTGGCGCGTCGACTTCCGCGACTCGAAGCCCCTGTCGACTTGGTTGTTCCCGTCCCCCTGAGCCAAGCCCGCCTCGAACAGCGCGGGTTCAATCAAGCCGCCTGGCTCGCCCGGGCCGTGGCAAAGCGGCTTGATATCCCCATGCGTCCCGACGTGCTTGCCCGCAGGCCCGGCGGGACCCGTCAGGTCGGACTTCGAGCCAGGCAGCGGCGAGCGCTCGGGCAGCGAGCGAACCCTTTCTACGCCCGCCCTCTGCCCGACTGTGGAGGGCGTGTGCTCTTGGTCGATGACGTCATCACGACCGGCGCCACGGTCGGCGCTGCGGCCCGTGCCCTAAAGCGCGCCGGCGCGCGGCGGGTACTCGCCTTGGCCCTATGTGCCGTCCCATACTCGGCGTCCCCCAGCAAGTGGTACGCTCGGCCACCAAGCGTTAACGTGTGAGGGGAGCCGCGCACGAACGTCGCAACCGATCTGCAACCGAAGTCAGATGAGCGAACGAGACCGCATTCGTTGGGATCGACGTCATGCGCAGCCGAGCCTCGCACCGGCCCGGCCTACCCTCGGCTGGCTTCCGCCTGCGGCGCCTTCCGGTGCTCTGGCCCTCGATCTGGCATGTGGGCAGGGCCGGCACACTCTGGTACTTCTCGAGTTGGGATATCGCGTTGTCGCGGCCGACGTTTCACGCCGAGCTCTCGACCACTTGCGCAGTCGGATTGGCTTGCCAGATCGCGTGCTGCTCGTTCAAGCCGACGCCGATGCATGGCCTTTCGCCGGCGGAAAGTTCGACCTCGTAGTGGTCGTGGACTTCTTCGAGCGAAACATTCTTGGCGCCCTTAAAGCTTGTCTCCGGCCAGGAGGACTGCTTCTTCTCGACACCTTCTTAGGTCCCGCAAGCAAAGGCGGCTGCGGACCGCGCAATCCTCGCTACCGGCTCGAACAGGGTGAGCTGGACCGCACTTTCTCAAACTGGCAAGTGCTCAGGCGCCATACCTTCGGTGGCGAGCCCGCGCGCGATGCGATTCTAGCACGCAAGCCGTAGCCTTTAGATCGTTGACATCGGCCCATTGCTCCGATACTCCCCGGCCCATGTCCGCGAGCAAGCGGGAACTTGACTACCGGAGCGCCGGCGTCGACATTCGCGCAGCAGATCGGCTGGTGAACCGTTTCGCTCGCCTGGCTGCAGCGGCGCGGGGGCCGGGCGTCCTCAGTGGCATCGGGCCGTTCGCTGCCGTACTGCGCCTTCCACCTGGCTATCGCGACCCGGTCTTGCTCGCTTCGACCGACGGCGTCGGGACCAAGCTGCTGGTCGCCCGGCAGGCAGGCCGTCACGACACGATCGGGATCGACTTGGTCGCCATGTGCGTCAATGACGTGCTCGCTTGCGGAGGCAGGCCCCTGTGGTTTCTCGACTACTTGGCAACCGCCTCGCTTGCCGCGATCGACGCAGAATCGATCGTCAGGGGAATCGCACGCGGCTGTCAGCAGGCGGGCGTCGCATTAGTCGGCGGGGAAACGGCGGAGATGCCCGGCATGTACCGCCCCGGCGAATACGACCTGGCCGGCTTTGCAATCGGGGTCGCCGAGCGGCGCACCGTTGCCAGGCCCGAACGAGTGCGTCCGGGCCAGGTCCTGGTCGGACTCCCGGCCAGTGGGCTCCACAGCAACGGCTATAGCTTGGCGCGAGCTGCCCTCGGCATTGGCCGGCGCCGGGTACCCGCGGTTCTTCTCGATGAGTTGCTCGAGCCAACCCGGATCTACGTCAAACCCGTGCTGGCGGCCTTGGCGCGCTATCCCGTTCGAGCCATGGCCCACATCACCGGCGGCGGTCTTCCGGCCAACCTGGCGCGCATCTTGCCAGCCGGATGCAGCGCAACAATCGATCGCGCGGCACTGCCGAAGTTGCCTTTGCTCGAGCGCATTCAACGCGATGGCAACATCAGCCAGCGAGAAATGGATCGCACGTTTAACAGCGGGATTGGGTTCGTGCTAGTCACCGAGCGCCGCAGTGCGGAT
Organism: uncultured Myxococcales bacterium; assembly: GCA_964478045.1. Taxonomy (GTDB): domain Bacteria; phylum Desulfobacterota; class Binatia; order UBA1149; family SPBQ01; genus CAZQYE01. The sequence continues at coordinate 276 of CAYZHO010000095.1, read as the reverse complement.
GAACTGTGCCGGTTCTTCGCGCGACGGCGCCTTAAAGCCCGCGTCATCGGCTCGATCGGTGCGGGGCGCCGGCGCGTTGTCATGCGGGGAAAGTAGATGCGAAAACTTCCGATTGGAATCCTCGCCTCGGGCACTGGCACGAACTTCGAAGCAATCGCCGAAGCGGCAGCGGCCGGCCGGCTGGATGCGGAAATCCGCCTACTTCTGTGCAATCGGCCTGGCGCACCCGTTCTCGAAAAGGCCCGTGCCCGCGGCATCCCGGCCAAGCTTATCGAG
>CAYZHO010000094.1:5537-9544 GCA_964478045.1 uncultured Myxococcales bacterium | reverse complement strand
GCTCGGCCTTAAGCTCGCTCGTTTCGACGATTGAACCGCTCTTGCTACGAGCCGAGCAGTCGGAGCAACAGGATGGCGGCCACGGCGGCACTGCCGGCCACCAGCGCCCATAGGGCATCGATCTTGAGCGAGATCCGGCCTCCGGCAGTCACCTCGAATGCCCAAGCGCCAATGCCCAAGGGCACGAGCAACGCAGCAAGCGCCCATGGCAACGCCCCGCCGAGAGACTCCCCGGCTGCCCGGGCCAGGAGCCGCCACTCGGCGGCCGCCACCAGGGCCGCACCCAAGGCGATCCGCGCTAGGCGCAAAGGCTGGTTCCTTGCCGTGCTCATTGCCGCTTTGCCCGGCGGGCGTCATACTTGCATGGACGCGGTTGCCAAGCGATGAGACGACGCGACCTCGAAGCGATGGGCGCGGTCGACGCCTACCACTGGTGGTTCGTCGGCAAGCGCCTTCTCTTCGAGCGCTTGCTCAGCGACCGCTTGCACGGTCCCTGCCCGGACATCCTCGACGTCGGCTGCGGCACCGGCGGGGCGTCTTTCGTGTTTGGGACCTATGGTCGCGTCTGGTCGTGCGACCGCAGTACCACGGCCCTGGCCATCGCACGCCGCCGGGGACTCACTTACTTGGTGGCGGCCGACGGCCCGGCCCTTCCGTTTCCCGACGCTCGCTTCGACATTGTTCTGGCCTTCGACGTCATCGAGCACGTGGACGACGACCTCGCCATGCTCGCCGAGCTGCGCCGCGTGGCCCGCCCCGGCGGCCTGATCGCCATCCACGTGCCTGCCTGGCCCCAGCTATGGAGCAGCCACGACGAGGTGCTGGGCCACCGCCGCCGCTACACCAAGGAATCTCTGGAGGCCGCGCTACGCGGCGCCGACCTCGAGATCGACTATCTCGGCTGGTCGAGCGCCACGATCTTCCCGGTGGCCGTAGTGGCTCGTCTCCTGCGGCCCTTGCTTCCCGTGCCGCGCCGGCAGGCCGACCTGTTCTCTCTTCCGGGTCCGCTCAACGCTCTCATGATCCGCATCTACCGGCTCGAGGCGCGCTGGGCCACGAGCCGCGGTCTGCCGTTCGGGCTGTCTTTGGCTGCCGTCGCGCGCCGGCCTTGATTGCGGGCCTCGCCGCTCCCGTGCTCGATCCGCAGGCAACGCCACCGGACCGCGCGGCCCAGTTTCACTGCCGGCGGCGGGCAACCGGACCGTAGCGCAGCGCGATTCCCAACACCGCAAGCAGCATTCCCAGCACGTCGCGCCCGAGGCGCACGCGCGAAGCGGGGCGGTTGACCCAAGCCACGGGCTGTTCGGTGACCCGCAGGCCTTGGCGCTGCGCTTCGGCCAGCAGCTCCACATCGAACGCGAACCGATTTGTTCGCAAAGGTGCCAGGAGGCGCGGCAGCACCTCGGCCCGAAACGCTTTGAAGCCGCATTGGGTGTCGGGCATCGCCGTCAGCCCGAGCGCGCGCACGAGGAAGTTGAAGGTACGACCCATCCATTCGCGGTACGCGCGCTGGTGGACGAGGATGCGCGACTCGGGCCGTGCGCGCGTGCCGGCCACGACGTCGAAGTCCCCCAACAGGTCGAGAGCCTTTTCGATCTCCTCAGGCGGTGTCGAGAGATCCGCATCGGTGAAGATCACCGCTCGTCCGCGTGCTGCCCGCAATCCGCACCGCACGGCAAAACCCTTGCCGCGGTTAGGCCGGTAGGAAATCACGCGCACTCGGCCGCCCGCACCGCAGCGTCTTGCGGCCTCGGCCGTACCGTCGTCGCTTCCGTCGTCGACGACCACGATTTCCCAGCTTCGCTCGAGGCGATCGAGATACTTGCCGAGCCGATCGAGACAGTCTCCGATCTGCGCCGCCTCGCGGTAGGCGGGAACCACCACGGAAACCTGCGGCTGGGAATCCTCGCTCACACCAACCTCGCTCGCGCCAAACTCGCTCAGGGCAAGTCGAAGACGAACATCGACCCGACACGATCGACCGGCTCGAGCCTCTGCAACCACGTATAGGTTCGCGCCGGTACCCAACGCATCCGGCCCCTCCAATACCAGAAATACGGGCGCCCCATCAGGAAGCTGGCCGAAACGACCGTCTTGCCGTGGGAGAGGTTGCGCTCGAGCGGGCGAAACTCGATTCCGTAGGTGCGCGGGTCCACTCGGCCGAAGTAAGCCAGGTTGATCACGGGAAGGCGGTGGCGCTCCATGTATTCACGCAGCCGGATCAAGTCCTGCCCCCAGTCGATGTTCGAGTCGATCAGCATTCTGTGGCCTCCCTCGGGCCCGCCGGCTATCTCGTTGAAGTACTGGAGGTAGCGAGGCGCCACGGCCAGCGTCCCGGCCGCGACCCACATCAGCGCCGCGCAGGCCGCAACAGCGCCGGCCCGCCTGCGGCCGGAGCACCCGAACCCGGCCAGTGCGCGAGCGATCCAGGGACTCACGCCTACGAACAGCAGCGGGTAGGCCGGCAACACGTGGCGAACTCCGATCTGGAGGGAGTTGAGCGCAGCGTTGGCGGCGAACAAAACCAGCACGGGGAGGAACACGCAGTAGTCGCGCCGCCCTGGCGAGCGGCCGAGCGCCCACGCAGCCACTGCAACGAGCGAAGCGGCCACGACCGGAACAGGCGTCTTCAAGGCGAAGGCCGCCAAGTGGTAGTACCACCACCCCTTGCTCGAGAGGCGCCCGAACAAAAAGTAGGAAGGCTCCCGGACTTTGCCGACGTTGAGAATCATGTCCACGCCTTCGATGAACGGCCTCGGGAACGGCAACCGAAGCCAGGGAGCAGCAGCGGCCAGATGGGCCAGCCAGCCGTTTGGATCCAGTCGCGCGCCGGCCAAAGGAGCCATGGTGCCCGAAAAGCCGTAACCGGCGTTCAGCACCAGGCAAGCCACCACCGAGGCGAGCAGTAGGCGCCCAAGCCAAAGCCAGCGCCGGCCGCCGCCCGGTTCGAGCATGCGCGCCACGGTGCACGCGAGCAGGGCCGCACCGAGCACGAACGCGGAAAGCTTCAAAAGAGTGGAGATCCCGACTACCACGCCGGTTGCCACCGCCGCACGCCAGCTTCCCCGCTCGAGCATGTGCCAGAGCGCCATCGCGCTCGCGAAAAAGCCGAGAGTGCCGGCAAGATCGAGCGTGACCAGGTGACCGTGAGCCAACAAGTTTGGTGAAAAGGCGTACAGCCAGAGCGCCACCAGCGCCGCCGGGCGGCCGTACAGGCGGTGCGCCCACCAAAAAACCAAAGCCCCGAGCAGCAGCGCCATGGCCACGATCATCGTTCGCGCCTCAACGAACAGCTCGTGGTAGTGGGCCCGGTTGCGCCGCTCGAACAGGTAGCCCATTCCCCATGCGGGCATCCCCGGCTGCGGGTCGAAGGCCGGCGGGTGGCGCAGTAGGGGAAGCGCAGCGACCATCCGCGCTAAAGGAGGGTTGATCGGGTCTGGCCGGAAGTCGCGGGTGTACAAGAAGTAGAGCCCGACCGGCAGGTGGAGGAACTCGTCGATGGTGACCGAATCTCGCCGCGCGGCTACCAATGCTTGCACCGCAAAGGCCGCAAGCAAAGCAGCCGCAGCGATCGCGCCGGCCGCGGCCCGGCGGCGGCGCACTGCCTTCTCGCTCGCCCGTTCAGCGCTTGCGCGCACGCCTTCTCCGCATCTCGGCGAGGGCTTGTTGGATGCGCCGGTTGTCCGGGTCCAGTTCGGCCGCCCGCTCGAGGTGAACGAGGGCCTGGTTGATCCGACCCTGGTGGCCGTAGCGGTAGCCAAGACCAAGCCTCAGCGCCGCCTCCTTCTTCGCCGGTAGGCCAAGCGCCAGCAGGCGCCGGTCGAGTTCCATGCCCTCCTCGATTCGCCCGATCGTGTAATAAAACCCCGCCATCGAGCTCAGCGCCGTCGCGTACTCGACGGGCCAGCGCCACGAGCGCGGCCGTTCGCCGAGGCGGGCCCGCGTGCGCTCGAGCCAAGTGGGGAAGGCTCTTTTCGCCCGCTCGATGGCTTCGGAGTTTCCCGCCC
>CAYZHO010000094.1:1727-5527 GCA_964478045.1 uncultured Myxococcales bacterium | reverse complement strand
CACGAAAATGACCGCCGTTTCATCGTAGTAGACCATCTGCCACGAAGGATCCCGGGCGAGAGCGAATATGAGCGGCCGCCGGTTCGCCCAACGATGGAACAGAAAGACCGTGTTGATTCCATAGCGGTCCGCCTGCGCTCGCCACCGGGCGGGGTTCACGAGCGCCTTCATGTACTCGGAGAAAAACTCGGTGTCGTAGACTTCGAGGCGGCCGTCGATAAACACTCCCTCGGAAGTGACCGGATTCCACGCCAGGTACCCACCGCAGGTCAAATCGTTGTAGGCGGGGCCGGGCAGGCCATTCTCGTGGGCGAAGCGAACCGCGCGCACGGGGAAGTTCGCCTCGAAGACCCCGACGCCGAACTCATGAGTGACGTCGGCGTCGCGATAATAGCGATTGGTGGTCACGTAGGCCGTGCCCGCCACAGCCGCCACGGCAGCCGCAGCGGCCACGAGGGCGCGCATCCTCACCGCGGTGCTCCGTACGACTTCAGGCAGCCGGTCGCCGATGGCCGCCAAGGCCGCCGCCAGAACCGGAAGGGCACCAAAAGCGAACAACCCGAGGTTGCGCCGTGCCAAAAGCGAGAGGTAGGCCACGCCGGCGAACAGCGCCAGGCCGGCTGCGCTCAGCCCCGGGTACTTTTTCGACCCCCGTCCGGCCAGCGCAAGCAGCGCCCCAACGGGAACGGCAACGACGGAAAAGACGAACAAAGCTTGGTAGGCACCGATCGAAAAAGTCGGAAAGTAGGACGAAAAAGGCCGGCGAAACTCACCGATGACTTGGAAAATGCTGTTGCTGCCGTTGATCCGCGTCCACAGTTCGAGGGGAAACAACGCGCCTTGAACCCCGTACGGGTTGATCAGGACTGCGATGAGGCCGCCGCCGGCGGCTGCCAGAGCCGCCCTGTCGCCGCGCGCCGCTTCGAGCACGCGCGGGAGCAACCCGGTGCGGCGCAGCAGCTCGCCCCCAAGCCAGCATCCGATGCAGAAGACGCCCATGACGAACAAGGCATGGGTGTTCACCCAAAGGAGCATCAGCAGCGGCATGGCCACGAGATGGCGGCGCTCGAAACGCTCGGCAAACAGGATCATGCCGATCAGCGCTTCGAAAAAGATGAACGAGAACATCTCGGGACGAATCATGAAGCGTTCCTGCGCGACGACGAGCCCCCAGCCCAGAAGCAGCGTGGTCGCAATCGGCCCGAGATTGTGCCTGAGGTTGCGCTCGAGCAGCCACGCGGCAGCAACGAAGCACGCTGCGGCGGCCACGCACAGGGCCGCAGGACCGCCGAGCTGGTAGAGACCGTAGAGGAGGACGTCGTAGCCCCATTGCAGGTTCGTCCACGCGTGGTCCGGAACGGTAAACGACAGTGTGTCGGTGTGGGGCACGCGCCCGTGGGCCACAATCCAGCGCCCTGACGCCAAGTGCCACCAGGTGTCGAAGTCGTCGAGCTTGCGCAAGCCGAAAGCAGCGCCGAGCACCAGCGCGAGCGCCGGAAGCCGCTCGACGAGCCGCTCTGTCAGGCCACCGCTCGAGTGAGCTCCAACGGACTCTGCCGGGCCTCGAGCGCTCACGCTTCGGCCGTCGCCGCTGCGGGCCAACCGGCCGCGCGCTCGCGCGCCCAGGCATCGACTTCGAGCAGCTCCGCCACGCTCCGGTACCGGAACGGCCGGTGCTCGGCCATTGCCTCGGCAATGATCTGGGGAATCTGCACGAACGAGATCTCTCCTTCGAGGAAGCGCGCCACAGCCACCTCGTTGGCCGCGTTGGCCACCGCAGGCATCGTCCCGCCAGCCGCCAGGGCACGATAGGCCAGCTCGAGGCACGGAAAGCGTACCGGATCAGGCCGCTCGAACGTCAGTGCTCCGGCTTCGGCGAGATCGAGGCGGGGGAGGTAGCCGAGATCGAGCACGTCCGGGTAAGCGAGCACGTGCGCGATCGGAATCGTCATGTCGGGAATCGCCATCACTGCCACGACCGAACCGTCGCGCATTTCGACCATGGAGTGGACGATGCTTTGCGGGTGGACGACGACGGCAATGGCCGACGGCGGCACGTCAAAGAGCCAGCGCGCTTCGATGACCTCCAGCCCTTTGTTCATCATTGTGGCCGAGTCGACCGTGATCTTGGCTCCCATCGCCCAAGTCGGATGGGCAAGGGCCTCCTCCCGGGTGACCGCCGCCAATTGCTCGCCGCTGCGCGTTCGAAACGGACCGCCCGAGGCGGTCAGAACGAGCCTGCGTACGTGCCTGCGGTCGCGCCCTTCGAGCGCTTGAAAAATCGCGTTGTGCTCGCTGTCGACCGGAAGAATCCGAGCCCCGGTGGCCGCGGCCCGCTCGCGCACGAGCTGGCCGGCCACTACCATTACTTCTTTGTTGGCCAGGCCCACGTCGATCCCGGCGTCGATCGCCGCCAAGGTGGGCTCGAGTCCGACCGCCCCTACCAGCGCCGAAAGCACGAGATCGGCGCCGGCGCCAGCCGCAACCTCCAAGAGCCCCTCTTTGCCCGCCGTTACCCGCGGTCCCTGGGGGCCGAGCGCTCGAGCGAGCTCGGCGGCATCGGCGGGCTCGGCCACCGAAACCACGCGCGGCCGGAACCGCTCGGCTTGCTCCTTGAGCAGTCGCACGTTTCGGCCGGCGGCCAGAGCGACCACCTCGAAGCGCTCGGGAAAGCGAGCGATCAGTTCGAGCGCGGTGGTTCCGATCGACCCAGTCGAGCCAAGAATCGCGATTCGCTTCTTCTCGCGCCCTTGAGACACCTCTTATCGCTCTTAGTCGCCGCCGCTCGGGCTGTCAACGCAGGCGTGGCGCTGGCCTGCGGTCCGCGTTAGCTTGCTCGCCTCTGCGGGACGTATGCGCGCATTGGCTCCCCACATCACGCACCCGGCCGGCCTGGCCCTGGCCTGTGGCTGCCTGCTGGCAGCAGCGGTAGCCGCCGCTCAACCGGCTGCCGAAACCCCAGCGATCGTCGTCTACGGCGGCCCGCTTTCGGAAACATTCGAATCGGCGGCCGACAGCGCCGGCTTCACCGAAGTGATCGACAGCCACGAAGCGTGGCAGGGTGCGCGATCGCTCGCCGACGTGCTCGAACACAGTGTGGGAATCCACGTGCGCCGCTTCGGGGACCGCGAGGACTTCGCCACGCTATCCGTGCGCGGTTCCACTCCCAACCAGGTCAAGATCCTGCTCGATGGCGTCCCGCTCAACCGGGCGGGCAACGATGTCGTCAACCTCGCCGACGTCCCGCTCGATGCGATCGAGCGCATCGAAGTGTTCCGCGGTTTCACCCCCGTACGCTACGCGAGCTCGGGCGCAGCCAGTGTGATCAACGTCGTCACCCGCCGGAACCGCGGCCTTGGCGCCTCGCTCACGGTCGGCTCCTTTGGAACAGCCAAGACCGCGGTGCAAGCAGGCACCCAAGCCCTCGGCGGGGCACTCTCGCTCACCGCATCGCTGCGGGCCACGCGCGGCAACTTCAAGTTCCGCACGCCTCCGCCCAACCCGCACGCGGCGCGGAGGCGCAACAACGATGCTCGCGTGGCAGCGGCCGCGCTGCGCTTCGACCGCCCGCTTGCGGGCGGCTCTTCGCTTACCGTGACCGCCAATCTCCTCCATCGCGACGAGGGCACGCCCGGGCGCGGCAGTGCCCAAGCGCGCCACGCGCGTTTTCGCGCGACCCGGGTGCTGGCAGCAGCCGACTGGGAGTCGCCGCGGGGACTGCGGGCGGCGGCGGATCTCACCTACGAAAACGAGACGATGCGCGACCCCAAGCACCCGCCCGACGACCCCGGCCTTGGATT
>CAYZHO010000094.1:0-1717 GCA_964478045.1 uncultured Myxococcales bacterium | reverse complement strand
CGGTCGAACAGTTCGATCAGCACTTTCCCGGCCTGAGCAGCGGGCCGCGGCGCACCCAGCGCCGGCTGCGGGGGGCCCTTGCCGCTGGCGACGAACTGACGCTGGGACCCGTCACTCTGGCCCCGCAGGTGCGGGCCGAGCTCGTGGAAAATCGTTTCGACGGTAGCGGCCTCGTTCCCCCGGTGGACGAACGCGCCCTCGGCGCAAAGCGCCACACCTCGGTCGATCCCCGGATCGGCCTGCGGATCGACCCGTGGCCCTGGCTCACGGTGAAAGCGAACGCGGGCACTTATTTCCGCCCGCCCAACTTCGGCGAGCTCTTCGGCGACGACGGTTTCTCGGCCGCCAACCCAAGGCTTCAGCCCGAACGGGGAGCCAGCCGCGACGCCGGGATCATCGTCCGCAGGCGCGGCCGGCGGCTGCAGGCCACCGCCGAGTGGGCGTTCTTCGACAACGAAGTGGACGATATGATCGTCTTCGTTCCGAGCGGAGCGCGCGTGCCCCGCCCCCAGAACATCGGCGCCGCCCGGCTGCGCGGCCACGAGCTGCGACTGAAAGCCAGCGCCGGGCGCTGGAACATCGAGGCCAACTACACGCGCCAGGTCGCCATCGACCGCAGCAGCGTCCGCGACTTTCGCGGCAAGGACTTGCCGGCCCACCCGCGCGACGAGGCCTTCGCTCGGGTGCTTTACTCGGGGCCTACGTGGCGCCTCTCCTACGAGATCGGCGCGCGCAGCCAGGTCTTTCTCGACCGGGCCGGGCTCGAGCGCGTTCCCGGCTACGCGAGGCACGCCGTGGTGCTCGAAATCGGGCCAATCGCCGGGCGCTGGCGCCTGCGCGCCGAAGCCGACAACCTGACCGACCGCCAGTTCTCCGACGTTTTCGGCTTTCCAGTGCCGGGCCGTGCCTTCTACGTGACGCTGAGCTACGGTGGCCGCCCCCAGCGATGATTCGGACGAGGCCGATGGCACTCTTTTTCTGCGCCGCCTTCCTGGCGCTGGCGGCCGGTGCCGTTTTTCCTGTGCCGGCAAAGGCGCTGTGCGGCGACCTGAGCGGCGACGGGTACGTGCGTGCCAGCGACGCGCTCGCCGTGCTGTCCGAAGCTGTCCGCGGCCGTTACGACTCGCGCGCCGACCTTGCGCCGCCCGGCTCGGGCGACGGGCGCGTGACCGCCACGGACGCTCTCGTCGCACTGCGGGCTGCCGTCGCGGGCACCACTCCGTGGTGCCCCTTGGCCCCGGCGCGCGTCGTCGTCTCGCTGGCCGCCTGCGACTTCGTCACGGGAGGACTGGCCGCAATCGATGCGGCCGAGCTCGGCCTGGCCGGCCAGCGGCCCGGCGCAGTCGCGGCCGACACCGTCTTGCGCTGGAGCGGCGGCCGGTTGTTCGCGATCGGGCGCTTCGGCGCCGACGCGATTGCCGAACTCGACCCGGACACTCTCGACGTTCTCTGGCAGTGCTCGGTCGGGGCGGGAAGCAATCCTCACGACCTGGTCTTGGTCTCGCCCACACTCGGCTACGTGAGTCGCTTCGACTCGGCGAGCCTGGCGATTATCGATCCCTCGGCCGGCCCCTCTTGCCAGGGTTTCTTGCGCGGCGAGATCGACCTCGGGGCGCTTGCCGACGCCGACGGTTTTCCCGAGATGGACCAAATGGCGCTCGTCGGCGACCGTCTGTTCGTTGCGCTCGAGCGCCATTTGGTCCATCTCGGGAAAACC
>CAYZHO010000093.1:0-9611 GCA_964478045.1 uncultured Myxococcales bacterium | reverse complement strand
ATGGCCAGTAAGTCTCCCCGTTCCTGGAAGGCTGCATCGTCGGGCACGTGCAGGTCTTCGACTGCGATGGCGATCCCGCGGTGCCACGACACCCCCAAGGCGGAAAACCGCACGGGCCGGCCGAGTGCCTCGCTGATGTGCGCGGCTATCTCGGCGCGGTGCGCGTGGAGGTAGCGGTTTAGATTCCACGCTGCCCAGCCGATGGCCGCCGCTGCAAGGACGGCGAGGAGGGACGCCGTGAGAACGATCTTGCGCACGGGGAGCTCGCTCGAGGCCGGCACTGCCGCCGGCTCTTAGGGCCGATTGTTTGCACAACCTGGCCCGTGGGCAAAGCCGGCAGTTCTGCTTGACACGAAAAAGTTCGGGTCTAATATAGAAACCGGAGTTCCGGTTCCGGTCTGCTGCCGCCGCTTGCTATCCATCCTTTCGTGGCCGACGGCGTTGGCCGGATCCGACTGCCACGGGTGCCAATGAACGCCGTTGCCGCCAAGCAACCAGATTCGATCCTTCGCTGGGTGCGCCCGCCGCGGCAGGCGCGCACGCGTGCCAGCCTGTCGCGCTTGCTCGATGCGGCCGAGCAACTGGTGGCCCAACGGGGGTTCGAGGACGCGTCGATCGCCGAGATTGCGCGCATGGCGGGAACCTCGGTCGGCGGCTTTTACCGGCGGTTTCGCGACAAACAAGGATTGCTCCATGCTCTTCACGAGCGCTTCTGCGAAGAAGCCGAAGCAACCGCCGATGAGGCCTTCGATCCGGCTCGCTGGGAGGGCGCCGGTGCTCGAGAGATCGTCGAGGCCTTCGTGGGCTTTCTGATCGAGATCTACCGGGAAAAAGCCGGCCTGCTGCGCGCCTTTCTCGTGCAGGCTGGCCTCGACCCGGGCGTGCGCCAGCGCACCGAACGATTGTTCGAGTATCTTGCGGCGGGGCTGCGCGATCTGTTGCTATCGCGGCGCGAGGAAATCGGGCACCCGGATGCGGCTACGGCATCCGAGTTCGGCCTGCGCGTCGTCCTCGGTGCGATGAACAGCACGATCCAGCTCGGCACGCGCCAGCTTGGGCTCGACGACCCGCGGCTGCACGACGAGCTCGTGCGGGTGTTTTCGTCTTATCTGGACATTTCCACCGATCCGCCCGCGTAAGCGGCGGACCGGTCGCCAACGGGGAGGTGAAGCGATGACTGCAATGACGAAACTCGAGGCCGCACGGCCGGTCGAAACATTCCGAGTCGAGCAGGACATCTCGTACAACTGGGAGTACGACTCGAGTCGCGAGCGCCTAATGCGACTGTACGAGAACGCCAAGCGAGACCAGTGGAACGCGACGGAGCGGCTCGACTGGTCGATTGACGTGGATCCCGAGTCGGAGATCGTTCCCGACATGGGCATCGGTATCTACGGAACGCCCATGTGGGACCGGCTAGACGAACGGCAGCGGCGCCGCCTGCGCCACGAGGCACTGGCCTGGCAGCTTTCGCAGTTTCTTCACGGCGAACAGGGAGCGCTGCTTGCCACCGCGCAGGTCGTCGATACCGTGCCGTGGTACGAGGCCAAGCAGTACGGCGCCACCCAGGTGATGGACGAAGCGCGCCACGTGGAAGTCTACCGCCGTTTCCTGCAGGAAAAGATCGAGCTGCACTATCCGATCAACCCCGAGCTCAAGAAGCTGCTCGATACGATCCTGACCGACTCGCGCTGGGACATGAAGTTCCTGGGCATGCAGGTCATGGTCGAGGGCTTGGCGCTGGCGGCGTTCAGTGTCATGCGCGACACGACGACGAACCCGCTGCTGCGGGATTTGACTGCCGCGGTCATGGAGGACGAAGCTCGGCACGTGGCCTTCGGCGTGCTCAGCTTGCGCGAGTTCTGTGCCGACATGAGCGAAAAGGAGCGCACCGAGCGCGAAGACTTCGTGTACGAAGCTGCCGTCTTGATGCGCGACCGCTTGATCAACAGAGAAGTGTGGGAACGCATGGGACTCGACGTGGACGCCTGCGTGGAGGCGACCATGAACTCGCCGCTGGCAGTTGAGTTTCGGCGGCGGCTGTTCTCGAAGATCGTGCCCAACGTAAAGAGTCTCGGGCTGCTTTCCGAGCGCCAGCGCGAGCGCTTCGCCGAGCTCGGCATCCTCGAGTTCGAGCACAACACGTCCTCGGACGTGGACCAGGCGATCGAGGAAGAACGCCGCATGCGCTCGGGCGAGGCGAGACTGACGGCCTGATCGAGCGCGATCGCCAGCCGGTCGAGCTAGCAGACTAGGCGGGGCCAGCGACCCGGGCGAGCGCGCTTCCGATCGGTGCGCCGCCGCGCGACAAGCTGGTTCGAACCGCGCTCTCGCTGCGCCGGCTCAACACGGGGATGGAGTCGCTCGAGGCTTGCCATTTTTCGGTCGGGCTTGGGTGCCGGCAGGCGCGGCGAGGCTGGGTTCGTTCGCGACCTTCGAGCCCCGCGGTCGCTAGTAGCTCGAGAAAGCTTCGGATCGCTCAAGCGTCGTAGAAAGCGGTGCGCCGGCCCTCGTCGCCAATCCTGAAGCGCCCGAGCGCGTGGCGTCCAGCGGGGCCCCTGCCAGCGCGCACGTGTCCGGATTTTAGCGGCGCGCTTGGTTCAGCCGAGAACCAGCATCATGACGCGGGCGCGAGAGAGGGTGGGTTGACCGAGGCGACCCCGCGGATGGCCCCAATCTCCACAGTCTGTTGCGCACTGGGTGAGGATGCCGCCGTGGCCGGTCTTTGCGAAACCTCGACTGGGCGCATGGTCGGCGCAGGCCGCGTCCTGCCCGGCTCTCGGCCGGTGCTCGATCGCAGGCAACGGTAGCAGACCCCAGAGCCTGGGTGCCGGCTGGCGCGCTGGGCTTGGCGAGCGCACCCTCGGAGGCTGCCCTCGGTGCAAGGGGGCCGCGTCTCGTGTACAATTTTGAAACTTGGAACGGCTCTGGCGGCCGCCGAGGGGCGGTCGCAGTGGCGGGGGGAAGTCGAGATGGGAACCAACCGCATGGAACACCGATTCTGGGTGTCGGTCGGGCTGCTGATCGCACGCGTTGGGGCCGCCGGGCTGCTGATCTACGGCCACGGTTGGAAGAAAATGGCGGACTTTAGCCAGATCGCTACCACGTTTCCCGATCCTCTAGGGCTCGGGGCGCCTACCAGCCTGGCGCTGGCCGTTTTCGCGGAAGTCGTCTGCGCTGTGGCAGTCCTGGTGGGTCTGGCTACGCGCGTTGCGGCCATTCCGATCGTGTTCATGTTACTGGTAGCCGCTTTCAAGGTGCATGCTGCAGACCCTTGGCCGCAGAAAGAGTTTGCTCTGATCTACGCCGTTCCGTTCCTGGCGCTGATCTTTACCGGTCCGGGACGGTTCTCACTCGACACGATCGTCTGGCCGAAGCTGAAGACCTGAACGCCCTTAAAGCTCCTCGGTTGAACTGACAACCTCGTGGATTTCGAGCACGTTCGGGCCGGCGAACATCTCGGCCGGCGGCCGCTCGGCGTGCGCCTTGCGGAACGACTCGCTCTGAGTCCACCGCCAGAAGTCTTCTTCGGAGCGCCAATAAGTCTGAACGAGGTAGTACCCGCGCTCTTGTGTTTCCACCCACTGGCCGGTTTTTGGATCGCGGCGCCGCCGCACGGGCCGCATCACCAGGTTCTTGATGAAGCCGGGCTCGCGGTCGATGAGTCCAGCACGCCGCCGAAAACGTTCTTCGAAGTCGCGCTCATGCCCTTCGGCAACCGGGATCCGGTTTGTCACCACGATCATCGCTTCACTCCTTCATCCGAGATTTACGCCGAGCAAGCGGCCGACCGCAAAGGTAGCTGCTCCCGCGCCGCCTCCGATGGCGAGCATACGCAGGCCTCCCAACCACGCACTCTTGCCCGAGAATAGGCTGATCGCGGCGCCCATGGCGAACAGTCCCGCCGCCGTCACAAGAGCGACAGCCGTCAAGCTGGGCCGCTCGGGACGAAGGACGAGTGGAAGCAGGGGAAGCGCCGCACCGGCCGCAAACGCGGTGAATGAAGAGAGGGCAGCGCCCCAGGGGGAGCCGAGATCGTCCGGATTGATTCCTAGCTCTTCGAGGGAAAGAACGCGCAACGCTTCTTCCGGGTCCCGAAAGACGACCCGCGCCATTTCCCGCGCCTGCTCGATCGGGATACCTCTGGCCTCGTAGATCAGGGCGAGTTCCTCGGCTTCTTCCTCCGGGTATTCGGCCAGCTCTTCGCGCTCCTGGCGGATCTGGTGCTCGTAGAGTTCGCGCTGGGAACGGACGGACACGTACTCGCCCGCGGCCATTGAAAAGGCACCCGCTAGCAGGCCCGCCACGCCGCTGAGGATCACCACGTGCGGGTCGGCGCTAGCCCCGGCCACGCCCATGATCAGGCTGGCATTGGAAACCAGACCGTCGTTGGCTCCGAAAACGGCAGCGCGCAGGTTTCCTCCGGCTACCCCACCGTGGCCGAGGCCGACTTCTTCGACGGAAGCCGGCATTCGATGGCCGCCGGCCGGCGCAGGAGCCGTGTACACGGAGACGCCGCGCACCTTCATCGCGGCGAGGACAGTTCGCAAGGACCGCGGCCCGAACACCCGGACGAGCGCCGCCACCACCCGGGCGCGCACGCTCGGGCGGTACTCGGGCAGGGCGCCTCCCTCGGCTGCAATCTTGCGCGCCAAGATGGCAGCTTGTTCTTCCGCTGCTTTCGAGAGCGACAAGAACAGCCGGCTCTTGGCTTCGTCCCGCTCGGCGGCCGCCACGGAAAGGTAGAGCCAAGCCGACTCCTTTTCTTCGCGCCAGCGCTCGGTCAGCGACACGCTTGTCTCCCAGGTCGGTCAGGGCCGGCCGCCTACGAGTTGGGAAAGACTCTCGAGAGTCGCGACCGCCTCGTCGACGAGCTCGCGGACGACTTCGGCGGCTGGTTTGATCTCGCGGATCATTCCGAGTCCCTGCCCCGCAGGCATGAACGAGCGCTCCGGATCGATGTCGCCTCTCGTTCCCATGTAGTCGAGGAGGCCCTCTCGGGCCGAATCGATCATTTGGGCTGGAAACGGCTTGATTTCGTGCTCGCGTTGCTGCCACTTGCTGTTGTAACGATTGCGGATCGTGCGAGCCGGTTTGCCCGTGTAACAGCGAGTGCGCACGGTCGCATCTTCTGCACTACTCAGGATCGCTCGCTGGTAAGACGGAGCAGCGGTTGCCTCTTCGGTGGCGATGAAGCGGGTCCCCACAACGACCCCTGCGGCGCCAAGAGCTAGGGCGGCTGCCACGCCGCGGCCGTCGCATATGCCTCCGGCCGCCAGCACTGGAATGGAGACCGCGTCGGCGACTTGCGGGACGAGCGCCATTGTGCCCACTTCCCCTGTGTGCCCGCCGGCTTCGGTCCCCTGTGCTGCAACGACATCGGCCCCAGCCCGCTCGGCCTTGAGCGCGTGGCGAACCTTGCCGACCATGACGACCACTTTCATCCCGCGCTCGCGCATCTCCCCGATAAACTCGTCGGGCACTGCAAGTCCGGAGACGAAAATCTCCACGCGTTCTTCGTAGAGCACCTTCATGTGACCGCGAATCATCTCGGGGATCGGCGCAAGCAAGTCGACGGCGAAAGGCCGGTCGGTCAGTTTGCGGATCTTGCGGATTTCCTCACGCATGGATTCGGGGTCGAGCGTGGCAGCCCCGAGCACGCCGAGTCCTCCGGCTTCGGAGACCGCGGCCACAAGCGGAGCCATGGCAACACCGCCCATTCCGGCCAAGACGATCGGATACTCTACTGAGAACAAATCGCAGATTGGCGTGTGCAGCAGTTTCTTGGCGGTTTCCATCCCGGCGAGCTTCCCCGCGGCAGGATGCCGCGGAGACAATGGTAGGGCAACGCTGGCCGGGCGTGCGAACGCCGGCCGCGCGCCACAGGGTGCGGCAACAGGCCTCCCCGCGCCTGCCGCCTTTAGTGGCCGGAGCCGTCGATTAGCTCGATGGCCATCCGCTTACCTTCGGCGATGGCCGCGTCGTAAGAAGCGAAGCGGCGGTCTCCAGGAGTAATGCTCCTCGCGACGACCGAGCCATCCTGGCGGGACTCGACCAGAGCGACGACGTCGAGAGCCCACCCGTCGAGCACGGATTTGTATGCGTGGACGTGAATGAGATTCTTGCCGTACTCGAAGGTCTTAAGATGACCGTTCGCCTGCATGATTTGCCCTCGCGCGGAGCCCCCTCCTACGGGCGTCAGGGATTTCCCTAATAGAACTTTGAGCGGCGGCAGTCAAGGGTTGTGCATAAACGCGAAAAGCCTTTAGATCCCAGCATCTTGCGCGCCCACCGGCCCCGCCGTTTGTGCTTGAGTTCAAAGGGGAAAATCTTGATTGATCACTCAGCAACAGCGCTCCCAGGTGCTCTGTGCCACCTTGTCTTTCGAGGGCGTCTCGTGCAACAAGGGGGGACCGCCGCCGGGGAGGTTTGCACATGGCTCCAAGCAAGGAGTCGCTGATTCGTATCTTCAGCTATTACCGTGATGCCGAGATTCGTGGGGCCGGCCTGCTCATGAAAATGATGAGCCGGGTCGAGGATGGTGCCACCCAAGTTCTGTTCTCGCGCCACATCGACGACGAGACCCACCACGCGTGGCTGTGGACCAAACGGATCAAGGACGAAGGAGGTTTGCCCGTGCCGGTGCCCGACGGCTACCAGCGCCGGTTGGGCAAGGCCATCGGCATTCCCGGCAACATTTACGACTTGTTTGCGCTGACCGTGGTGGTCGAGGAGCGCGCCGCGCAGCGCTACGCCGAGCACGTCTCGAGCCCGGTATGCGACGAGCGCACGCGAGCGGTCCTCGAGCAGCTTTCCCGCGATGAGAAGTGGCACATTGCGTGGATGAAGGATTGGCTTTTCAAGCAGGCCGCCAAGGCGGACAAGGAAGAACACGTGCGGGCAACGCTCGAGCGCTATCGGGCTCTAGAACGCGAAGTCTTCGAAGAAATGAAGGAAATGGAGCGCGGCTGGATCGGCTTTTCTTTCTCCGACTACGAGACTACCGGCTAGAGCTCTGGCGTAGGCGCCGCTGCTTGCGCTTTCGGTCGATCTCGAGCGAGACGCGCAAGCCCCGGGTGCGCAGCGAAAACCACACCAAGCGCCGCCGGTCCATCACGAAGAATCGCTTGCCGTAACGCTTAAGGGCTTTGCCGTCGATCTCGAAGCCGAGTCCCGGTTTCCGGGCAACGACGAGGCGCCCCCGCTCGTGCTCGAACGGTTCGGCCAGAAGCGCGTCGCGCGCGGCCACGGTCCATCCCGGCGGGCTAATCGGGTACTCCAGCTTGTAACGGCCGGCAAAGCCGCTGGCGGCGAACACCTGCAGGTTGATCGCCAGGCCGATCCCGTTCGTCCAAGTGTGCGGGGTGTAGCCGAGCCCTGCCTCCCGGCAGCGCCGGGCGACCTCGATCGTTTGAGCAATCCCGCCGGCGAACGTGGCGTCGGGTTGGAAGACGTGATAGCAGCGCCGCTCGATCATCATCGCGAGCTCCGGAAGGCCCGACGTGTGCAGCTCGCCACCCGCGATCGGCACCCGGCTGTAAGCGGCCAGCTGGCTCAGGGCCGCATAGTCGTCCATTGGGAGCGGTTCTTCGATCCACGCCACCCCCGCTTCCGCGCAGGCGTCGGCGAAACGCTTGGCGCGCTCGAGGTCCCAAAGCGGTGCGTCGTCTATGATCGTCACGCGCCAGCCCTGGTTCGCGTCGACGCCGATTTCCATGCGATCGCCGATTGCTCGGGCCACGCCGGCGACGTGCTCGATGTCTTCCCGCTCGTCGAACGAGTGAACCCGGAGCTTGATCGAGCGAAAGCCTTCCTCATAGCGTCGCTCGGCTTCCTCGATTCGCTCGGCGACCGTTTTGGTTTCGCCGGTAGAAGCGTAAAGCGTGACGTGCTCGGCGCTCGGCCCGAGCAACTCGCAGACCGGGCGGCCAGCCAGCTTTCCCTTGATGTCCCAAAAGGCAGGTTCGATCCAATAGTTGCGCCAGCCGAGGTAAGAAATTTCGCGCAGTCGCTGCTGGATGAGAGCAATGTCGGTGGCGTCCTCTCCCAGCAGGTACGGGCCGATGAGTTCTCCGAGCCCGGCGCGCTCGCGGCCAATCGCTGGTCCGGCGCTGTAGCCCACCGCACCATCGTCGGTGGTGACTCGGATCAGCGTGAAGCGGTTTTCCGTCTGAGGATATCCGGGGATCCAGCTCGGATAGAACTTGGCCGGAAGCGGGTAGGAGACGTGAAACAGTTCGATTCGGGCAACTTTGCTCATCGTTCACTCCAAGACAGCGGGCTCGACGAGCGCGAGCTCGGTGGCGTTCAAGTACGGCAGGAAAGCCGGCAGTAAGTCTACCCGCACTCGTTCGAGCCGGCGGCCCGGCACGTGGATCTCGGCATAGCCTGTGCCGCGAAAGTCTAGCGCCCCGCGCCTCTTAAGGTGCCGCCCGGAAGCGTCGCGGGCGGCGACTCGAAACACGACTACTTCGCGGGCGCGCGGAAGGCTCAGGCCAAGGCGCAGGCGCAAAACTCGCACCGGCCGGTCGAACCGCGCTTGGCAGTGGACCGCCACAGGCCGGCCGCTGAAGCGCCCGCCGCGGCGCCAGCTAAGTACCCGGCCCCCGCGGCGCTCGCCGGCCGGGGCGGGGAAACACTGCATCCCGCGGCCGATCCTGGCCACGACGCGGCCGGCCGCAAGCGCCGGCGCGACCGCGCTGTAGATCGGTAGGTGAAACCCGCTGCCGGCGTGCTTGCGCTCGGCACAGACCGTGTAACGGGCGTTGGTGAGCAGTGGTGCCGCACGGCGGTCGCAAGGCTGATTCTCATAGACGGTGGCTCGCACGTCGTAGGTGCCGACGATGCGGTTTGGCTGGCGCCGCGCGCGCCCGTGGAGCCCAACGAGCACTGCGTTGGCCAGCAGGCGTCTTTGTGCTTCGCGCCGCGAAGGGCTCAGGGCGGTGGTGGCGCGATCGGACACCGCCAAAACCGGATGGCCGGCGTAAGCTGGCACGAGCTCGGCCAGGCCAGGTGCAGCGGCCACCAGCGCACCCGGCGGTAGCTTGGCGACCGCGGCGAGGACTTCCCTGGCGGCCGGATCCACAGGAACCAAACCGCCCGAGGGGGGCCAAAGCCGGGCTCGAGGAAAGTGGCCGGCCGCTACGGCAAGTGCCAGGAGAGCTACGCCGGCGGGCCGAGCGAGCCGAGGGGTGAACCGAGAGGCGGCGCCTGCCGGTGCGGGCGCCCCAGGGAGATCTGCCGCCGGGGCCGCCCTTTCGGGCGCCGCGGCCAGCCCAGCGAGCAGGATGGGAAAGGGTACCAGCCACAACACTCGGTACGCCATCCACGGAAGCACTAGCCGCGCGAACAGCCCGGCCACGAACGGCAAGAACGCGAGCCCTAGAGCAACCAGCGAGAGCGAGACCGCAAAGCGCCCCCACGGCCGGTGACGGGAGCGCCAGGCCGGAACGAGTCCAACAAGGGCGAGGATTAGCAGGGGGTCGGCAAGCAGGCGGGGGCTGACGATCGGCCCTCCCGCCGGAAGTTGGGTATGGCGCTGCATGCGCAAGTGCGCGCGCACGACCGGGTCGGTGGGGGTGGAGGCGAATCCGGCTTCCTCGGCTTGTACC
>CAYZHO010000092.1:1568-9685 GCA_964478045.1 uncultured Myxococcales bacterium | reverse complement strand
GTTTAAGTGGAGCCGCAATCGGGGAGTCTAGTTGACCCGACATCGGCAAATCCAGCGATCTGAAGGTCTATCCCGGATCCACAGGAAAGATTCGCAAAAGAAGATCCCGGCAGTCGGACACCCCACCACGTCCCACCGCAAGCCGTGGCAAGACGGTAGCTTGCTGGTCTAAGTCCCCCCGGGGCAGCCGCAGAGCTCAGGAGCAATGGTTGGCAGCCGCAAAGCGAAACGCCGCCGGTGGCAAGGACGGGTAGCGGCGCTGCTTGAACGAGGCTTGGGCGAGCAAAGCGCTGTCAAATGGCCGCTGGGTATAGGGGTGCGTCCCTCTTCCACCCCACCGATCTGGATCGCAGGCAGGGACAGTATGGTAAAATGTTCCAATTGGAATTTCAGCAGGTTATGAGGCTACTCTGCGCGCACACCACAGATTCTGCCGATTTTGCTTGACGAGTGCGCGACGATCCCACAAAGTGGGATACCAGGTGGGCAGCCGAAATGGGTTGGATGAGGAAGCCGGCACTCTCTTCGATCGGCCTGGCTGGAGATCGAGTGAGCTAACCGCCGGCGTGAGGATGGACCGGACGGCCGCCCGGGCGGCTGTGACTGCCCACCGCCTTATTAGCTTGCCCGATGCGTTGGGTAGGGCGCCATGTTCACGGGCCGATACTATCACACCCTCGACGCCAAGGCTCGGGTGGCGATCCCTTCGGAATTCCGCCGGGAGCTGCTCGCAGGCGACGAGCCTGAAGAAAGCGAGGCCGAGGGAGCCCCGCAGCGCGGCGGTAAGGCCAGCCCTACTCTCGGCAGCGTCGTGCTCACCCACGGTTGGGTGGCGGGCGGCTATCGCTGCCTGGAACTACTGCCCGTCAAGACGTTCCGCGAGCGCGCTCGGCAGTGGCAGCGCTGGCTGAGCGATCCACTCGATCCGTTCCAAGAGACTGAGGCCGAGAGGATCCGCCGGGAGTGGCTGCGCGCCGAGTTTCTTCACCCGGCCCGGCGGCTGCCGGTCGATCTGCAGGGCCGGATCCTCATTCCGGTCCAGCACCGCCGGCACGCGGGGCTGGACCGCGACGTAGTATTCACCGGAGACTACGACAAGGTGCGCCTGTGGTCGGCCGAGGAGTACGCCCGGTTCCTGCGGCGCAACGAGGGCGCCGGCGCACCGAGCATCGACGCTTCGGACCGCGGGACGTGAGGGTGCCGGCTTGCGCTTGCCTGGCCGATCGGTTTGGACGCAACGTTGCTAGAAAGGCGGAGTTCGTGTCTGCCGCCGGTGCACAGCCACCTTGGCACGAGCCAGTCATGGCCGCCGAGGTGCTCGAGGCGCTCGCAGTGCGGCCCGGCGGCCGCTACGCCGACGCCACCGTCGGCGACGGCGGCCACGCCGAGCGGATTCTCGAAGCCTCGGCGCCCACCGGCAGGCTGATCGGCGTCGATCGGGACCGCCAGGCATTGGCCCGCGCCGCCGCGCGGCTCGAACGCTTCGCAGACCGCGTCGCGCTCGTTCACGCGACGTTCGACCGGTTGCCCGAGGTCTTGGCCGAGCGCGGCTGGGCAGGCGGTGCCGACGGGATTCTTGTCGACCTTGGCGTTTCCTCGCTTCAACTGTCCGAGGCCGAGCGGGGCTTTTCTTTTTCGGCCGACGGCCCGCTCGACATGCGAATGGACCAGAGCGCCGGGCCTACGGCCGCCGAGCTAGTAAACCGCCTGCCCGAGCGAGAGCTTGCCGACTTGCTGTGGCGCTACGCAGGCGAGCGGGCGGCCCGCCGGATCGCCCGGCGCATTTGCCAGGAACGGGGGCGCAAACCGATTGAGCGGACGGGAGAGCTGAGGCGGATCGTCTTGGCAGCGGGCGTGCGCGGGCGGCCGGGCCACGATCCAGCCACGCGCACGTTTCAAGCCCTGCGAATCGCGGTGAACGACGAGCTCGGCCAGCTCGAACGCTTCCTGGCCGAGGCGTGGCGGCTGCTTCGCCCGGGGGGCCGGCTTGCGATCCTCACATACCACTCGCTCGAAGATCGGCTCGTCAAGGAGTACTTCGCACGCTGGGCGGCTTCGTGCCTGTGCCCGCCGGAACAGCCGGTGTGTACCTGCGGCCACCGGCCGCTGGTGCGGCTCGTCGGCCGGCGCAAACGGCGGCCAACGCCTCAAGAGATTGCCCGCAACCCGCGCGCCCGCAGTGCCGGCCTGAGAGCCGTCGAGCGGCTCGGCTCGGGGGAAGAGCCGTGATCGAGTGGCTGAGGGAAGTTCTGGCGCGTCCCGTGGCCGATCCGCGCGAGGCACGACTGCGCCGGCGGTTTCTCTACCTATTCGCTGTGGACGCGATATTGGCCCTGGCCTTGGTGTGGATGCAGCTCATGGTGCAGCAGGCCGGCTATCGGCTCGACAAGGCCAGCCGGCTGATCGAAAAGCTCGACCTCGAACACACGGAACTCCTGGCCGAATACTCGCGCGAGACGTCGCCCGAACGCTTGCGCGAGCGCGCCCGCGCAGAGCTCGGCCTGGATCTTCCCGAACCGGGCCAGGTGATGGCGATCGATGGGCGGCCGTAATCGGTTCACCATCCGCCTCGCCGTCGTGGGCGCCGGCTGCGCCGTTGCGGCAGCGGCGGTCGTCGCGCGCATGGTCTACTTGGTCGTCGTCCAGGGGCCCGTACTCAGAGGAGAAGTCGCGCGCATCACTTCGGGCGAGACGATCAAGATCGCCTACCGGGGGCCGATTCTTGACCGCAACGGCACTGCGCTGGCCACGAGCGTCGCCTCCTCGCGCATTGGTCTTCGCCGCAAGGCCTATCGCTTTCAGCCCGAGCACGTCGATTTGCTGGCGCCCTTGCTCGGGGTCGACCGCGAGACGCTGCGCCGCAAGTTGGCCGAGGGCCACCGCCCCTACGAGTGGCTCGCCCGCTATGTTGGCGTCGAGCAAGCTGCTGCGATTCGGCGCCTCAACATTCCAGGGATCGACGTCCATCGCCACCAGCAGCGCAGCTACCCGCAAGGTACTTTGGCAGCGCACGTCTTGGGCTTTGTGGGCGTCGATGCCCAAGGACTCGAGGGGATCGAGCGGCTCTACGACGATCGAATTCGCGGCGAGCCGGTAAGTGTGCGCGTGCGCAAGGACAGCAAGGGGCGCGTCTTTTACAACGAGAGCGACCTGGCTGGCATCAACCGCGGGGCAAGCATCGTGCTGACGCTCGACGCGACCCTGCAGAGCATCGCCGAAGCCGAACTAGCCCGGCAAGTCGAAAAGACCAAAGCGGCCGCCGGTAGCGTGGTCATGATGAACCCGCGGACCGGCGAGATCTTGGCGATGGCGAACGTGCCGACGTTCGACCCGAACTTCTACCAGCAATGGCCGGCGGCGGCGCGGCGCAACCGCGCGGTCACGGATTTGTTCGAGCCGGGTTCCACCGTCAAGCCGTTCGTCGTGGCGGCCGCACTCGACGCGGGGGTGGTGCGGCCCGATGACCGTTTCTATTGCGAGCACGGGTCGATTCGGATCGGGGGTTGGACGATCCACGATCACCACCCGCACGACGAGCTCACGGTGGCCGAGATCGTCAAGGTTTCGAGCAACATCGGGGCAGCCAAGATCGGGGCTGCGGTGGGCGCCGAGCGGCTCTACCGTTACTTGCGCGCCTTTGGGTTCGGACGAGCTTCGGGCGTCGGGCTGCCGGGCGACCGGGCGGGTGTCCTGCCGCCACCCGAGAAGTGGCGACCGATCACCCTGGCGAATATCAGCTTCGGGCAAGGGCTGAGCGTAACGGCCACCGAACTGGCAAGCGCCTACGCGGCGCTAGCCAACGACGGCGTGCGAATGAGGCCCTTCATCGTGCGCCAAATCGTGGCGGCCGACGGTTCGGTGTTGCTTGCCAACGGGCCCTATCGGGAAGGCCGCGCCGTGCGCGCCGAGACGGCGCGAGCGGTGACCCGCATGCTCGAGGCCGTAGTCGCCGACGGTGGAACCGCCCCGCAAGCGCGGATCGACGGAGTTGCCGTGGCGGGCAAGACGGGCACCGCCCAGAAAGTCGAGAACGGCCGCTACAGCCACCGGCGTTGGGTTGCTTCGTTCGTCGGCTACTTGCCGGCCGGCGACCCGCGCCTGCTGATCGCCGTGGTGATCGACGAACCGCAGACGAACCACTACGGCGGCGTCGTGGCCGCACCGGTTTTTCGCCGGATTGCCGAGGCTAGCCTCGATTACCTGCATATTCCGCGCGCCGTGCCGCGCGAAGTGCCCGTCGTCGAGGCGGCCGCCCCGCAGGCGGTGCCGGTCCCCAGGGTTCCCGCCTTCGATGGCAAGATGCCCGACGTTCGTGGCCTCAGCCTGCGATCGGCTCTCCATGCGTTCGACGGTTGCCAGTGCGGGGTGCGGGTCGATGGAGCCGGTTACGTGCGAAGCCAAGAGCCGCCCCCCGGAACCAGGCTGGCAAGCAACGCGCTCGTGCGGCTCGAGCTTTCACCGGGGGGAGACCTGGCCGAGTGACGGCGCGCCGGGAAGCGGCAAGCTCCTCCCTAACGAAGCCGAGCAGAATCCGGCAAGCTCCGTTGAGCGGGCGGCCTAGGGGCCGGCCGGCGCCTTGGCCGGAGCTGCCGCGATGGGAGCTCGAAAACGTGCGGGAGCCAGCGCGGCCGCGCGTTGCCGGTAGTGCGGTGGCGCCCGAGGGGTAGCCGCAGTAGCATGCCATGGAATCGGCCGTGTCCGACGGACTCCGATCGCAAGCGCCTTGCAAACCAGCCGGCGCAAGCCCCGGCGGGGTAACGCTGGGCGAACTGGCCGCATACCTGCGCGAGTGTGGCGTGCCGTGCTCGATTGCCGGTGATCCCGCCACGCGGGTCACTGGGGTCTGCGACCACTCGGGTAGGGTGCAGCCGGGAGACTTGTTCGTTGCGCTGCCCGGCCACCGCACGGACGGCCGCCGCTTTGCCGCCGAGGCCATTTCGCGCGGCGCCGCTGCCGTTGCGTGCAGCGCAAAGCCGGTGGATGCGGCCGTGCCGGCCATCGTGGCCGCCGACATCCTGCGGGCCGCCGGGCCGCTTGCGGCAAGAGTGCTCGGCAATCCGGCAGGCAAGCTGAGGCTTGCCGGGGTGACGGGCACCAACGGTAAGACCACCGTAGCGTTCCTACTTGAAGGCATCGCCCGAAAGGCCGGTATCACCTGCGGGCTGGCGGGCACCGTCTTCGAGCGCTGGCCTGGCTGCGAGCGGCGTGCCTCGCTGACCACCGTGCCAGCTGTTGCCCTGCAAACCGCTCTCGGCGAGATGGTTCGCGCTGGCTGCCAAGCCGCCGTTCTCGAAGTCTCTTCGCATGCACTGGCCCAGCACCGCGTTGGCGGGTGCCGCTTCGGCCTTGCCGTCTTCACGAACCTGACGCGCGACCACCTCGACTACCATGGCGACGAAGAAAGCTACTTCGCTGCCAAGCAGCGGCTGTTCACCGAGTATCTGGCTGAGGGAGGAGCGGCGGTCGTCAACGCCGACGACCCGTGGGGCCGGCGCCTTGTGGCCTCTTTGCCCCAGGCCGGGCTCTGGACGTTTTCCCCGAGCGGCGCTCGCCATGCCCGCGCGCGGCTGGTGGCCCTGGAGACCAGCCTTGAAGGCACCCGAGCAAGGATGGAAGTGGATGGGCGTGCCGTGGAAGTGCGCTCGCGGCTTCTTGGCGCCTTCAATGCGGCGAACCTGCTTGCGGCCGCAACGGCTGCCCTGGCTTGGGGCATCGAGCTCGACGCGGTCACCGGGGGTCTCGAGTCGTGCGGGCCGGTGCCAGGGCGCCTCGAGCGAATCGGGACCGGCAGACCGGTCGTTCTGGTCGACTACGCCCACACTCCCGACGCCCTCGAGCGAGCGCTAGCGGCCGTGAGCGCCCTCGCGCCGGGGCGCACGATCGTTTGTTTCGGGTGCGGGGGCGACCGCGATCGAGGCAAGCGCCCGATGATGGGCGCTGCCGCCGCCCGGGGCGCGGACGTGGTTGTCCTGACATCCGACAATCCGCGCAGTGAAGACCCAGAGCGCATCATTGCCGACATCGAAGCCGGCTTGGCCGCAGTCATGGAGCGCATCGAGCCGGCGCAGGCCGCCGCCGGCCGCCGCGGATACCTCATCGAGCCGGACCGGCGGGAAGCGATCCGAACGGCGATCGAAGTGGCCGCAGACGGCGACGTCGTGCTCGTGGCTGGAAAGGGGCACGAAGATTACCAGGAGGTGCGCGGCGAGCGGCGGCCGTTCGACGACCGCGCGGTCGTGCGCGAGCTCCTCGAGGGCCAATGACCGCCGAGGAACTAGCACGGGCGTGCCAGGGCCGGTTGAGCGGCCGTGTGGATCCGCGGTGGCGGCTAACTTCGCTGTCGACCGACAGCCGCCAGATCGAGCCCGGGGCAGCGTTCGTGGCGCTGCGCGGCCAGCGCTTCGACGGCCACCGGTTCATCGACGAGGCGATCGAGCGGGGCGCGCGCCTGGTGGTCTGCCGCCGCGGCAGCGCAAGGCCCGGTGCGCAGGCAGCGTTCGTCGAGGTGGCCGACACTCTTACGGCACTCGGGGACATTGCCGCCGCTCACCGGCGGCGGTTCGACATTCCCGTGCTGGCGATCACCGGGTCGAACGGCAAGACGACGACCAAGGAGCTGCTGCGGTCCATTCTGGCTTGTGCCTTCGGCCCGCAGGGCGTGCTGGCCAATGCCGGCAACTTCAACAACTTGATCGGCTTGCCACTGACGCTCGTGCAACTGAGGCCGCAGCACCGAGCAGCAGTGGTCGAGATGGGGATGAACGCGCCCGGGGAGATCGCCCGCCTGACGGAAATCGCTCGGCCCACGCACGCCCTTGTCACCTCGATCGCCGAAGCGCACGTGGGCGAACTCGGCTCGCTCGAGGCGATCGCGCGCGCCAAGGGCGAACTCTTCGCTGGTCTTGCGCCCACGGCCGTGGCCCTCGTCAATCTCGACGACCCGCGCGTCGTCGAACAGGCGCAACGTTTTTCCGGGCGCAAGATCGCCTATGGCGGCCGGAGCAAGCTGCGAGCCGAAGAAGTCGAGCTCGTCGGACTCGACCGTACCCGCTTCGTTCTGGTCGCGGGAGAAGACCGGGCACTCATCGACCTGCCCCTCGGCGGCCGTCATAATGTCGGCAACGCGCTGGCCGCGGCGGCCATGGCACACGCAGTCGGCATCGATCTCGAAACGATTTCGCGGGGACTTTGCAGGGCCAAGCCGCCGCCGATGCGTTTTCACTCGGAGCGGCTGCCAAGCGGGATGTGGCTTGTCGACGACACCTACAACGCCAATCCCGCCTCCTTCGGAGCGGCACTGGCGGCCGTGGCCGAGACGGCGCCCGGACGAGTTCTCGTGGTGCTCGGGGACATGCTCGAGCTCGGGGAGGCTAGCCGCAGGCTGCACCGCTGGGCCGGCGAGCAGGCGGCCGCGGCCGGCGCTGCTTTCCTGTGCGCCCTCGGCGAGTTCGCCGAGTCGGTTCGCGAAGGCGCCCGTGCGGGTGGGATGAAAGAGCAAGACTGCCTGGTAGCCGCCGACCACGCGGCGGCGGCAGCCGCAGTCGCCGAGCGGTGGCGGCCGGGCGATACCGTTTTGGTCAAAGGCTCGCGCGGGGCGCGGATGGAACGGGTGGTCGAGGAACTCAAGATGCGGGGCGAACCGTGATCTATCACTTGTTGTTGCCGCTGGCCGACACGTACTCGGTCTTCAACGTCATTCGCTACATTACTTTTCGGGGGGTGCTTGCCTCGTTGCTGGCGCTGGTGCTGTCGTTCGTCCTCGGCCCGCGCTTGCTCAAGGTTTTGAAAGAAGGCCAAGTGGGCCAGCCGATCAGCCAGTACGCTCCCGAGGGCCACGCGGCCAAGCAAGGCACGCCCACGATGGGCGGTGTTCTCATTCTGTCCTCCTTGCTCGCGGCCGTCTTGCTGGTGGCCGATCTGACGAACCGTTACGTGCTGGTGACGATCGGGGTCATCGTGGGCTTCGGCGTCCTTGGAGCCGTCGACGACTGGCTCAAGGTAAGCGTGGGCAAGAACGCGGGCCTTAGCATCCGCACGAAGTTTTTCTGGCAGGTCGTCATCGCTTCGGCGGCGATGGCAGCGCTGGCCTGGTCGGGCGGCATCGACACGCGCTTGGC
>CAYZHO010000092.1:0-1558 GCA_964478045.1 uncultured Myxococcales bacterium | reverse complement strand
CTTCAAGAACGCGCGGCCGGATCTCGGCTGGATGTACGTGCCGTTTGCCGTCTTCATCATCGTGGGAACGTCGAACGCCGTGAACCTGACGGACGGCCTCGATGGCTTGGCCATCGGTCCGGTGATGACGACGGCTGCCACCTACGCGATTCTTTCCTACTGCGCCGGCCACGCCAAGATTGCCGCCTACCTGCTGATTCCCTCCGTATCGGGCGCCGGCGAGCTGAGCATCGTCTGCGCGGCCATGGCCACGGCAAGCCTCGGCTTTCTATGGTTCAACGCCTACCCGGCGCAGATGTTCATGGGGGACGTCGGGGCGCTGGCTCTCGGTGCCGGACTCGGGACGGTGGCGGTGCTGTCGAAGAACGAACTCGTTTTGGCTTTGGCCGGCGGGGTGTTCGTGGCCGAGGCCCTATCGGTCATCATCCAGCTTGCCTCCCTGAAGTTGCGAGGCAGCCGAGTCTTCGAGATGGCGCCGATTCACCACCACTACGAGAAGAAAGGCTGGCCCGAGCCGCTCATTATCGTGCGCTTCTGGATCGTCTCGGTGATCTGCGCGCTCATGACGCTCGGGACGCTCAAGCTGCGTTGAGCCGGGGGGAGGCCGTGGAGTCGGGCTCGCTCGTTCTGGTCGTCGGCCTAGGCACGAGCGGGCGCGCTGCCACTGCTCTGCTCGCTCGCCTCGGCGCGCACGTTTTGGCCACCGACGATGCCCTGGCAGCTTGCCGAGCAGAGGGCGCCGAGGTGGTCGGCCCCGAGGAGGCCGAGCGGCGCCTTGGCCTGGTCGACTTGGTCGTTACGAGTCCGGGTGTGCCGCGTTCTCATCCCTTGCTCGCCGAAGCGCTAAGGCGAGGGGTCCCGGTGGTCTCGGAACTCGAGCTTGGGTTTCGCCACGCTCCGGCCCCAGTGCTCGCGGTCTCGGGCACCAATGGAAAGAGCACCGCGGCCACGCTGCTGGCGCGCATGCTCGAGCGGGCGGGCCGGCGTGTCTTCCTCGGTGGCAACATTGGCAACCCGCTGTCGAATGCTGCCGGCGCCGACGTCGACGCGTGCGTGGTCGAGGTTTCGAGCTTTCAACTCGAGTGGATCGAGACGTTCCGGCCGCAGGTTGCGGCCATTCTCAACTTGACCGCCGACCATCTCGACCGCCATGGCGACATGTCCTGCTACCGGCGCATCAAACTGCGGTTGTTCGAGAACATGGGCGCCGGCGACACCGCAGTGCTCTGCCGCGATCAGCAGTGGTGGCGCGGGTGGCCGCTGAGAGCCCGGCTGGCCACTTTTGGGAAAGCTCCGTGGCGCCCCGGCGACGGGTGCGTTTGGGACGCCGCCGAGCGCAGAGTCCGGGGCCCGGGTGGCTTCGAAGTCTTGGCGCCCTCTCACTGGCCGGTGGCCGAGTTCGACTTCGAAAACTTGGCCGCCGCCTGCGAGATGGCACGACTGAGCGGGGTCGAGCCGCCTGCCATCGAGGCTGCGCTGGCGGATTTTCGCCCCCTGGCCCACCGGCTTTGCCTGGTTGGCCGCCGCCAGGGAATCGAGTTCTGGAACGATTCAAAGG
>CAYZHO010000091.1:4925-9842 GCA_964478045.1 uncultured Myxococcales bacterium | reverse complement strand
AAGGCCGGCCGGTTTGCCCCACAGCCAGGCGCAGGCCTCGAGGGCGCCGCGGGCTAGGCAGTCGCGCGAGGCGGCTCGGTGCGTGAGTTCGAGCCGCTCGCCGTGGCCCAGCAGGAGCACCGTATGGTCGCCCACGGCGTCGCCGCCGCGCAGCGCCATCACGCCGATTTCGTCGCGCCGGCGCTCGCCGGTCAGGCCGGACCGGGCGGTGACGATCGCGCGCTCGGGATCGAGGCCGCGCGCCTTGGCCGCTGCCTCGGCTAGCGCCAGGGCCGTCCCGCTTGGGGCGTCTTTCTTGCGGCCGTGGTGGAGCTCGACCACTTCGCAGTCGAACGAGGCCGGCAGTCGCGCGAGTGCGTCCTCCACCAGGCTGAGGAGGACGTTGACCCCCACGCTCATGTTCGGAGCGATCAGCGTGGGCATGCGCGCGGCCAGACTTTCGGCCTCGCGGCGCTGCTCGCTGGTCATGCCGGTCGAGCCGACGACGATGGCGTGGCCGCGTTCGGCGGCCCACCTCAAATGCCCCAGGGACGCCTCGGCGCTCGTGAAGTCGACGAGAACGTCGCCCGCAACCAGAGCGTCGCGAATCTCGATTCCAAGGCGGCCGACTCCCGCCACCTCGCCGGCGTCCCGGCCGAGTGCCTCGTGGCCCGGCGCTTCGATGGCCGCCGAGACTTCGAAACGAGGGTCGGCCGAGGCCAGAGCCACGATGCGCCGGCCCATGCGGCCGGCCGCCCCGGTGACTACAAGTCGAATCGGCCGCTCGCTCACTGGATGAGCCCCATACGCCTCAGCACCTGCTCGAGCTCGGCGCGGGGACCCGCGCTCATCGGGGTGAGCGGCAGCCTCAGTTCCTCGCGGCACTTGCCGAGCATGGCCATGGCCGTCTTGATGGGAATCGGGTTGGTTTCGAGGAACAGGGCTCGCATGAGGGGAAGCAGCTCGTAGTGGATTGCCCGCGCTCTTGCAAAATCGCCGCCGGCCGCCGCCCGCACCAGCTCGCCGAAGCGCTGCGGCACGAGGTTCGAGACAACCGAAATCACGCCCTTGGCGCCGACCGCCATCATCGGCAGGGTCAGGCTGTCGTCGCCCGAGAGAACGGTGAAGTCGGGGCCGCACAGGGCGATGATTCGCGAGACTTGATCGAGCGAACCCGAAGCTTCCTTGATTCCGACCACTTGCGGGATCTCGGCGATCTGGGCGATCGTTTCGGGCAGCATGTTGACGCCGGTGCGTCCGGGAATGTTGTAGACAATCATCGGGATGTCAGCCGCCTCGGCGATCCGCCGGTAGTGCTCGACGTGCCCCGCCTGGGTCGGTTTGTTGTAGTACGGTCCGATGAGCAATGCCGCGTCGGCGCCGGCCCTGCGGGCGAACTCCGTCAGGCGCGCTGCCTCGCGGGTACTGTTCGAGCCGGTGCCCGCGATGACGCGAACGCGCCCTGCGGCCTCTTCGACGGTGATGGCGATGACTCGCTCGTGCTCGCTGTGATCGAGCGTGGCCGACTCGCCAGTACTGCCGCACGGGACGACGCCGTCGACCCCGGCCTCGATCTGCTCGCGCACGATTCGGCGCAAGGCGGCTTCGTCGATTGCGCCGCCTGCAAACGGCGTGACGATGGCCGTGTAGACTCCCTCGAACATGATCTTAGCTCCCGAGATGATATTGGCCGTCGCGGCGCTCCAGCCGCACGGTCGTGGTGAATACCTCGACGGACGGACCGGTCATCTCCACAGTCCCGTCTTCGCGGTAGTGTATCTCGAGCTCACCGCCCGCTAGCCGAGCGGTCACCTGGCGCTCACAACGGCCCGTTAGCACTCCAGCGACCACGGCAGCGCACGCGCCGGTCCCGCAGGCCAGGGTCTCTCCGGATCCGCGCTCCCAAACGCGCATGGTGAGGCGCCGCGGGTCGTCGACGCGGACGAACTCGGTGTTGACACGGGCCGGGAAGAATCGGTGGTGCTCGAAAGCGGGACCGATCGAAGAAAGGTCGAGCAACTCGGGGTCGGCGTCGAAGGTGACGCAGTGCGGGTTGCCCATCGAGACGCAGGTGACCGTCCAAGTCCGCCCGGCCACTTCGAGGGGCCGGTCGATCACCGGCCCGTCAGCGTCGACCGGGATCTTGCGTCCCTCGAGGATCGGCATCCCCATGTCGACCCGCACCCGTACCACGCGGCCGCCCTCGCGCGCAAGCTCGAGCGTACGAACCCCGGCGTCGGTCTCCACGGCGAGGCGATCGCCCGTGACCAAGCCGCGGTCGGCTACGAACTTGGCCACTCCGCGGATGCCGTTTCCGCACATCTCGGCGCGGCTTCCGTCGGCGTTGTAGATTTCCATGCGGACATCGGCCTTGTCGGACGGGTAAATGCAGATGATTCCGTCCGCTCCGATCGCGCGGCGCCGATCGCAGACGGCGCGAGCCACCGCCCCCGCTTCTTCGAGAGGCCGCTCGAGGCAATCGACGAACAAGTAATCGTTGCCGCAACCGTGCAGCTTGGTGAACGTCACTTCGAGGCTCATCGCGCCAACCCGGGAGGAATCGACTCGCAGGCCAGCAAATCGCCGATCGTCTCGCGGCGGCGGACGACGTGGAAGCGATCGCCGTCGACGAGCACTTCGGGGGCGCGGGGGCGGCTGTTATAGTTCGAAGCCATCGTCGCCCCGTACGCGCCGGCGCTCAGGACGGCTAGCAGGCCGCCTGGCTCGACGGCCGGCACGTTGCGATCGCGCGCCAGGAAGTCCCCCGTCTCGCAGATGGGTCCCACCACGTCGGCCCGAACCGCCGGCGTGTCCTGGCGAACCGCAACGATGGCGTGGAAAGCTCCGTAGAGAGCCGGCCGCATCAGGTCGTTCATCGCTGCATCGACCACGATGAAGTTCTTTTCGTCGTTGCCCTTGTGCAAGAGAACCCGGGTGAGGAGAATGCCGGCATTGCCGGCGATCGAGCGCCCCGGCTCCACGATCAGCGTCAGGTCGCGGCCGCCCGCGGCCCTGCGCAGGGCACGGGCGTAATCTGCCGGCGAGGGCGGCTCCTCGTCGTCGTAGCGGATTCCGAGTCCTCCGCCCATGTCGAGGTAGCGGATGCGAATGCCTCGTTCTTCGAGGCGATCGACGAGGGCGACCATGCGCTGGGCGGCCTCGGCAAACGGCTCGATCGAGGTGAGCTGCGATCCGATGTGGCAATCCGCCCCGACGACCTCGAGCTCTTCGCGGGCGGCCGCCCGCGCGTAGTCTTCGAGGGCGCGCTCGATGGCGATTCCGAACTTGCTCGTGCGCAGGCCGGTGGCGATGTAAGGGTGCGTGCGGGGATCGACGTCGGGGTTGACCCGCAGGGCAACCGGGGCCCGGCGACCCAAGGTGCGGGCAACTTCGGCGATACGGTCGAGTTCGGCCGGCGACTCGACGTTGAACATCAGGATGCCGGCCTCGAGCGCTTCGCGAATTTCGTCGGCGCGCTTGCCGACGCCGCTGAAAACTACCTTGGCGGGGTCCCCTCCGGCGCGCAGCACCCGGGCGAGCTCGCCCGCGCTGACCACGTCGAAACCAGCTCCCTCGGCCGCTAAAGCGGCCAAAACGGCCAAGTTGGAGTTTGCCTTGACCGAATAGCAGACGAGATGTGCCGCTCCGGAGAAGCCCTGCCGGTAGGCGTCGAAGGCCGCGCGCAGGGCGGCCAGGCTGTAGACGTAGCACGGCGTGCCGACTTCTTCGGCGATCGCCTCGAGCGGCACGCCCTCGGCGTGGAGCTGTCCGTTGCGATACTCGAAAGCGTTCACGAGCAGTGTCCTCGCCGCTCCCGTAGCGTGGACCTGCGGCAAACGCCACTCGCGGTGGCCTGCCGGACGGCCCGCTGGCCCGGGAAAGCAGCGGCGCCCGAAGCGCGGCCCTTGCCGGGGATCTTAGGGGCGGAACGCGCGCGCACTTGGTGCGTCGATCACGGCTTCGATCGGGTGGCCGAGCGCCTTGAAGAAGCCCGAAAGCGGCCGCCCGGGTCCGACCTCGACGATGCGCCCGGCGCGCGCAAGCAAGGCGTGCATGTTGTCGAGCCAGCGTACCGGCGCAGTGATCTGCTCGGTCAGTGCGCGCGCCAGCGCCCGTGCTTGGCCGGTGTGGAAGCCGCCCGAAACGTTGGCGGCCACGCGGGCGGCGCGCTCGCACCGCCACTGCGTGGTGCCTTGGGCCAGCAGCGGCTCGAGGCCGCGAGCCGCGGGCTCCATGAGCCGGCAGTGAAAAGGAGCGGACACGCGGAGCGGAACCAGCCGGACCCGGCCGAGTTCAGCGCGAAGGCGCTCGCCAGCACGCTCGAGATCGGGCTTCAAGCCGCTGATCACGACTTGGTCAGGGGAGTTGACGTTGGCTAGGTCGACGGCCAAGCCCTCGAGGGCCTGCTCGGGAAAAGCGCTTGCCACGCCGGGCGCGACGACCGCGGTCATGCCGCCCCTTCCGGCGGGCACGGCTTCCTGCATGAGGCGCCCGCGCTCGCGCACGAGCACCAGCGCTTCGGCCAGCCCGGCGCATCCGGCGGCGACGAGGGCCGCGTATTCTCCGAGGCTGTGGCCAGCGAACCATTGCGCTGAAAGGCCGTGTTGTCGTACCAGCACGCGGTAAAGTGCGATCTCGACGGTGAGGATGGCAGGCTGCGCGAACTCGGTCAGGTCGAGGCGAAGATCCTGTCCGAAACACAAAGCACGAACGTCAATGCCGAGCGCCTCCGAGGCTTCTTCGAACGTCTCGCGCGCCTCCCGGTAGTTGCGGCACAGGTCTTCGCCCATACCGGGGCGCTGGCAACCTTGCCCGGGAAAGACGACCGCGATCTCCTTGCTTGCTTCGCTCACGGACCCGCGGGTTCGGGCTCGGCCGCCGGCTCGCCCGCGGCCACCGGCTGCACCGGCGGGCTCGGCACTCCGCGCTGGCCGTCGG
>CAYZHO010000091.1:3629-4915 GCA_964478045.1 uncultured Myxococcales bacterium | reverse complement strand
GACCAGGAGCGGCTGATCGCACTGACCGGAGCGGCGGACGACGCCGATCTGCGGCGGGCGCACCGCGAATGGATCGCGCAGGCGATCGAACGCGGAGCGATGGCGCGGCGGCCGGAGTTCACCTCCGCGCTGGCCGTCGGCAGTGACAGCGATCACGCGGTAGCGAAGGGGCCCGGCCGGCGGATTTCGATCGAGGTAGCGGTAGCGCCGGCGCGGCCGCAGCTTCTGGCGATCTAGGACTTCGACCCGGGCCACAGCGGCAAAGGGGCCGGCTCCAGCGGCGCGCTCCACGATGAAGGCCTCGAGGTCATAGAGGCGGTGGCCGTCGACGCTGTGATCGGGCCGCTCCCAGGTCACTTCTATCCCGGCGGCCAACCGGCGGGCGGTGACGCCCCCGGGCGGGCGCGCGGCGGTGTCTTCGGGCGGCCGTGGTGGGGTCTTCATGCCGCATCCGGCAAGCGCAAGGGCGAGGCTGAGCGCGAGGGCCAACTTCATTTGCGCAACTGTTTGAGGCGGCGGCGCAGATTGCGCGTGGCGGTTCCCCCGGCGGCGCGCCGGCGTTCGATCGCTTCGGCCACCGAGAGAACTTCGGTGACGTCCTCTCGAAACGCGTCGCTGAACCGGCGCAGTTCGGCAAGCGAGAGACGCGTGGGATCGGTGCCGCGCTCGAGACACCAGCGGACGATTCGGCCCGTAATCTCGTGGGCTTGGCGAAACGGCAGCCCCCGCGCGACCAAGTACTCGGCGATGTCGGTGGCCAGCAGGAAGCCATCGCTGGCTGCCGCCGCCATGCGGGTGCGGTCGAACGTCAGCGAGCCGACCAGGGCCGCCAGCGCCTCTAGCGAGGCCTTAGTCGTGTCGACGGCGTCGAACAAGGCTTCCTTGTCTTCCTGCAAGTCGCTGTTGTAGGCCAGCGGCAGCCCCTTGAGCACCGTGAGCAGGGCAAGGAGGTCGCCGAAGACGCGCCCGCTCTTGCCGCGCACGAGTTCGGCGATGTCCGGATTCTTCTTCTGCGGCATCATCGAACTGCCGGTCGAGTAGGCATCGTCGAGAACCACGAAGCCGAACTCGCTGGTTGCCCACAGGGTGATGTCCGAGGCCAGACGGCTGATGTGCGTGAAGACGATCGCCAGCGCGGCCAGCAGTTCGGCGATAAAGTCGCGGTCGGAGATGGCATCGATGCTGTTTTCCGCGATGCGCTTGAATCCGAGCTCCTTGGCGAGCATGCGGCGGTCGATCGGCAGCGTCGTGCCGGGCCAGGGGCGGACCGCGTCGAAGCGCAGCAC
>CAYZHO010000091.1:0-3619 GCA_964478045.1 uncultured Myxococcales bacterium | reverse complement strand
CCCGCCAGCGCGCCGCAACCGAGGGGCAGCACGTCGGTCCGGCGGCGGCAGTCGGCCAAGCGCTCGCGGTCGCGCTCGAGCATGTCGTAGTAGGCAAGCAAGTGGTGGCCAAGCAAGATCGGCTGCGCTCGCTGCAAGTGGGTATAGCCGGGCAGAACCGCCTCTCCGTCGCGCTCGGCCACATCGAGCAACGTGCTTTGAAGGCGCGCGATCGCCGCATCGATGGCGTCGATCGCATCCTTGACGAACAGCCGCGCATCCGTGGCCACCTGGTCGTTGCGGCTTCGCGCTGCGTGGAGCTTGGCGCCCACCGCTCCGATCTTCTCCACGAGGCGCCGCTCGATCGCCATGTGGATGTCCTCGTCGGCCAACTGCGGGCGGAAGCGGCCGCTTTCGATTTCCTTTTCGATCGCGCGCAGCCCGGCGACGATCCGGTCGCGATCGCGCGCACTGATGATGCCGCAGGCGGCCAGCATGCGCGCGTGGGCAATACTGACCCGGATGTCGTAGGGGTACAGGCGAATGTCGAAACCGATCGAGGCGGTGAAGGCCAGCGCGTCTGGCGCCGTCGCGCGCGTAAACCTGCCGCCCCACGTACGGCTCGTCTCGCGTTGCGGCGGCATCCTCATCCTCCTTGTTTCGACTCGACCAGACGGCGGATTTTCAGGCGCAAGGCGTTGAGGCGAATGAACCCGGTGGCGTCGGCGTGCGAGTAGTCGCCGCCGCCTTCGAACGTTGCCAGATCCGGCAAGTACAGGGATCGGGGCGACTTGCGCCCAGCGACCGTGGCTCGCCCTTTGTAGAGTTTGATGCGTACGGTTCCCGAAACTGCCCGTTGCGACTCATCGATTGCCGCCTGCAGCATCTCTCGCTCCGGCGAGAACCAGTACCCGTAGTAGACCATCTCGGCGTAGCGCGGAATAAGCGAGTCGCGCAGGTGCATCACCTCGCGGTCGAGCACTAGCGATTCGAGCCCGCGGTGGGCTACGGTCAGTACGGTGCCGCCCGGGGTTTCGTACACCCCGCGCGACTTCATCCCCACGTAACGGTTTTCCACCACGTCTTCGCGGCCGATCCCGTGCCGCCCGGCGATCTCGTTGAGCCGCGCGAGCAGCTCGAAAGGCCCGAGGCGCTGGCCGTTGAGTGCCACGGGGTCGCCGCGCTCGTATTCGATCTCCACGTATTCGGGCTCGTCGGGAGCCTGCTCGGGCGCGACGGTGCGCCGGAACATGTCTTCCTTGGGTTCAAGCCACGGGTCCTCGAGGTCGTAGCCTTCATAGCTGGTGTGCAGCACGTTTTCGTCGATGCTGTAGCCGCGTTCCGGCGTTCCCGGCACCTCGATGCCGTGGTCGCGGGCGAACGCGTAAAGCTTGCTGCGCGAATCGAGGTCCCAGGTGCGCCACGGGGCGATGATTTCGAGGTCCGGCGCCAGCGCAGTAAACGTCAGCTCGAAGCGTACTTGGTCGTTGCCTTTGCCGGTGGCCCCATGGGCCACGGCATCCGCTCCGACGCGGCGGGCCACCTCCACTTGGCGTTTGGCGATGGCGGGCCGCGCGATGGCCGTTCCGAGCAGATAGCAGCCCTCGTAGACCGCGCCTGCGCGCAACATCGGGAAGACGTAGTCGCGGACGAACTCTTCACGCAGGTCCTCGATGCAGACCTCGGCGGCGCCGGTTGCGCGCGCCCGGCGGGCGACTGCTTCCATGTCGTCGCCCTGACCGACGTCGGCCGCGTACGCTACCACGTCGCAGCCGTAGTGCTCGCGCAGCCAGGCCAGAATGACCGAGGTGTCGAGCCCGCCGCTGTAGGCCAAGACGATCTTACGGGGACGCTTACCCGTCATATGTGCTCCGTTGCTCCGAGCAGCCACGCGATCACTGCTTTCTGGAGGTGAAGGCGGTTCTCCGCTTGCCGCAGCACGACCGAGTGGGGCCCGTCGATTACTTCGGCGGTGATTTCTTCTCCGCGGTGTGCCGGCAGGCAGTGCATCACGTGGACATTGGGACCGGCGTTGTCCACAACCGTCTGGTTGAGCTGGTAAGGCGCGAACACCCGGCGCCGCTGCTCGGCTTCGGCTTCCTGCCCCATGCTGGTCCACACGTCGGTGTAGAGCACGTCGGCGCCGGCAGTGCCTGCCATCAGATCGTGCGTGACCTCGAGGCGCGAGCGCGCTTCGCGCTTGGCTGTTTCGAAAATCTCTTGGTTCGGCTCGTAGCCCGGAGGACACACGAGCGTGAAGTGGAAGCCGAGTTTGGCAGCCGCCATCAGCCACGAGTGAACCATGTTGTTCCCGTCCCCCACGAACACGATGTGGAGGTCTTCGAGGCGCCCGCGTAGTTCGCGCAACGTGAAGCAGTCGGCGAGCACCTGGCAAGGATGGAACAAGTCGCTCAGCCCATTGATCACCGGCACCCTGGCGCTTTCGGCAAGCTCGACCACCGAGCGATGCAGGTACGTGCGCGCCATGATGATGTCCACCCACAGCGACAGGTTCTTGCCGATGTCGGGAACCGATTCGCGCCGGCCGAGCAAAATGTCGGAAGGCCCAAGGTAGATGGCGACGCCACCGAGCTGGTTCATGCCGGTCTCGAAGGTGACCCGAGTTCGCAGGCTCGGCTTTTCGAAGATCATCGCCAGGGTCTTGCCCGGCAGCCAGTCGTGCTTGCGCCCGGCAGCCAGATCGGCCTTGAGGCGCGCGGCCACCGCGAACAAGTGTTCGATCTCGTCGCGGCTGAGGTCGCCGATCGTGATCAAGTCCCGTTTCATCCGAGCGCCCTTTCGAGAAGCTCCACGCCTTCGTCGATTTCCTCGCGCGTGATCGTTAGCGGAGGCAGCATGCGAACAACCGTACCGGCAGTGGCGTTGACGATCAGCCCGAGTTCCAATGCCCGCTCGACCACGGGCTTGGCCGGCCGGTTAAGCTCGAGGGCCCGCATTAGACCCACTCCCCGTGCTTCCACGACGTCGTCGCGAGCTGCGGCAAGGCGCTCGAGCCGCTCGCCGAGGTAGGCACCGGCACGTTCGGCGTTTTCGAGGACGCCGTCGTCGTAGAGTGCCGCTAGAACGGCCAGTGCCGCCCGGCAGCAGACCAGGTTGGCGCCGAAAGTCGAGCCGTGGCTGCCGGGTGTCAGGGCACTTGCCGCTTCCTCGGTGGCTAGGACGGCCCCGATCGGCAGGCCTCCGCCAAGTCCCTTTGCTACCGTGCAAATGTCGGGGCGCACGCCCTCGAGTTCATGGGCGAACAACCGTCCGGTGCGGCCAATGCCGGTTTGAACTTCGTCGACGATCATCAAGGCACCCGCGCGGTCGCAGATCTCGCGAACCGCACGCAAGTAGCCGGGGCCCGGCACGATCACCCCGCTTTCTCCGAGGATGGGCTCGACCAAAACCGCGGCGGTTTGCTCGCCGACGGCTTCGGCCAGTGCGCCGGCGTCACCGTAGGGCACGTGGCGGAAGCCGGGCGGCATCGGGCCGCAGCCTTCCTGCAGTTGCGGCTGCCCGGTGGCGGCTAGGGCGCCCAGGGTGCGCCCGTGAAAAGAGCGCAGGGCCGAGACAACTTCGTAGCGCCCGCCGCCCCGGCGCCGGGCCATCTTGATCGCCGCCTCGTTCGCTTCGGTTC
>CAYZHO010000090.1:0-9913 GCA_964478045.1 uncultured Myxococcales bacterium | reverse complement strand
GGCAGGCTAGGATGAGAGCACCCACCACCGCTGCCGAAAAGCCGGCAGCGCGAAGCTTGCAAGCGGCTACGCCGGCAGGGTTGTCTTTCTTCAGTGGGGAAAGCCAGAAGAAGTTTCCAGCGTAACGCTTGCGCATAACCCCCCAGTCGCGCTTGCAGCAGCTGCGCTGCGAGTGCTGCAAGGTTGCAGCACCAAGCATTAAGCAACGGCTGTGCCATTTGTTGCGGGTCTGTAGTGAAGACCCCGGACTTCGTGTCGCGACTGAGGAATCGAACGATTTGGCTTGCGAGCAATCGACAAGTACCGTGCGGATTGAAGACGAAAGCTCGGCATCTGCGGACGATCGTTCGGCGAGCTCGCCCGCCTTTGGCTTCCGGCGGCGGTTTCGATTTCGAAAAGTGCGGCTGCGTTAGAAAACGCGACCAGCGGTGCTCGGGACGTGACTGCCCGGAAGTTCTTCGGAGGCTTCAGTGCCGAAGGCCGCTTCCTCGGACGCTGACTTCTCGGCTGCTGCCGGGACTTCGTCGAGTTCGTCGAGACTGTCCTGGAAAAACTGAGCGGTTGTCCACAGAGTCGCGTAAGCCAGGACGGAACCGAGCCCGATCGTCACGACCCACAGGAAGACTGGATACGACATTCGGAACTTCCTCCTGTAGGACCTGTCGCAATCTACGTGCCGGAGCGGGGTTTCGTCGAGCCCTATGTTGTAACGTCTTGAACTACAACGGTTATTTTTTGTTTCGAAAGGGCTCATGAGGGCGCGGCGCCGCTGGCATGCGGCACCGAAACCGGTGCTCGGAGAAAAAGCGTTGCGCCGCGAGCCCTTCGTGCCGCCGCACGCGCGCGGCAGCAAAAAAGAATCCCTGGGCCCGCTAGAACACGGTCGCTTGGCAGAGTGAGGCCGGCCCAGGCGATGCCGCCTGGAAAGCCGGCTAGGATACTACGTTTCCTTGGGCCGCAGCCTGCCGCAGCGTACTGCGCTGGTCATGCTGCAAGACGGCGGGAGCCGTTTGTCAGGATCCCCCGCTGATGCCGTGCTTTCTCATCATTCGCTGGAGCGTGCTGCGGTGGATACCGAGCGCGCGAGCCGTGTGCGTGACGTTGCCGTCGTTCTCGCGCAGCGCTCGCGTAAGGAACTCTTTTTCTAGCCGCTCGAGCGTGCGTTCTTTCCAGCGATGGAAATCGACTTCGTCTTCTTCCTGCCCTGCGGCTTGAACGGCGGCGGGCAAGTCTTCGACTTCCACCAGCGGGCCTTTGCCGTAGGTTACCGCCCGCTCGATCGTGTTGCGAAGTTCGCGGACGTTGCCCGGCCAGTCGTAGCGCGTTAGGCAATCGGTGGCCGCGCGAGTAAACCCTTCGAAGGTACGGCCGTAGGCGCGCGAATACTCCTCGAGGAAGTGAGCCGCTAGGAGCGGTACGTCTTCCTTGCGCTCTCGCAGGGGAGGAACGTGGATCTCGATCACC
This sequence comes from uncultured Myxococcales bacterium, assembly GCA_964478045.1. Classification (GTDB taxonomy): domain Bacteria; phylum Desulfobacterota; class Binatia; order UBA1149; family SPBQ01; genus CAZQYE01. The sequence goes on along the minus strand of CAYZHO010000090.1, from coordinate 8,449 downwards.
GCAATCCGGTAGTAGAGGTCCGCGCGTAACCTCTGCTCGCGAAGCTCGCGCCGAACGTCTCGGTTCGTCGAGGCAATGAAGCGAACATCGAATTCGATCGGGTCGGAACCGCCCACGCGCCGGACTTTTCCTTCCTCGAGGGCGCGCAAGAGCTTGGCCTGTAGCGGCGGAGTCATTTCGCACAGTTCGTCGAGGAGCAGGGTGCCGCCGTTTGCTTGTTCGAGCAGGCCGGCGCGGGACTTGCGCGCGTCGGTAAAGGCCCCGGCTTCGTGCCCGAACATTTCTCCTTCCAACAACGTTTCCGGAATGGCCGCGCAGTTCAGAGCGACGAACGGGCGGCCGGCGCGCGCGCTGCTCTCGTGAATGCAGCGAGCGGCCAGCTCCTTGCCGGTTCCGCTTTCGCCCACCAATAGAACGCCGGCGTCCACCGCTGCGGCCTTGCGCAGTTCGTCGAACAGGCGCAGCATCGCCTCGCTGCGTCCTATCAGCCCACCCGGGGTGAAGGCGCGGCGCGCTTGGCTGCGCAAAAAACCGTATTCTTCCTTGGCGCGGCGCTTGTCGAGAGCCTGTCGGACGGCGTCCCGCAACTGTTCGGTGGAGAAAGGCTTGAGCAGGTAGTCCGCTGCACCTTGTTTGAGCGCTTCGACGGCAGTATCGACCGTGGGAAAGGCCGTGATCAGGATGACGACTGTTTCCGGATCGCTATGCTTGGCTGCGCGCAGGACGTCGAGCCCACTGACTTCGGGCATCCGCAGGTCCGTGAGCACCACATCGAAGGCCGACGCCTGGAGGACTTCGAGAGCTTCGCGACCCGAGCCTGCGGTGCGCACTTCGAAGCCGGCGCGCGCGAGCACCTGCGCGCAGGTTTCGAGCATCGCAAAGTCGTCTTCGACGATCAGGATTCGGTCCACCTCGACGTTACTCCTTTGATTGCTCGCTTGGCCTTGGCGGAAGCAGAATCGTTACCGTCGTCCCGTGCCCCGGCCGGCTGCCCACGGCGATTCGGCCACCGTGTTGTTTGACGATCAGTTCGCTGATCGCTAGGCCGAGGCCCGTACCTCCCTGGACTTGCTTGGTGGTGAAAAACGGCGTGAAGATCTTGGCCATGAGATCTTCGCTCATGCCGGGTCCGTCGTCGCGCACGCGGGCGAAAGCGCTGCCGTCGCCATGGCGCCCGACTTCAAGGCGCACGGAGCCGCCGGGTCCTGCGGCGTCGATCGCGTTGTCGAGCACGTTGATCAAGGCGTGTAGGATACCTTCGGGATCGACCTCGAGCGACACCGATTCGGAGGCTTCGAGCGCAACCTGTGTTCCCTGGGCGCGCGCTTTCTCCTCCAGGTGGGATGCCGCTTGGCGGGCCAACTCGGCGAGATCGGCCGGCCGCGTTCGCAGCGGGAACTCCTCCGCAGAGTGGCGGGAGAACAACAGCAATCGCTGGGTCAAGCTACCCGCCCGCGTCGCTAAGGCGCGAATCTTTTCGACTTCCGCCACGAAACGGTCGGGCACGCCGGCTTGGCGGGCGTCGGCCACCAGCATTTCGGCCTTCATGATCGCGGCGCCCAAAGGGTTGTTCACGCCGTGTGCGATGCTGGCGGCCAGCGTGCCCGCGTAGGCCATCTTCTGGGAGCGCTCGAGCTGCTCGCGCAGTGCGATTTCTTCGGAGACGTCGAGAAAGCGCAGCAGCACCGAGGGAGAGCCTCCGATGCTGCGGATGGGCACTCCTTTGATGTCGTAAGCGGTTCCGTCCGGCGTTCGCCACAGTCCCTGAAAAGGTGCTTGCTCGGCAATGGCGTCGCGCAGTGCGGGCCCCTTCTCGTCTAGGGCCTCAAAGCGCTCGAGCCACGACCGCGAGCCCCCAACGGCTCCCAGACGCGAGCGCGCTCGTTCGTTGGCAAACTCGATGCTGCCTTCCGGCGTTACGACACAGATGGCCAGCCCAAGGCTGTCGTGGAGGTTTTCAATGTATTCCTTTTGCCCCCGGATCGTCCGTTCGGAGGCCGTCAGCTCGGCGACCTTCTGCCGGAGTTGCCGGTTCACGCGCTCGAATGCTTCGCAAAGCTCGGAGGTTTCCAGCGTGCTGAGCACCTCCGGGTCGAGGTCGGCGCCTCCGGCGGCGGTCGCACTGGCCACGAACTGGGTGAGCCTTTCCACGGGCCGGCTGACCCAGAGCGCCAGCACCACGGCAGCGAGCACCCCCGCAGCGGTTGCGCCGAGCACGTACGCGCGAGTGTGACTGAGGGAACGTTCTACTCCGGCCAAAGAAATTCCGACGCGGACGGCGCCCCACTCGGCAACGGCCGAGAAGTCATACAGGGGCTCCTCCCCGTATTCTACGAGGCGCGGCTCGTCGGGCCGATCGAGCGGATGAAGAGTCAGCAATGGCTCGGGAACACCTCGTGCGAACGTGTGGGCAAGGACGTTGCCGTTGCGATCGAGCACGAATGCGTAGCGCACGTCCGGAGAACCGCTCATTGCCCGCCGCAGCAGTTTGTAGAGCTCCACGGGGTTGCCGGTCAGAACCGGGTCCATGCTCTGGAGCAACAGGCTCTGCGTCGTGCTGGCGCCTGCCCGCCGCGCGCTCGCACGCAGCTCCAGACCGACGAGATGGGTGATGGACAGCGCGGCGACGAGACCCTCGAGGACGACGAGGCTCGCAAACCAGAGGACGATTCGAGTACGCAACCGCACGCGCAGCAGCGGATGGGGTCGCAGTGCCATCGGTTACTTGCTGCCGGCAGCCTCGAGGATCATCCGCCGGGCGGAGTCGTAGAGGCCGGGAGGTGGTTCCGTGAACTCATCGAGGCGCAGGAGGGATAGAATTCTGCGGCCTTCCTCGTCGGAAGACATGGCGAACAAGGCGTTGCGGAATCGCTGGACGAGCGACTGGGGAATCGAACGCGGCGCCACCACCGGGTTGATTCCGTAGGGCGGCGATCGGTGGATGATCCGGAACCGGTCCCGCAGCCCGGGGTCGCGATCGACTTCGTACTCGAAGATTAGGCTGTCTACGGCGGCTGCGTCGGCGATTCCTTCCTCGACTGCGAGCATGCTGCTGTCGTGACTGTAGGTGAAGAACGTCCGGCCGAAGAAGGCCTTCGGGTCGCGGCCGAGCCGGCGCACTAGGTACAGGGGATAGAAGTACCCGCTGTTCGAAAGGGGATCGCTCAGAGCGATCGAGCGGCCTTCGAGGTCCTCGACGTCCTGGATTGGACTGTCGCGCCGCACAATGAGCAGAGAGCGGTAGGTGAGGTGGCCCTGGTAGCGGGGGACGGCGACCAGTTGCAGTCCGAACTCGCGGTCTCCAAGGACGTAGGCACCGGTGCAGACGAGCGCAAACTGTATCGCTCCGCGGCGCAATAGCTCGTTCACTTCGAGATACGTCTTGCGCTGGACGAGTTCGACGGGCGTTTTGAGACGCCGCGATAGGTACTGAGTAAGTAGCCGATACGTCGAAAATGCCTTTTCAGGCGACAGGACGGGCGCCACAGCAAAACGGATCGCCTCGCGGGGCGCCTGCTCTCCCTGTGCCGGCACCACCCGGGCGGTGTTGGGATCGACCGAAACCGTCGCGTCGCGCCCGCGGCACGCACCTGCCGCAAGCACGGCGCTCAGTGCGGCGCAAACAACGCGACCAGCCCGCACGGGCCGGATTATCTCACGATCGGGCGTGCGTCCGAACCGGCCTGGTGGCCGCGCGAACCGGGCGCCGGTTCGGACGGCCGCCAGCGGCGCGGGCAATGCTTGTGGCCAAAGCCCCCGAGCTCGGGTGGTGCTTGATCGGGTTGGTCCCCTCCGGCCGGGCGGGTGGAAGGGGCCGCGCGAAACCCTCGTGGGGTAGCGTCCGGCCGGAGGGGACATGGTGAGACGCGCTTAGAAGTCGATCTGGAAGCGCGTCTGGAAGATGTCGGCCTCGCCCGAGGAATCGAGGTCGGCCCGCACGTAGTTGGCCATCACGCGGGCGTTCGGGTTGAGGTACCAGTTGACTCCCACCGTGATGTCGTCGAGCTCGCCTCCGGCCACTGGGCCGTCCGTCAGGTCGATGCTCGCCCAGCGCGCCGCCAGTTCGATCGCACCCGGGCCGCCGCCCTGCTTGCCGAGGAAGTTCTCTTTGGGCTTGACCCGGGCAAAGGCCCCGTGCGAGCGCTTGTAGTGGCGGTGCTCGCCGGTCAGGAAGTAGCTGGCCTGGATGTAGTAGCCCGAAAGGTCTGCGTTCTGCGTGCCTCCGACCAAGGCGGCCGCCTGGCCCGGTGCCGTCAGGTCGGCCGGCAGGGGAGCCGTGTCGATGTGGGCCCAGGCGTACTCACCCTGCAGGGAGAAGGGGCCGAGGACAACGGCTGCCTCGGCGCCGAGCAGGTCGACCGAGTCGGCCAGGACCGAGCCCGTGTCGACGAGCGTGGGCGCCAGGTGGGACTCGGGATGGGCTTTGAAGCGGACGGTATCGTCCGGGTTCTTGCGGCTGTAGGCTAGGCCGACATGGACCAGGGTAGCGCCGTCGTCGGCATACAGGGGCAGGCCGGTCAGGCGGGCGGTGACGTTGTAGGCATCGCCCTTGGCATCGCCGAAGCTGCCGACGTCGCGGAAGATGCCGGCCGCCCAGGTGACTCGTTCGTCCATGCAGGCGCCCGACAGGCCGAGGCCGGTGTTGCGCGAGGGAGCAAAGGTGGCCGCGAACGAGCGCTCGAGGAAGGTGATGTACTTGCTCGAGGTGAGCTCTTCGAGGCCGAAGGGTTCCTTGAAGTGGCCGACCTTCAGGGTGGTGTGGCCGGGCAGGCCCTTCAGGCCGATGTACATGTCCTTGAAGTCGGCATCGCCGCCGGCAAAATCGTACTGGGCCTTGAAGATGACGCTGCCGTAGATTTCGCCGGCCACGTACAGGCGGGCGCGGCGGAACTCGGTGCCGTCGTCGAAGGGGCCGACGTCGGCCTTGAGCTGGTCGTCGATGCCGAAGAAGGCCCAGTCGTTCATGATGCGGCCGCCGATTTTCAGGCGAAAGCTTTTGTCGGCGGTATCGGCGCGGATGCCGTCCTTCCAGTAGACGTGGAAGCCGGTGTCGGTGCCGGCCGCCTTGGCCGCCCGCCCCAGCGGAACCGCCACGAGCAGGGCCGCCGCGGCCACCGACGCCGCCGTTCTCTTGAGTCCCCTCTTGTTCATTTGCTTCTCCTCCTCTTCGTTTCTTCGGCGCTCCGGCTACCGCCGTGGAGGCAATCTCCTACCGCCGGCGAACCGCCGGAAGCTTGGTTCGCATGACTGTCGGGGGGGTAACGGGCCTCAGCCCGCTACCCCACAAGGTACCTTAGACTCGCACGACGTTCACCCATGAGTCGTAGAACGAGGCGCTGCCGCCGATCGGATCGGTCAGGCAGACGTTCCCGACAGCATCGTCTTCGACAAAGACGGGGTTCGGCGTCAGTCCGCGCGAGCGTTGCTTGTCGCCCTTGACGACCTTGCCGTCGACGATCACGTCGCGCGAGCCGTAGGCCCAGTGCCCGAAGTGGTGCGAGACGCCTACCACCCCAGGTCGAATCCCTTCGATCGCCACGACCTTCCCTTCGATCGCGCGGACGTCTCCGTTGCCGAGATCGAAGACCCCGTTGCGGTTCGTTCGCGAGACGAGTCGCACGCGGTCGCCGCTGTGCAGGCCAAGGCGCTCGGCGTCGCGCCGGTTCATGACGATGCCGTTTTCCGGCATGATCTCGCGGATCCAAATGTCGGGCGGCATCGTGCGCGAGTGTCCGCCAAAGATCTCCTTGTAGGTGATCAGCTGCAGCGGGTACTCGCTCGATGCCTCCACGGGCTTGCCGTCGGCAGTCATTGCCGGCTCAACGCGCGGCAGGCCGTCGAAGAAGCGGCCCGTCATCGAGTTGCGCCCTTGGGCCACCGTTTCGGCAAACAGCCAGAAGATTCCCTTGTAGGGGTGCTTCTGGTGGTCGCCTTCGTGCATCTGGTCGGAGTCCTCGAAGCGGCCGCCTCGGTTGAGGACGTAGACCACGTGCGGCCAGTAACGCTCTCCGGCCGCCCGCTTCCAGCGGGCCTCGTCGTAGACCGACTTGGGCAAGTGGCGGCGGGCCTTGCGGAAGATTTCCATCTCCTCGGCATCGGCCGCCGGCACCGCATCGCCCGGCTCATCGCCCATGGCGATGTTGGCCACGAGCTTGAGGAACCAGTCCTCCTGGCGGTCGAAGCTGGTGCCCGGCCCGAAGGCGTCCTTGCCGAAGCCGGGCAGGCCGAGCCGTTTGGCCACGGCGATTAGGAAGGCCTCCATGTTGATCGGCATCTCGTGGCCGTCGACCACGGCCGTCTCCACGAGCGGGGCCACGGCGGGCTGGCGGACCTTGCTCAGCTTGGTGAGCAGGGCTGGGGTGGCGTGCGGAGTGCCCCAGCGCTCCCAGACCGTCGTGTCGGGGAAGATGTAGTCGGCATACATCGAGGTTTCCCCGATGACGACGTCGCAGGCGATGAACAAGGGGATCTTCTTAGGATCCTTGAGGATCTCGATCTGCTTGTGGCCGGCCGGGCACGACATGACGGGCGTGCCCTTGTGGAGGAAGAGCACCTTGATCGGGTAGGGATAGCCGTCGCCGGCCGAGGGGATCACCTCCTGGTAGAGGTTGCCCGTGTAGGGGTACCAGGGGCGCTTGGCCGGGTAGCCCGAGAACAGGGTGCTCTCCTCGTAGCGGGCCTTCTCGCGATTGCTGCGGATGCCGAAGGCGGGGAACTTATCCGGGTGCAGGGACTTCATCTGGTAGACGCTGCCCGGCTTGCCGCCGAACTCGTGCCAGTGGCCGCCTCCGGCCGACCAGCCGCCCTTCCAGCCGGCGTTGCCGATCAAGACGTTCAGGGCGATCAGGGTCTGGCCGTTGTAGTAGCCGTTGGTGTGCTGGACGGGCCCCCGGTAGAACTCGGCGACGGCCTGCTTGCCGTAGCTGGTGAACTCGCGGGCCATCTCGACGATGGTCTCCTCGGAGACGCCGGCAAGGCGGGCGTATTCCGAGAGAGACTTTTCGCGGGCGCGCGCGGCGAGCAAGGAGAAGGCCGTTCGGGCCAGGATGTCGCCCGAGCGGACTTCGGCCTCGAGGTCGCCTTCGACGGGGTTGGCCGAGTCGTTGGGGTCGACGGCCACCAGGCTGCCGGCGCGCGAGACGACAAGCTGGCTGCTCGGGCCGAGGCCGACTTCGTCGGCGCGCAGGTAGCGGGTGGGGCGGCCGCCTTCGATCTTGACTAGGTAGGGAGCGCTCGACCAGGAAGTCTCGCCGTCGGCTGCGGCAGCGGCCTGGTTGGCGTTGGCCAGGTAGCGGGCATCGTAGCGGCCCTGGTCGATGATCCAGCGGATCATGCCCATGGCGAAGGCCGCATCCCCGCCCGGCTTGATCGGAATCCACCAGTCGGCCTTGGCTCCCGAATGCGACAGTCTCGGGTCCACCACGGCGAACTTCAGCCCGCGATTCACTACGCTGTTCGAAACCAGCCCGGCCAGCAGGGGCGGTCCGAAGTTGGCATCGGCGTGGCCGGTTCCGAAGAAGATCACGAAGCGAGCCGAGGTGAAGTCGGGCTTTAGGTGGTGTTTGCCCTTGCCGAACGAGCCGCCCTCCCACTTGCGGGTGGCTTCGTTGAAGGCGATGTGGTGGCTCTGCTCGCAGATCGTGGTGTGCTCGAAGGCGTTGACGGAGCCGAAGGAGTCGTGGGTGAACCACTTCATGAGCTCCTTGCGGCCGTGCTCAATGCGGCCGGCGAGGAAGACGAACTGGTTGTTCTTCGGCCCGAGGTCCGGGTGATCGGGGTCGATCAGTTTGTCGAGGTGGCGGGCGTGCTTGGCTTTGAAGGCCGCCACGGTCATCTCGCCCTTTTGGACCCGCTTGGCGTCGGCCGCTAGCTGTGCGGCGACCTTGCGGTCGCGCAGGGCGTAGACCTCGCGCAGGCCGGGGACGTGGCCTTCGCCGAAGAGGTTGCCGCCTTCGACGATCTCTTCGATGGCCTTGTCGAAGTCGATGGTGATCCACTGGTTCTGGCCGCGGGCGGTGCCGGGCTTGCGCTTGAGGACCTTACGGATCCGGTGGGGATCGTAGAGGGTCTCGATGCCGGCTTGGCCCTTGGGGCAGATTTTGCCTTCCTTGCGGGCGCCCTCGACGAGGGGGCTGTGGTAGGGGACGTTGGGGATGTTGGTCTGCGGGGCGAACGGGTTGCCGTCGATTTTGACGAGGACGCCGTCGACGACCTTGCACTTGATGGGGCAGGCGGTGTGGCACTGCAGGCAGGTCGAGTAGATGGCGTTTTCGACGTCGTTGTGGTGGTAGTCGTAGGTGCCGCGGTCGAGGGCTTCAAGGTGCTTGGCGTGGGCCAGGCGGCCGAAGACGCCGGCGATGCGGCCGGCCAGGAGGCCGCAGCCACCGAGGAAGGCCGCCGACTTGAGCAGCTCGCGCCGACTGGTTGCCCGTTCGACCGTCCGTTCTTC
>CAYZHO010000089.1:4925-9965 GCA_964478045.1 uncultured Myxococcales bacterium | reverse complement strand
GCTTGACGGCTGCGGTTGCGGCTGCGGCGCCACCGCTGTTGCTGCGGCAGGCGCTTGGGCAGCCACCCCGGCCACTGCTTGCGGTGCGCCGGCGGGATCCACCTCGACCTGAAAGTACTCGCCGTCGACGAAGACATTGAACGTTCGGACCGCCGGGGACTTGGGAGGCGCTTTCTTCTGCGGCGGTTCGACGAGCAATCCTTTGCGGGCTTTCTCTATGAGTTCTTCCTCGCGCCGGGCCTCTTCGAGCGTGCGCGGCCGGACCTCGGGCGGGGGCTCTTCGACGCCGTATTTCCAGCGCAGAAAGCGCAGTCCCGTCGTGGGGTACAAGGCGTACGTGAGAACGTCGCGCATGTCCGTGCTCAGGTCCTTGATCGCCTCGCGCGCCTTGTCGAGCTCGGGCTCGAGTAGATCGGCAGGCCGGCAGGTGATCGGTTCCTCGTACTTGTATCCGGCCAGGCAGCGGCGCTGAACTTCTGGATCGATCTTTCCGGGCGGCCTGCCGTAAAGGCCTGCGACGTAGTCCTTGACCGGCTCGGTAATCCGCTCGTAGCGGCCGAACAGTACGTTCATCACGGCCTGGGTGCCGACGATCTGACTCGACGGCGTCACCAGCGGCGGGTAGCCGAGGTCGACCCTCGTACGGGGCAGCTCCTCGAGCACTTCGTCGAGGCGGTCGAGCGCCTTTGCCTCGCGCAGTTGGTTGATCAAGTTCGACATCATCCCGCCGGGAATCTGGTGGGCCAACACCCCGGCATCGATGGCAGCCAGGCGGGTCGTGTTGAGCAAGTGCTTGTATTTTGGCGCGATCTTCTCGAGGTAAGCCCCGCACTCCAGCAAGGGCTCAAGGGCGATGCCCGGGTCCCGCTCGGTTCCCTCGAGCGCAACCAGCAGCGGTTCGACCGCAGGCTGGCTCGTACGCAACGCCAAGGGCGAGAGCGCGCAGTCGACGATGTCGATTCCTGCTTCGGCCGCCTTAAGGTAGGTCATCGAGCCCATGCCCGAGGTGTAGTGCGTGTGAAGCTGCAGCGGCAGATCGACCGCTTCTTTGATCGCCCGCACGAGCTCGTAGGCATCGAGGGGGGCCAGCATTCCTGCCATGTCTTTGATACACAGCGAATCGGCGCCCATGTCGGCCAGGGTTCGCGCTTTGCGAACGTAGTACTCGACGTTGTAAATGGGTCCTCCCATTCGCCGCTCGGTTAGACTGAAGCAAATGGCCCCCTGAATGTGCTTGCCGGTCTTCTTGATCGCTCGGAAGCTGGCTTCCATGTTGCGTTCGTCGTTGAGGGCGTCGAACACTCGGAAGATGTCGATTCCGGTTTCGGCTGCTTTTTCGACGAACGCCTCGACCACGTCGTCGGCGTAGTGGCGGTAGCCGACTAGGTTCTGGCCGCGCAAAAGCATTTGAAGTTTCGTGTTGGGCAGCGCGCGCCGCAGCGTGGCCAATCGCTCCCACGGATCCTCGTTCAGGAAACGGGTGGCTGCGTCGAACGTCGCTCCGCCCCAGACTTCCATGGCGGCGAAGCCGGCCTGGTCGAGCTTCTCGCAGATCGGGAGCATGTCCTCGGTGCGCAGCCGCGTGGCGAGCAGGCTCTGGTGCCCGTCGCGCAGCGTGGTGTCCATGATTCCGAGGGGGTGTTTCGAGGTGCGTTTACCCTTGGACTGCGGTGCCATCTCCTCCGGTTCCTTTCGCTATCGATAGAAGCGGCGAGCCACGGCGACGCGGTCGCCCATTTGCGCCAGCCGGCCAGCGATCAGCCAAGGGGAGGGAAACGCTGGTGCGGCTACGGACGTGCTTGCCGTCGCCCGCTTTTCCTCTTCGAGGTATGCTTGGACTGCGGCTAAAGCGGCGGCGACTTTTTGGGCTTTACGGCGTGCCTCGTCCACCTGGCTCGTACTTCTCCGCGCGTATTTTCTTTTCGGTGCTCTTGGTTGGAGCGAAGCCCCAGGCCGAGCGTCGAACCACCAGTTTCCCCTTTCGAGCGGGCGAGGCAAGATGGCGGTTCCGTAGCCGGCCGGCACTGGGGCCGGCGGGCCAGATAGACCGCCTAGTAGAGAGCAAGGAGGAGGCTTGACGATGATGGCAAAACGTACCGGCTTGGTGGCGGCCGCAGGTGCCGCACTACTCGTTGTGATCGGGTGCCGCACAGCCCCTGCGGCTGCACCGGCGGCACGCCATGCGGTCGCGGTGCTATCGGGGACCGCCGGCAGTGCAGTTCACGGTAAGGTCGTATTCACGCCCGTAGAGGGCGGCGTTCGGATAGTCGCAGACGTCTACGGACTGGCTCCCGGCAAGCACGGCTTTCATATTCATACGAACGGTGACTGCAGTGCGCCCGATGGGACTTCGGCAGGAGGCCACTTCAATCCGGCGGGAACGCCGCACGGAGCGCCAGAGGCGGGGCCGGAGCACCGGCACGCGGGAGATCTCGGCAATCTCGAAGCAGACCAGGCGACCAACGCGCACTACGACCGAGTGGACAAGGTGATTTCTCTCGACGGCCCGAACTCGATCGTGGGGCGCGCAGTGATCGTCCACGCAGGTGCGGACGATCTCAAGAGTCAGCCGAGCGGAGCGGCAGGCCGGCGCGTGGCCTGCGGGGTCATCGGCATCGTCGAGGGTGGTCACTGACGATCTCCGGTGCCCGAGGTGGAGCCGGCGGCTTGCGTTTTGGTGTTCGGCCGTCGGGGGAAGGACGGCACGGACGGCCTTGGGCTTGAGCCGGTTCCCAAGCCGGGCCGGCGGCGGGAGTCGAGGTGGGCCGTAGAGCGGCAAGCGGGCGTGCGCCGGCTGCCGTCGTGGCAGCCGGGCACCGTGAAGTAACCGCCGCAGCGTGCCAGATGCTGCGCGAGGGCGGAAACGCCTTCGACGCGGCCGTTGCGGCTGGGTTCGCGGCGGCGGTGGCGGAACCGGCCCTTACGAGCCTTGGCGGGGGCGGTTTCCTGCTGGCGCGCACGGCCAGCGGTTGCGAGCGCCTGTTCGACTTCTTCGTCGATACGCCGGGGCGCGGCCGGCCGCCATGCAATCCTCAGTTTCTTCCTGTTACCGTCGAGTTCCCCGGTTCTTCTCAAGTCTTCAACGTAGGCCGCGGCTCGGTCGCGGTACCGGGCACGCTGGCTGGCCTTCTCGAAGTGCACCGGCGCCTCGGCCGGCTGCGCCTGTCGCAGGTCCTGGCACCGGCGATTCGCCTGGCCCGCGACGGCCTTCGGCTCGACCGCCAGCAGGCGTACTTCCTGTCCCTGCTCAGGCCCATCATGACCCTGGAGGCAGGAGGCCGGGCGCTCTATGCGCCGGGCGGGCGCTATCTCGAAGAGGGGAGCATCTATCGCAATCCCGATTTGGCCCGGTTTCTCGAATCGCTGCCTGAAAACGGCCCCGCCGCTCTGTATGCGGGCGAGACGGCAGAGCGGATCGCAGCGGACATGGCGAACGGGGGAGGGCTGCTAACCCGAGAAGACCTAGCAGCCTACCGCGTAGTCGAGCGCACCCCGATTTCCGGGCGCTACCGCGGGTTGCGCGTCGCGACCAATCCGCCGCCGGCCCTTGGCGGCGGCTTGCTGCTGGTGGCCCTCGAGCTGCTCGGCGGCGCCGAATGGAAATGCAAGGGGCTGCAGTCGCCGCAGCGAGCAGTTCGAATGGTGGCCGTCATGGAGGAGACCGAGCGCCTGCGCGGTGCTGGCTTGCGCGTGCCGGCCGATCTTTCGAGCGAGGTGCGGCGCCAGGCGTTCGAGCGCGTTCGGTTGGCCACCGGCGGGACCACGCACGTGAGCGTGTGCGACACCTTCGGCAATGTCGCCTCGATGACCACGTCGAACGGGGAGGGGTCCGGCTACGTAGTGCCGGGCACTGGGATCATGCTGAACAACATGATGGGCGAGGACGACTTGCACCCCGACGGCTTTCACGCAAGCCCTCCGGGCCAGCGTATTGGCTCGATGATGGCGCCGTGCCTCGTGCTCGACGGTGATCGAGTGGTGCTCGTAGCAGGGAGCGGCGGCAGTAAACGGATCCGAACGGCACTGTTACAGGTGCTGTCCAATGTAATCGACCTCGGCCTCGACTTGCAGGCGGCGGTCGATGCGCCGCGCCTCCACTGGGACGGCGCCTGCGTGCAAGCCGAGACCGGTTTCGACGAACGGGTTCTTGCTGCGCTCGAGCGGCGCTGGGCCGTGAACCGCTGGAGCGTGCGGGACGTCTACTTCGGGGGCGTCCATGCGGCGGCTCCGACCGGCGAGGCAGGAGGTGACCCCCGCCGGGGAGGCCACGTGCAAAGACCCTAGCGTGGCTGGCTGGACCGCTTGGCCGTGCCGGCGGCAGCCGGCGGGGCCGGGGATTTGCTGGGCGACTGCGCGGTGGTACGAAACACAACGGTGAGACCGGCCGAAGTCGATCCTGCCGGCACCCGAGGAGCCTGAGGCAATGCCCGAGCGCGAACTGCGGAAACTGCTGGAGCGCCTGCGCCAGGAGCTAGCTACGAGTGAGGATCTCGATCCGGCAGCCCGCGAGCGAATCGAAGCAATGGCGGGCGAGGTGGAAGCGTTGCTGGCCCAGCGCCAGGGGGAAACATCCGTGGCGCAGGGCGAAGAAGGCGAACAGTCATTGGTGGAGCGGCTCGTTGCAGCGGCCGAGGCGTTCGAATCGTCGCACCCGAGGCTGGTCGAGGCAGTCGGGCGCATTGCCGATGCTCTGGCCAAGCTCGGCATCTGAGACGGGTTCGTGAGCTGCTCGCGCAGCGGCGGGCCCCGCTTCTTGTTCGTTCCGCCGGCGGTCCTCGTCCTGGGCCTGGTTTCCTTTTTCAACGACGTAGCCAGCGAAATGATCGCGCCGCTGTTGCCCGTCTTTTTGACGGGCACTCTGGGGGCGCCTGCTACAGCCGTGGGTTTGATCGAGGGCGTCGCCGAAGCCGCGGCCGCCACGCTCAAGCTCGCATCCGGTTGGTTGGTGGATCGCGGTTGGTGGCCGAAGGGGCTCGTTCTCGGCGGTTATGGGATTTCCAATCTGGCCAGGCCCCTGATGGCCCTGGCAGGCGCATGGCC
>CAYZHO010000089.1:3394-4915 GCA_964478045.1 uncultured Myxococcales bacterium | reverse complement strand
TCCTGGTGCTGCGCTTGGCCGACCGCTTCGGCAAGGGCGTTCGCACTACACCTCGCGACGCGATGATCGCCGCAGCCGCCGAGCCGCTGCGCCATGGGCGCGCGTTCGGGTTTCACAGGGCAATGGACCACCTCGGCGCTACCCTCGGACCTCTCGCTGCCCTCGCAGTGCTTGCAGCCGGTGCGGGAACGCGCGAGGTGTTCCTGTGCTCGGCGCTTCCAGGCCTTGCCTCGATCGTCTTGATCGCCGCTGCGGTGCCAGCAGAGGCGGGTCGTGTTCGAGCCAAGCCACGGGCGCTTGGGGTTGGATGGCGCGGGCTCGGCCGCGATGCGCGGCTGCTCGTGGTGGCTTGTGCCTTCCTGGCCTTGGTCGCGGTGCCGGATGCGTTCTTGGTGCTGTGGGCCTCCGAGCGGGGCGTGCCACTTCACGTTCTCCCCGCTTTGTGGGCCGGCGCTCACGTGGTGCGCGCGCTTAGTTCCGGCCTGGGCGGGGAACTGTCCGACCACTGGGGTCGCCTGGCAGTCGTCGGCGGTGGTTGGCTGACGCGCGCTGCAGTGCTTCTTGCCATGGCTGCCACGGGAGTGCAGGGCGCTGGCGTGTGGTGCCTGTTTCTTGCCTACGCAGGAGCGACCGCCGCAACCGAGGGAGCCGAACGCGGGTTGCTCGGGGACCGGGCAGCGGCTGAAAGTCGGGGGGAGATCTTCGGGCTTTACTACATGCTGACGGGCTTGTGCGCGGTGCCGGGCGGCTTGCTCGTGGGAGCGTTGTGGGACCTGCTTGGCAGCGCCCGCGCATTTGTGGTTTCCGCATTGCTTACCGCTTCGGCGGCGACGCTGTTCGCCCTGGCCGCCCGCCGGGGGGACGGCTATCGCCGCGCGAGGCGGGTGTGCTAACGTGGGCACAATAGGAGGGCCGCGCGCTTCCGGGGCGACTGCACGCGCCGAGATGCTGGCGGCGTGCTTTGCCAGGGCCGCGGCTGGCGGCAACTGCTCGAGCCAAGCCAGAGGAAGGCGCTTGCTCTGGTCTTTGATCGCAGCGGCCGAGTCGCGACCCCGAAGGAAGAGCAGGGCGCAGGCCCAATAGCTTGCTGCGGCTGGCGCGCGGGCGGTCTTCGGAGGTGCGGCTTTGCTTAGTGGAGGGCAGGCGTGATGAACGCGAGCGAGAGCGACTTTCGGTGGCGTGCGGGAAGCTACGGGCGTTCGGGCGAAAAGGGCTGCCGCGCTGGCTGCCCCCTCGGGCGCATTGCCGTCGTTGCAGGAGCGGTGGCCATGGCGACTTGGGGCTGCACGGTCAGCAGGCCCGTTCTCTACCCGAATGCACACTACGAACAGGTAGGAGCCGAAGCCGCTCGCAGAGATGTCGAGGCGTGCCTTCGCGTTGCTCGCTACCACGCTGGAAGTGGAGCCACGAGCGAAGCCGAAAGGATCGCCACCAGTGCTGGTGCCGGAGCGGCAGGGGGAGCGGCCGGCAGGGCAGCGGCAGGCGGAAGTGCCGGACGCGGCGCCGCTGCTGGGGCTGTCC
>CAYZHO010000089.1:0-3384 GCA_964478045.1 uncultured Myxococcales bacterium | reverse complement strand
GCCTCGGCGGCCGCGCGCGGGCTCTTTCGGGCCGTTTTCGCGCCTCGCGAGCCGTCGCCCACCTTCAAGCGCCTCGTTGAGCAGTGCTTGCGCGAGCGCGGCTACCGCGTGATGGGCTGGCGCTGACGGCCGCTGGGGAAAAGGCCGGTGCGGGAACCCCGCTCTCGGTGACTTTCGAAGCGGCCAAGGGGGCAAAGCGGCCGGCACGAGTCCGCCCGTTACGTTAGAGGGCGGAATGCATGGAATACGCGGATACGACGAGAGGAGCGCAGGAGCCGGCTAAGGCCGATACCCAGGAGGGCGCCAGCCCTTCTGGTAGCACTCGGTACACGCAGGGTAGACTTTGCGCGCCGTGCCGTCTTCGCCGATCAAAGGCCAGGTCTGGCGCGTGCGAGGGTCGGGGTCGACTTCGGCAGGAATGTCTTTACCGCACGATGCGCACTTGGTTCGAAGAGTCTTGTTTCCGCTGATCGCCATCGATCGCCTCGCCTATTCGAAACCCAGTCGCTGTCGTTCTTCCTTTCGCATGCGCTCGAGAATTCGCGATCCCTTGCCGAGGTGCCGCACCGAGCGGCGGCCGCCTTCCGAGAAAAACTCCTCCCACGCTTGCGGGGTACGGGGCTCTTCGGGACAGTCGTCGCCGATCGTCGTGCCGAGGAGCTTTTCGACTAGATCGGTGTCGTACATGCGGATCGCATCGTAGTCGGTCAGCAAGGCGCAGACCTCGACGCAGACGTAGCAGCCAATGCACTCCTCGTAGCGCACTTGAACCGGCTGCATGCCCCGGCCTGGGAGCGTGCCATCCGGCAAGTATTCGATGCAGCCTACAGGGCAAAACTCCGGGCACTTCCCGCAAGGGAAACAAAGATTGACATCGACGAAGGCGACTTGGCGGGGGCGCTTTTTCTTGCGGCCCCACTGGCCGGGCCAAACCGCCTCTGGAATCCGCTCTTCCTTGAGCCGGGCGACGATGCGCTCGCGGTTGCCGTCTTCTTTGACGCTTGCCATCGCCTCTTGCCTCGGCCGGTGCCGGCATCAGCCTCCGGCGACCAGTCCCGGATGCTGGGCCAAGCCAGCCCGTGCCCGCGCCCGGCCCGCAGCCCTCGCTCGTTTGTAGCTGGAAAGCAGATCTCGTTCGAGCCGCCGGCGGGCTCGAAGGCTGCCCCAGCCGGGGGATCTCGGGGCTGGGGTTGGCTGCGCGAATGCGGCATGATGTAGTGGTTCTGGCTGTGCCGGCTACGTTCTCTGCGGGGCCGGTTGTGGCCACAGACGGTGGGAGGCGAACCGATGCGAGCTGCAGTTAACGATCCCCTGCTCGATTGGAAAGACGTCGAGCCCGCTGCAAGGCGGCGGTTCGACCTTGAGGACACCGGGTTTCGCCGCGTCCCCAAGAAGTATCGGCCCTTCTACCGCAAGTGGCTGGGCAAGGACGACGTGCTCGCACCGAACGAAGTTTTGTGCCCGGTCTGCAAGGTCGTGATTCGGTCGGCTCACGAGCTGCGACCCGGCGATCGCGTTTTCTGCCTGCCCTGCATGACCAAGCTGCTGGTCGTTCGCGCCGACGACGGAACGCTCATCGGAAAACCCCTGCACTGATCGTAGGCGCCGGCCACTTAGTCCCGGGTTCGCTGGCGCGCTCGGGCGGCGCGTCGCGAGTGCGAAACCCGTTGCCGCCGGATGCACGAAACTGCCCGGCGGGCGCGCTTTTCCTCTTTGCACTCGCTTTGGCTCGGGTGATCGATACCGGAGCGCGGCCTGGCGAATTCCCTGGGGCGAGCGCGGTCGGCTGGGCCTGGCCGCTCGGCGCCCTACGAGGTCGGGATCTCTAGCTCGTCGATCTTGCGGTAGAGCGAGGAAAGGCTGATGCCGAGGAGCTCGGCAGCCCGGCGTTTGTCCCCGCCCACCCGGCGCAGCACGTTTGCGATGTGATTGCGCTCGAAGGTCCGCAGGGCGGTTCGCAAGTCGTCACCCACGGTTGCCGCCTCGGCGCTCGGATGTCCGGCAATCCGGGCTGGTAAGTCTTCGACTTTGATCCAGTCGCCCGAGCCGACGATCATCGCGTGCTCGATCACGTTGTCGAGCTCGCGGATGTTTCCTTTCCAGGGCATGTTCATCAGAAGTTTCATCGCGGCGTTCTCGACGCCCTTGAAGTGCCGGTTCATCTCGGCGTTGTGGCGCCGGACGAGAAACTCGACGAGCAGAGGGATGTCTTCGCGGCGCTCGCGAAGGGGCGGAATCGAGATGCCAAAGACGTTCAGGCGGTAGTAGAGGTCTTCGCGGAACGTCCCTTCTTGACAGCACTTTTCGAGGTCCCGATTGGTTGCGGCGATGATCCTCACGTCGACTTTGACGGGCGTGCTTCCTCCTACCGGCATCACCTCTTTCTCTTCGATCGCTCGCAAGAGCTTGACCTGAAGCGACATCGGGAGCTCGCCCACCTCGTCGAGAAAGATCGTGCCGCCGCGGGCGCGCTGGAAGAGGCCCTCCTGACTGGTGACGGCGCCCGTGAACGCGCCGCGAACGTGGCCAAACAGTTGGCTCTCGAGCAGCGTTTCGGGAATTGCCCCGCAGTTGACGGGCAAAAAGATGCGGTCGCGGCGCTGGCTTTCCCGGTGGATCGCCCGGGCGACGACTTCCTTGCCCACGCCGCTTTCGCCGGTGATCAGAACGGTCGAGTTCGTGGGCGCCACCTTGCGAATCATGGCGGCGATCTCGCGCATCGCCGGGCTTTCTCCGACGAGGTTCTCGAAATCGTAGCGCGACTCGACCTGGCGCCTTAGGTGCTGGATCTGCCAGGCCATCTCGCGCCTTTCGAGTAAGCGGGCGATCTTCGTGAGGACGTCGTCGTAGACCAGGGGCTTGATCATGTAGTCGTGCGCCCCCTCGCGCAGTGCCTCCACCGCCGTCTCGACGCTAGCATGCGCCGTGATCAAAATGACGAGGGTTTGGGGGCACCGGCGCCGCACTTCCCGCAGCAGCGACACGCCGTCGATGCCTGGCATCCGCAGATCCGTGATGACCAGGTCGAACTCGGCCGTGTCGATCGCGTCGAGGGCTTCCTCTCCCGAGGAAACGGCGGCCACCTCGTAGCCTTCCTCGCGCAGCACGTCGACGAGGCTTTCGCGGCTGGCCGGCTCGTCGTCTACGACGAGAATCGAGGCACCCATTGCGGCTTTACTGTAGGGGGGCGGCGTTGCGCCGACAACCGGCGCACGTAGGCGGCGGCGCGCAGCCGGCGAGCGCTGCGGCGCGATTGACTCGGTTCTCTAGGGTTGCCAACGATGAGGCATGGCTGTCGAGCATCCCTTGTGCCGCCGCTTGGGGATCGACGAGGCGGACGTTGCCCGCCGCTTGGAGTTTTTGGGCTTCGGCGAGCGCGACGCG
>CAYZHO010000088.1:0-10045 GCA_964478045.1 uncultured Myxococcales bacterium | reverse complement strand
TTCCCGGGGAGACGGCAGA
Source organism: uncultured Myxococcales bacterium (assembly GCA_964478045.1). Lineage (GTDB taxonomy): Bacteria > Desulfobacterota > Binatia > UBA1149 > SPBQ01 > CAZQYE01. The sequence continues at coordinate 10,026 of CAYZHO010000088.1, read as the reverse complement.
CAGCGAGCGCGGCAGCGTTCTGGTGGCCACCGGCGGCGCGCATGCGCTGCGGGCGCGCCTGAGCGCGCTCGAATCCAGTGGGCGCGTCCGAGTAGTCTCGCGGCCCCGTATCGTGGTTGTCGAGAACGAGGAGGCAACGATCGAAAGCGTGCGGATCCTCAGGGTGCGCCTGCCGGAGCGCACGGCGGTGGTCGAGCGCGGTCGCTCTGGCGAGGGACGTGCGGTCGAAGAGTTTCCGGTGGGTGTGAGCCTGAAGGTGCGCACGTACAGCCTCGGAGACGAAGCGGTGGGCATGCGGGTGGAGGCCAAGTCGAGCACCTTGGGCAGGCCGCAGCCTCCCGACATGATTCCGGAAGAGCTGAGCCGGCGTGTGGCGGCCGAGGTGGTCGTAGCCGACGGAGAAACAGCAGTCCTCGGGGGGCTCCTGCGCGAGGGGCGCCGCCGCGAGCGAGCGGGCGTCCCGGTTCTCGGCTCGCTGCCTGGTCTGGGATCGTTGTTCGGCCGGCGCAGCCGGCAAAGCGACGGCGAGGAGCTGCTTGTCTTGGTCACGCCCACACGGATCGAGTGACCGACTGCTGAGCTTTGCGCCGAGGCCGGCGTCCAGTATTGTGGAGCCCGGAGAGCTGCGAAGATGCTGCGCATGCTTACTGCCGGCGAGTCTCACGGCCCCTGCCTAACGGCGATCGTCGAGGGAATGCCGGCGGGCTGTCCCATCGACGTTGGCGAGATCAATCGACATCTGGCGCGCCGGCAGCGCGGCTACGGCCGCGGCGGGCGGATGCGGATCGAACGCGACGAGGTCCGCATTACCTCTGGGGTCCGCTGGGGCGTAACCCTGGGTTCGCCGGTTACTCTGGTCATCGAGAACCGGGACTGGAAGAACTGGCGGCGCAAGATGTCCGTCGATCCAGCGGACCGCGACGATTCCATCCGGGTGACGCGCCCGCGTCCCGGCCACGCCGATCTTGTCGGTGCGCTCAAATACGGTCACGAGGACGTTCGCAACGTTCTCGAGCGGGCCTCTGCCCGCGAGACGGCAGCCAGGGTCGCAGTGGGCAGCTTGGCACGCCAGTTGATCGAGCCTTTCGGCGTGCGGATCTACGGAACGGTCCGCGAGATCGGGGGAATCCGGGTCGAGTTTGGCGAGCGCTCGATCGAGGAAATCTTCGAGGCTTCCGAACGGTCGCCACTGTGCATGGCCGATCCGGATGCGGAGCGGCGCGCGATCGCGTTGATCGACGAGTGCAAGCGCGAAGGCGACACGCTCGGGGGCGTGGTCGAAGTTCACGCCGTGGGCCTTCCGCCTGGACTTGGAAGCCACGTCCACTGGGACCGAAAGGTGGACGGGCGAATCGCGGGAGCTTTGATGTCCGTGCAGGCCGTCAAAGGAATCGAGATCGGCGCTGGATTCCGGGCGGCCGCGGCGCGCGGCTCGCAAATTCACGACGAGATCGTCCGCACGGCCGAAGGAATCGGGCGGGCGTCGAACAACTATGGCGGAACCGAGGGCGGCATGACGACGGGAGAGCCGCTGGTCGTGCGCGTGGCATTCAAACCTATCTCTACGCTGATGCGTCCGCTGCGCTCGGTGGATTTGGCGACCGGTCAAGAAACGCGCGCTGCGGTCGAGCGGTCGGATGTCGTGGCGGTTCCCGCCGCGGCCGTCATCTGCGAGGCGGTTGTCGCCTACGAACTGGCTCGATTGTTTCTGGAGAAATTCGGAGGCGATTCCTTCGCAGAGCTCCGGCGCAACTACCAAGCCTACCTGCGCGAGGTGCGCGAGCGGGTCCGGTGAAGCACGTGGTTCTGACAGGATTCATGGCGGTCGGAAAGACCGCGGTCGGCAAGCGCCTCGCCCGCCGCCTCGGGTGGGACTTCTACGACACCGATGAACTGATCGAACGGCGCACTGGGCGCTCGATCCCAGAGTTGTTCGCCTGCGAGGGAGAACCGTACTTCCGGAGCCTCGAACGAGAGGTCGTGGCGAGTCTTCGCCCGCCGCGGCCGTCGGTCATTGCCACGGGCGGCGGCACCTTCGTCGATTCGGACAATCGCCGGCATTTGCGCGCGCTCGGGATCGTGGTCTGCCTGGTTACGAGCATTGAGACGGTGCTGGCCCGGGTAGGCCGCAGCAACAAGCGTCCGCTGGCCGTAAGGCAGGGCCGGGAGGGACTCGAACGGCTGTTTCGCGAGCGGATGCCGGCCTACCGCCAAGCCGATGTCTTGGTCGAGACGGACGGGCTGACGATCGAACAGTCGGTGGCGCGGATCCTGGCCATGATCGAGCCGCGCTTGCGGGGAGAGGCCTCGCGGGATCCGGGGCGATGAGCGAGCGCGCGCGCGGGTGCGAGATCGAGGTGCGCCTCGGCCAGCGCGCCTACCCGGTGCGGGTCGAGCCTGGGCTGCTGGGGCGCCTCGGGGAGTTGGTGGCGGCCCTGGCTGGGGTGGGGCGCGTCGTTCTTGTCACGGACGAGACGGTGGCCGGCCTGTACGGGGAAGCGGCGGCTTCCAGCCTGCGGGCTGCTGGCATGGAGCCGCTCGTGGTCGTTCTTCCAGCCGGGGAAGAGCACAAGACGCTTGCCACCGTCGAGAAGATTTACGACGCCGCGCTCGATGCCGGGATCGACCGGCGCGCTCTGATCGTGGCCCTTGGGGGCGGCGTCGTGGGGGATGTGGCCGCATTCGCCGCGGCGACTCTTCTGCGGGGCATCCGCGTGGCAATGGTACCGACCTCCCTCCTGGCTCAAGTGGACTCGAGTGTGGGAGGCAAGACCGGCGTCAACCGGCCGCAGGGCAAGAACCTGGTCGGGGCCTTTCATCAGCCGGTGCTCGTGGCAGCCGACCCGCAGACGCTGGCGACCTTGCCGGAGCGGGAGTACAGAGCGGGTCTAGCCGAAGTCGTCAAGATGGCGGCCATCTTGGATGCAACCCTATTCGAGCGGCTCGAGCACGAACGTCGCGCCCTTTTGGCCCGCGACCCCACGGTCCTCACACCAGTCGTGGCCCGGTGCGTGCAGCTCAAGGCCGAAGTCGTCGAGCGCGACGAAAAAGAGAGCGAGCTCCGCCGGATCCTGAACTTCGGACACACTGTAGGACACGCCCTCGAGCAGGCCACCGGGTACAGCCGGTTCTTGCACGGCGAGGCCGTGGCGATTGGAATGGTGGCGGCAGCGCGCCTGTGCGAGCGACTGGGAACCTGCGGGCGCGAGGACGCCGGGCGAATCGAGCGCCTGCTCGAGGAGCTAGGACTGCCGACCGAAGTGCCCGCCGACGTCGGCCTGCAAGAAATCGAGCGGGCGATCGGCCATGACAAGAAGGCGGTTGGGGAAAAGATTGCGTTCGTGGCTATCACGGGAGTCGGCGCCTGTCGGCAGCTGATGCTGGAGCCGGCCGAGATTTGTGACGGACTCAGGCGGTGAGAACGATGAGCTCGGGCGAGCGCAGAAAAGCGGTGCTAGTAATACACGGTCCCAATCTCAACCTATTGGGCACGCGCGAGACGGAGACATACGGGGAAACCACCCTGGCCGAGATCGATGGGGCACTCGAGCGCCTCGGCAACGAGCTCGGCTGCGCGGTTGAAACGTTCCAGTCCAACAGCGAAGGCGAACTAGTGTCGGCCATTCAGGACGCGAAAGGTCGGTTCGACGGGATCTTGATCAACCCGGCGGCGTACACCCATACGAGCGTGGCCATCCGCGACGCGATCCTGGCGGTGGGGCTGCCGACCGTCGAAGTGCACCTTTCGAACATTCACCGCCGCGAGCCGTTCCGCCATCGCTCGCTGCTGGCCGACGTGGTCGCCGGACAGGTTCTCGGCTTCGGGGCTGCGAGCTACTTGCTGGGCTTGCGGGCGCTTGCCGGGCTGCTGGGCGGCGAGACCCGAGAAGGTGACTAAGCGCGCGACGATCGAGCAGATCCGCAGCGAGCTGCTGTCGGCACTTCAGGCGGGCCGGAAAGCCCGCTGGTGCCTGCAGGGGACCCACGGGGGCGCAACCGATTTCGTGCTCGCTGTGCTGCTCGATCGAGTGGCTCGGGCCACGGTCGTGGTGGTCGACAGCAGCGAGCGCGCGGAACGGCTGGCCGAAGGCTTGCGTACGGTCCTCGGCGAGCCAGTGGACGCGGATTTCCTCGAACGCCGGATCCACGTGTTGCCGGCGCGCGAGGCGCCCCCGCTCGAGATGGTCTCGCCCCCTGCCGAGGTAGTGGCTGCTCAGACGGCCGCGTTCTATCAGGCAGCCCGCGGCGACCGGCCGATTGTGGTTGCTTCGGTGGCTGCCCTGGCCTGGAGGGGCGCAGCCCCGACGGAGTTGTTGCCGGCCTGCTCTTACTACGTCGTCGGCGACCGGCTCGAACCCTCGGATTTTCTCGATCGCTGTCTTTCCCTGGGTTACCGCCGGGTTTCCACCGTGGAGGAACCCGGGGAGATCGCGGTGCGCGGAGGAATCGTCGACTTATGGTCGCCGGGCGCCCCGCGCCCGGCGCGCATCGAGCTGTTCGGTGACGAGATCGAATCGATCCGCCTGTTCGATCCGGGCGACCAGCGGTCGGTTGCTCGGGTGGAGGATCTGGTTGTCCTGCCCGCAAGGCCCTTTGCCTTCGAGCGGCTGGCGGATAGCGCTGTGCGCCGCGCAGTGACGGCTCGCTGCAACGAGCTCCTGGTCGCCGCTTCCGAGCGGCGGCGCCTGGATGCGGACCTTGCCACGGGATCCCACTTCCCGGGCGCAGAGCTGTTGCTTCCCTACGTGAGTTCGGCGCCGAGTTGGATTGCCGACTACCTGCCGCCGGAGGCGCTCGTTGTCGTCGTCGATCCGGCCGCCGTTGGGCGAGCGATCGAGGAGTTCGGCGCCGAGCTCGAGCAAGCGCGGCGAGCGGCCGACGAGAACGGCTTGTTTTACCCGCCGGTCGAGGGCGTGTACGTCGACGGCCGCTCGCTCGGCGCGTTTGTTTCGCGCCGACCGCTGCTTGAGATCGACGAGCTTGAAACGACGGGAGTGCGCAGGGGCGATGCCTGTCTCTGGCGCCTCGAGGTGCGAGGCAACGAAGGACTGCATGCCGCGCGCGTGCGCGCGCGGGCCAGCCGCGGCAGCGACAGGTTGGAGCCGGTCGTCACGGAGCTTCGGAAGTTGGCCCGGGAAGGCCCGATGGCGGTGGTTGCGGCCGATCGCGTGCAGCTCGCGCGCGCCGAACACTTGCTGCGGCTTTGCGGGTTCGACTCGACCCGCCGGGTCGCGCGGCTCGCGGACCTGCTCGACGAGCCGTCCGGCGTCGTGCTGGCAAGCGGCGTCCTTGAGAGCGGCTTCCGCCTGCCGCACCTGGGACTGTCCGTGGTCACGGACCAGGATCTGTTTGGCCGCCAGCGCCGCCCGGTACGGCGGCGGGCGGCGGTTCCGCGGGCTCGGGCGCTCTCGGCGCTCAAGGAGGTGAGCCCGGGAGACTACATGGTTCACGTCGACCACGGGATCGGCATCTACCGGGGACTCAAGCACATGGTGGTCGGCGATACCGAGGGTGACTTCATCCACCTCGAGTATGCCGGTGGCGATCGTTACTACCTCCCGGTGGACCGAATCAACTTGGTGGAAAAGTACACCGGAGCTGGCGGTTCACCGCCGCAACTGGCGCGGCTGGGCTCCTCGGCGTGGGCGAGAACGAAGAAGCGGGCCAAGGAGTCAATACTGAAGATGGCCGCCGAACTGCTCGAACTCGAAGCCTACCGTGCCGTCCACGCGCGCTCGCCGCTGGCAGGCGTGGACGTGGATTTCGAGCAGTTCGAAGCGCAGTTTCCGTTCGAGGAAACCGAGGGGCAGCTCGAAGCCATTGCCGCCGTCGTTTCCGACTTGCAGCGCGAGAAGCCGATGGATCGGGTCGTATGCGGGGACGTGGGCTACGGCAAGACCGAGGTCGCTCTGCGTGCGGCGTACCTGACGGTAATGGGGGGGCGGCAAGTAGCGTTCCTGGTCCCGACAACGGTATTGGCTCGCCAGCACGCCGAGACGATCCGCCAGCGCTTTGCCGACTATCCCGTAGAGGTGGCGATGCTGTCGCGCTTCAACTCGCGGTCCGAGAACGAGCGGATCGTCCGCGGTCTTGCCGCGGGAACGATCGATATCGTGGTCGGCACCCACCGCTTGCTACAGCAGGACGTGCGCTTCGCGCGCCTCGGCTTGCTCGTGATCGACGAAGAGCACCGGTTCGGCGTTCGAGCCAAGGAAGCGATCAAGCGGATGCGGCGTGAGGTGGACGTGCTGACGATGACGGCTACGCCGATCCCGAGAACCTTGCAGTTGGCGCTTTCGGGCGTGCGTGACCTGAGTCTGATCGAAACCCCGCCGGTCGATCGCCTCGCCATCCGTACCTACGTGGCGCGATACGACGAGGCGCTGATCAAGCAGGCGATCGAACGCGAACTCGCGCGCCAGGGCCAAGTGTTCTTCGTCCACCACCGTGTTGCCTCGATCGACGCAATGGCTGCCAAGGTCGCCGCGCTGGTGCCGCGTGCCCGGGTGGCGGTCGCCCACGGCCAGATGAAGGAACGCGAACTCGATCGAGTGATGAGCGACTTTCTGGCCCACCGGAGCGACGTTCTCGTCTGTACGTCGATCATCGAATCGGGCCTCGACATTCCCAACGCGAACACGATCATCATCAACCGGGCGGATACGTTCGGACTGGCCCAGCTTTATCAGATTCGCGGCCGGGTGGGACGCTCGAGCCGGCGGGCGTACGCATACCTGCTGGTTCCGAACCAACGAGTGATCAGCGAGGAAGCGCGCCGCCGGCTTGCGGTCCTCCAGGAACTCGACGAACTGGGCAGCGGCTTTCGCCTGGCGGCGCACGACCTGGAGATCCGCGGCGCTGGCAACCTCCTCGGCAAGGAGCAGTCGGGGCACATTTCGGCGGTCGGCTTCGATCTGTTCATGCGCATGATGGAGGAAGCCACGGCGGAGCTACGCGGCCGGCCCCCGGCGCCGGCGATCGAACCGGAAATCGATCTCGGAGCGGAAGCGTTTCTGCCGGAGCAGTACGTGGACGACATCGGCGAGCGGCTGCTCTTCTACAAGCGAATGGCGAACGCAGAGGACCAGGCCGCTCTCGATGCCATCCTCGAAGAGCTGGCCGACCGGTACGGGCCGCCGCCCAGGCCGGTTCACGATCTGGTTCGCCTGATGGCGCTCAGGCCACGGTTGAAGCGGCTCGCGATCGAATCGCTCAAGGCGGACCGCCACGCCATTACGCTGCGCTTCCACGAGAGCTCACCGCTCGATCCTGCTCTGCTGGTTGAGTTGACTCGCGCGCACCCCGACCGCCTGCGGCTGCGACCGGGCGGCGTGTTGACGGTGCGCCCCGTGCCTCAAGAATGGGACGCGCGCGTAGCCGAAGTAGAGCGCCTGCTCGACGTGCTCGAATCGAGCGTCGCCGAGGTAGCCCGGAGAGGAGCGCATGAGCAGCAAGTACGGACGTGCTGACCAAACCCAGCTCCGCGCGCTTGTGGTGTTGCTGGGATTGCTCGTGGGGTGGGGACTCGGTGCCGCTCGACCTGCCGCTGCCGGGCGGGGCCCCCGGCTGGTCGATGCGGTGGCTGCGGCCGTAGACGGCGAACCAATCACGCTCTGGGATCTCGAACGGTTCGCCCAGGGGCGGGGAAGGCTGCTCCCGCCTGAGGAGCGGCGCGACCGCAAGGCCCTGCTCGAGGCTCTGGTCCGCGCCCGAATGTTCGCTAAGGAGTTCGATCGATACGGGATCAAGGCCGAGGACCGCGACGTCGAAGCCTACATCGATAGCCGGCTGGCGCAGGCCGGATCGAGCCGCGAGGAAGTCGAGGCAGTTTTGGAGCGAATGGGGCTGGCCTGGGAAGACTACTTCGAACGCATGCGGGAGGAAGTGCAGCGCTTGGCGCTCATCAATCGCGAGATTCGCGCCAAGGTGACGGTCAGTCCGGAGGAGGTTCGCCGCTACTGGCAGCAGAGTGACGAATACCGCACGGCCGAGCGGGTCGAGCTCGCGCACATATACATTCCGCTTCCCGCAGACGATGCGGGGCGGGCGGCGGCACGCGCCCAGGCCCAGGCGGCTTACGAGCTCGCCCGCCAGGGGCGCTTTTCCGAGGCGGCCCGCAAGTATTCGAAAGGACCGACGGCCGCGTCCGGGGGAAACCTTGGCATGTTCGAAGTAGCAGCGCTGTCGGCGCCCTTCGCCAAGCGCATTGAAGGCCTGCGCGAAGGACAAGTCACGGAACCGTTCGAGGCCGACGGGGCACTGCACCTGCTCAAAGTCGTCAAGCGGCTTCCGCCCGGCCGCGTTCCGCTCGAGGAAGTGCGCGAGGAGATTCGCGAGAAGCTCTACGACCGGCTTCTTCAGGAACGTTACGAGCGTTGGATCCGCGAGGACTTGCGCCGCCGCCACCACGTGACCATGCAGGTCGAGGAGGCGCCGTGGGCAAGCCTGGCCCGGTGGTGAGCCCCCCGCGACGAAAACCCTTGCTAGCGGTGAGCATGGGTGACCCAGCCGGCGTGGGGCCGGACGTCGTGGTGGCGGCGGCGTGGTCACCTCGCGTGCGCCGGGCGTGCTCTATGCGCGTCTTTGGCGACCGCAGGGTTCTCGAGTCGACGCCAGCGTGGCGCGGCCGTATCGACGGAAGTGCAATCGAAAGAATTGAAGAAGTCACCGCGCTGCGCTGGCGAGGCCCGCGGCCGCGCCCGGGCAGAAGGTGCGGGGAGGCGGCCTTCCGCTATCTCGAGCAAGCAGTGGCCGCGGTGCGCCGGGGAGAGTGTGACGCTCTGGTTACCGCTCCCTTGAACAAATTCTGGATGAACCGGGCAGGACATCCGTACGATGGTCACACGGGCTACCTCTCGCACGTTAGCGGCTGCCGGGCGGTCATGATGCTGGCCGGCCGGCGCCTGCGCGTCGTTCTGGTGACGGCCCACGTAGCCCATCGCAGCGTCTCGGAGCTTCTCGATGTCGGTTCGATCGTGCATGCGGGGCGCACCACCGAGGCCCACTTGCGCCGCTATCACGGGGTGGACCGCCCCCGCTTGGCGGTTGCGGCCCTCAATCCCCACGGCGGCGAGGGAGGACTGTTCGGAGACGAAGAGCGCCGCGTAATCCGGCCGGCCGTCCGTTTGCTGCGGCGCCGGGGCGTCTCTGCGGAAGGACCGCTGCCGGCCGACACGCTGTTTGCGGCCGCCGTCTCGGGTGACTACGATGCCGTGATCTGCATGTACCACGACCAGGCACTGATACCGCTAAAGATGCTCGAATTCGGCCGGGCGGTGAACGTCTCGATGGGACTGCCGTTTATCCGGACCTCGCCGGACCACGGCACGGCCTACGAGCTAGCGGGCACGGGGGCGGCACGGGCGGACAGCATGGAAGAGTCTCTGGTGCTGGCGGCGATGATGGCGCGGCGACTGCGAGGGAGGGTAGCGTGAAGGCGAATCCGGCGATCTTTCGGGAGTACGACATCCGGGGGCGAGCTGGCGTGGATTTCGACGAGGAGTTCGTAGAGGCGCTCGGGCGCGCCTACGGCACCCGCCTGCAAAGGGAAGGTATTGCGCGGGCGGCCGTGGGGCGAGATTGCCGGCTGAGCTCGCCCACCTACCACGCGGCGCTCAAGCGGGGGATCCGTTCGACCGGAGTGACGGTAATCGACATTGGTCAGTGCCCGACGCCGCTCATGTACTTCGCGGTGCACTTCCTCGACTTGATGGGTGGTATCCAGGTGACGGGCAGCCACAATCCCCCGGACCAGAACGGGTTCAAGATTTGCGTTGGCAAAAGCACGATTCACGGCGAGGAAATCCGCGAACTAGGTCGCATCGTGGAGGCAGGGCGGTTTGCCGAGGGGCAGGGAGACGAAGAAGAGTATCCGATCATCCCTGCTTACATCGGGTATCTCGGCGAGCAGTTCGACCGCGCCGGCGACGGGCTGCGCGTCGTAGTCGACTCGGGCAACGGGACGGCCGGACCGGTGGGGCCGCCCGTCTATCGGAACATGGGCTGCACGGTGATCGAACTGTACAG
>CAYZHO010000087.1:0-10077 GCA_964478045.1 uncultured Myxococcales bacterium | reverse complement strand
CGCAGCGGCACGGCGCGGAGCCGTGCAACTCCTGCCCCTCGTGCCAGCAGATGCTGTCGGGCGCGGCCGTGGATGTGGTTGAGATCGACGGCGCATCCAACCGCGGAATTGACGAAGTTCGAGCGTTGATCGAGGCGGCTCAGTATCGGCCGGCCGGCGGTCGCTACCGCGTCTACATCATCGACGAAGTCCACCAGGTTACGAGTGCCGCCTTCAACGCGCTCCTCAAGATTCTCGAGGAACCGCCCGCCCACGTGAAGTTCGTTTTGGCCACGACGGACCCTCAAAAGGTTCCCGCTACGGTGCTCTCGCGGTGCCAGCGTTACGACTTCCGGCGCCTTTCGGTGGCGGAGATTCGCTCTCACCTGGAGCGGATTGTCGACCACGACGGCTTGGCTGTCGATAGCAAGGCGCTCGAGCTCATCGCCCGTGAAGCGGGCGGCAGCATGCGGGACGCTCAATCGTTGCTCGAGCAAGTCGTGGCCATGGCAGGAGGCGAGGCGGTTGGAGCGGATTCGGTAAACGAGCTGCTAGGAATCGCGGGCGAAGCGCTCGTCTTCGAGTGCACTGGCGCGGTGCTCGAGCGCCGGCCCGAGGCAGTGGTGGAGACTGTTGCCCGGCTGCGCCGCGATGGACTCGATCCCGAACGGTTTCTCGCGGCCGTGCTCGAGCAGCTACGGCACGTGGCGGTTGCCGCGGCAGCGGGCCCCGAGGCGCTGGGCGACGGTTGCACGGAAGCGGCCGCCGAAGCGGCCGCGAAGATGAAAGACCGGCGCTCCGTGCTCGACATCCAGCGAATCTTCGACTCGCTGCTTGGGACGCTCGAAGCGATGCGCCGCTCTCCGCAGCCGGACCTGGTCCTAGAGATGGGGCTGCTCAAGGCAGCGGCATTCGAAGAGGTAGCGACGGCCGGCGAAATCCTGGCTCGGCTCGATCAAATCGAGCGGGGGCAGTGGCCGGGCGGCGCGCCGGTGTCGCAGCCGCCGGGAGGGCCAGGGGCAGGCGCAGGCAAGGAGGGGCTTGCGGCAAGCGGCAGGAAAAAGCGGGCCGAGTCGCGAGCGCAAGAGGCCGCTGGTTCTTCCGGGCACTCCGGTGGGGAGTTGACCGGTTCGGATTCGGGGAGCAATCCGGCGGGGCAATGGGAGGGATTTCTCGAGTTTCTACAGCAGCGGGGAGAGCTCGACCTCTACCTGGTATTGGTCAACTGCCGAATCTGCCTCGAGGGTCCGGATCGCTGGTCCGTACGGCCGCTTGTCGACACGTTCCGCACGGTCATCGACAATGACCAGGCTCTCGGTCGCCTGAAAAATCTTGCGGCCGAGTGGTGCGGCAGGCCGATCGAAATTGTCGTCGAGCGCGGCAAGGCCGCTGGAGGGGGGATCTCGGTTCACGAGATTGAACGGGACCGCCAACGGCGGATCGAGCAAGCGGCGCTTTCGGATCCGGTGGTACAGGCTGCGTTGCGGGTGCTCGGAGGTAAAGTAGAACGGATCGCTCGCCTCGAAGAGTGAGCGACGGAGCGAGGAGAACAGAGTCAAATGGCCGAACCTGGAATTCTGGAAATGGTCAAGCAAGCGCGCGAGCTCCAGAAGAAGATGAGCAAGGTGCAAAAGCGCATCGCCAAGACGGAGATCACCGCGAACGCCGGCGGGGGGATGGTGACTGCGGTGGTCAACGGCAACCTGGAGGTAAAGCGCGTCGTCATCGAACCGGACTTGGTGCGCAGCGGTGACGTGCGCATGATTCAGGACCTCGTGCGCGCAGCACTGAATGCCGCGATCAAGAAGGCGCAAGACCTGATGGCCGAGGAAATGAAACAGGTCACGGGCGGCCTTCACATTCCCGGTCTGTTTTAGTCCTGCACGATGGTGGAGAGTTATCCGCCGGCCCTTAGGCGGTTGATCGAACTGCTCGCCCGATTGCCCGGTATCGGGGAGAAGACCGCTACCCGCCTGGCACTGTTCATACTGCGCTGCGAGGAAGGTTACGCGCGGGAGCTCTCCGACGCGATCGTTCGGCTCAAAGCCGACACGCGGCAGTGTTCGCAATGCTTTGGACTGACCGAATGTGACCCATGCCCGATTTGCCGCGACCCGCGGCGCGACCGCGGCGTGGTTTGTGTCGTAGAGGAGCCTTCGGACCTCGTTGCCATCGAGCGCTCGCACGGGTTCAACGGACTCTACCACGTGCTGCACGGCTCGATTTCTCCGCTCGACGGGCGGGGACCCGAGCAACTCAGGGTTGGCGAGTTGGTCGACCGCGTCCGGCGAGGCGGCATCCGCGAGGTCGTGCTTGCCACGAACCCGACGGTAGAAGGCGAGGCAACAGCGGTTTACCTCGCGCGCTTGCTAAAACCGTTGGGGGTTGCCGTCTCGCGCATCGCCCACGGAATCCCGGTAGGCGGGAACTTAGAGTATGCCGATCAAGTGACCGTCGGGCGCGCCATCGAGGGGCGCAGAAGACTGTAGTGCTTGACGGTTACGCTTGCGAATGATAATCATTCGCAAGCCATGGGTACCGCGCCCAGCCATCGCCGTACGCTGGATGACTTCGGCGCAGCTTGCCGCCGGGTGGGTGTTGCGCCAACGCAGCAGCGGCGGCTGATCTACCGGGTTCTGGCCGAGAGCGAGGACCATCCGACGGCGGACGAAGTCCACCGGCGCGTGCGAGCGATTGCGCCCGGTGTTTCCTTGGCTACCGTCTATCGGAACCTGCGGCTGTTTGCCCGCGCGGGCTTGATCGAAGAAGTCGCCACAGGGGCGAACTTTGCCCGCTACGACGCCAACCGTGCGGCGCACCATCACCTGGTGTGCAAACGGTGCGGCCGGGTGGCCGATACGAGCACGGGTGGCGAGGTGGGCAGGGGAGCGGTCGGCAGGACGGTGGACGGATTCGAGGTACACGACGTTCGCGTGAACTTCGTGGGATTGTGCCCTGCGTGTCGCGCCAACCGGAGCTAGCGCAGGGCGAATGTGCGGCGGCTCTTGTCAGAGGGCCGCTCGATGCTCTACTGAGAGGAGAAACGACCATGCCGGAACTCAAGGGAACGAAGACGCACGAGAATCTAAAAGCCGCATTTGCCGGGGAGTCGCAGGCAAACCGGCGCTATCTGTACTTTGCGAAGCAGGCCGACGTGGAAGGGTACCCGGACATTGCCGGGCTGTTCCGCGATACGGCAGAGGGTGAGACCGGCCATGCCCACGGGCACCTCGAGTACCTGAAGCAAGTGGGCGACCCGGCCACCGACCTGCCGATCGGCGACACCGAGTCGAACCTGAAGGCCGCCATTGCCGGGGAGACCTACGAGTACACCGACATGTACCCGGGAATGGCCAAGACCGCGCGCGAGGAGGGTTTCGACGAGATCGCCGATTGGTTTGAGACGCTGGCGAAGGCCGAGAAGTCGCACGCCGGGCGGTTCAGCGAAGGACTGAAGTCGATTTCGTGAGGCGGTGGGGGGTCGGGCCGGACGGGGAGCCGGCCCGGCCCCGGGCCGTTGTGGAGCACGGGGAGTGGCGATCAAGGCAACACCGACAGACGGCCTCTGCTACGATCCCTCCGATCCGGCCTACTGGGACGAAGGGGGGCTAGCACGGGAAATCGAGCGGGTTTTCGACATCTGTCACGGGTGTCGAATGTGCTTTAACCTATGCCCCGCCTTTCCAGCGCTGTTCGGGGCCGTCGACGCGCATGGCGGCGATGTCAGGCGGCTGTCGCCGGCGGAGATCGACGCCGTGGCCGACGCCTGCTACCAGTGCAAGCTGTGCTACGTCAAATGCCCGTACACCCGCGACGACGGGCACGAGTTCGATCTCGACTTTCCTCGACTGCTTTTGCGCTACAACGCGCAGCGGGCCAAGCGGCGTGGGATTCGCCTCCGGGAGCGCTTGCTCGGGGCGCCGGAGCGGCTAGCGGGCCTGGCGCGCGTGGCGCCGCGGCTGGTGAACCGAGTGAACGGGTGGAAGCCATCGCGGCTCGTGCTCGAGAAACTCGCCGGCATCCACCGGGACAAAAAGCTTCCGGAGTTTGCCAGCGAGCGTTTCACCGATTGGTTGGCCAAGCGCCAGGGCAAGGCCGAAAGCAGCGAGCAGGTGGTGCTGTTTCATACCTGCTTCGTCGATTACAACGCGCCTGAAGTCGGCAAGGATACGGTGGCGGTGCTCGAGCACTGCGGCTTCCAGGTGATTTCTCCTCCCCAGGTCTGCTGCGGGATGCCGGCCCTCGAAAGCGGCAACGTGGAAGATGCGCGCCGGCGGGCGCGGCGCAACGTGGAGGCACTGAGGCCCCTCGCGCAGCGGGGACTGCCAATCCTAGCGATCAACCCGACTTGTTCGTACATGCTGAAAAAGGAGTACCCGGATCTCGTGGGCCGGGACATGCGGGCAGACGCCGAGACGGTGGCCAGGGCCACGCGGGACGTCTGCGAATACCTGTTCGAGTTGAAACGGGCCGGCCGGCTGCCGCGGGATTTTCGCTCCACTCCTGGAGAAGTCGCGTACCACGTTCCTTGCCACTTGAAGGCCCAGAACATCGGTTTTCGCTCCCGGGACGTTATGAAGACCATTCCGGGGGTACGGGTACGACTGGTGGAACGCTGTTGCGGCCACGATGGCACCTGGGCGATGAAGCGCGAGCATTTCGAGGAGTCGATGAGGGTCGGCAAGCCGGCGTTCGACGAGCTTTCGGCCGGCGGCTTGATGACAACCGATTGTCCGTTGGCCGCGGTGCAGTTCGAGCAGGCCACCGGTGTCCGGCCGATCCACCCGGTTCAGGTACTGGCGCGGGCGTACCGGCCGGACGGGTTTCCGCGCTCCGTTGCCGACGTCACGGAGGGTTCGTAATGGATCCAGTCGAGCGCCACGAAATCATGTCGCTGGAAGACTACGAGATCGCGCGGCCTGCCGTGCGCAAGCGTATTATGGAAATCAAAGCGGCGCGCCGCGTGGCCGTCGGAGACCACATTACCATTCTGTTCGAGAACCACGATACGGTGCTCTACCAGATCCAAGAGATGTTGCGGGCGGAGCGGATCACGGACCCGGAAGCGATCCAGTATGAGATCGACACGTACAACGAACTGGTTCCCGGGGAAAACGAGCTGACTGCGACCTTACTGATCGAGTACGAAGATCCTGCCGAACGCGATCGCCGCTTGCGCGAGCTCGTGGGACTCGAGCGCCACGTTCGCATCGAAGTGGCGGGCGAAGTGTGCCCGGCTCACTTCGACGAGCGGCAGACCTCGCCCGAGCGGATTAGCTCGGTGCACTACGTGTCCTTTCCCCTGACACCGCGTGCTGCTTACGCAATTTGCCAGGGCGAAAGGCCCACCATCGTGATTGACCACCCCCAGATGAAGGCCCGGGCCACGCTCGACGAACGGCAGACGCGCGCCCTGGCCGAAGACCTGTCGTCGTAAAAGCGAGCCGGTCAGCCTTGGGCGGCTCGCTTGACCGCGGTCGCTTTGGGCTTGGCCTCGGGAGCGGGCTCGTCCCACACCTGGGGTGCGAGCACGTCCTCGACGGTCTCGGCCCTCCGGACGAGCCGGATGGTTCCGTCGTCGTCGATTCCGTAGGCGGCGATGCGCGGTCGCGTGAACTGGTTCGCCCGCGCGATGCTGTATGCTCCAGTGTCGAGGATCGCTATCGGCTGGCCCTCGCGTGCCAGCGGCACCTCGCGCTGGAAATAGAGAACGTCCTGGGTGGCAAGAGTTGGTCCCGAAATATTGTAGGAGCGCTCGGCTTTGGTCGAGGGCGGCACGCCCGGGAAGACGAGACGCCATTCGGAGAAAAAGAGGTTTTCGGGAATGTTGTTGATCGAGATATCGGTAAACACCCAGTCGTTCTTGACGATCAGGATTTTGCCGACGACGATGCCAGCGTTGCTGACCAGACAGCGCCCCGGCTCGATCGCCAGCCGGGGGCGAAGGCCCGTCCGCCGGCAGAGCTGGTGGTAGCGCTCTCCGATCTGGGCTCCGAACTCGTCGATCGACTTGGCCTCGACCTCGATACGGTTGAGTCGTTCGAGTAAGCGGGCGACGACAAAGCGGCGGGAAAGACGCAGGTTGCGCATGCTCTGCGCTGGATAACCTCCGCCTAAGTTGACTTCCTCGATCTCGATTCCTTGTTTTCCGAGCTGGACGATTAGGTCGAACAGGCGATCGAGAGTCGTCAGGTAGCGGCTCGGCGTGAACACTTGAGAGCCGATGTGGGTCATGACCCCGACCAGCTCGAGGTTGGGAAGGGATGCAATTTGAGCGGCGGCACCAGCGGCCTGATCGATCGGCAACCCGAACTTCTTCTTGTACGTCGAGATCACCTTGTCGTAATAGGGCTTGGCCAGCAGCGGATCCACACGCAGCCCGACCTTTACCTTGCGGCCGAGCCGACCCGCGATGTCGTTTACCATTCGGGCTTCGGTCAGCGACTCGAGGTCGATCAGGTGGATTCCCCACTCGAGTGCCGCTTCGACGTCTTCGGGCGGCTTGCAGGGCCCGTCGAACACCACCTGCCCCGGCTGCATTCCGGCGCGCCGGGCCAATTCCATGTCGAGTGCTCCGGAGATTTCGGCGCCGCAACCTTCGTCGGCCAGTGTTCGCAGAACGATGCTTTCGAAGTTCGACTTGACGGAGTAGTAGATTCGCAGGCCGTCGACACCCGAAAAGGCCCGCCGCAACTGGCGAATGTTGTCGCGCAACTGGGGCCGCGAGATCAAGTAGAACGGCGTCGGGAATCGCTCGGCGAGCTCGGCCAGATCGTGCCCGTCGAAGGTCGCGCGTCCAGATTCTTCCCACACGAAGTGGTCGTTGGCGCTCGTCGTCATCTTCTCTCCCTTCAATCTCCGTCTGCGACGTGCTTGTTCCATCGGGCGTGCAGCCTAGAGCCGACTTCGCTTGCGAAAGCCCGCCAGGCCGACGGTCGCAGATAGAGTGGATCGCGAAAGGTCTTCAGATCTCTAAGGATGGTCCGCAGGGCGCCGACCGTCAAGCGGGCGGGAAGGCCGAGTCCGTGGCGCTTCGGACGGTAGCTCGTCAGCAGGAAAGCCAAGCATCCGCGCGGCGACACCCAAGTGGGGTGGCGCGCCCCGTTCGGGGGGTACGCGGGAGGCCTTTGCCCGCTGGCGACGCAGTAGGCGGTCAGGGCCAGTGGGCTCCCGCAGGCGGCGCCGAGCCCGTGCCACAGCCAGACGCGGGGATTGGCGTCGAGAAGTTTGAACTGGCCGTCGCGCGGGTCGCGTTTAAACTCCACATCGCACACCCCCCAGTAGCCGCACGCGTTCAACAGGTCGGCCGCGGCTCCTCCGATACCGGGGTCGGAAATCGCTTCGACGACTAGACCGTCGCCGAACGGCTCGGGATATTCGCAATGCTTGCGCGCGCAGAACGCCGCGAGGATCTGCCCGCTGCGATCGACGTAAAGGCCGACGCTGACCAGCTCCTCGAATGCGCCGGGAATCCTTTCCTGCGCGAGCACCGGAAAGCCGGCCTCCAGGATCCGAGCGGCCGCGCGGCCGGGTTCTTGGCTGATCGCCTTGGATCCCCCGCTCAGGGTTAGAAACGTGCGGATCTCGCCGGTCGGCGCAAGCCAGTAGCGGCACGCCGGTTTGACCATCCAGTCGCTCGGGATCCGGTCGAGCCGGTCGCGTGAATCGATCGCGAGGAACGAGGGGATTGCAATTCCCAGGGAGCGCGCGGTGGCGTACAACCGCCGCTTGTCGACGATGTTCGGCACCACGCCGGGTGCCGCGTAGGAAAAGCGGACGGCGCTGGCGAGGGTTTCGTACTCATGCTCGGCTGCAATGAGAGCGGCGTCTTCGGTGGGAAAGAATACTGGCGGCTTGGGCCGGGCGGCTGCCAGCCGGGCGACTTCCGCGGCCCAAGCGGACGGCTGGCGATAGAGATCGGGAACCTGCGCGAACTCTACGAAGCGCGAGCGCGCTGCGGGGCCTCGGCGGTGCGCGAGCACGGTGACTGCGATGCCGGCGCAACCAAGCTCGCGCGCGGTGGCCAGCGCGGCCAAGTTGTCGGGGGCAACGAACGCCTCTTGCCGGCTGCCGCGTTCAGTCATGTGCGAGGTCGGACAGGCGCACGAGATTGCTGGCGCGCTGCCAGAAAGAGCTGCGCTCGCCCAAGCGAGCCACTGCTCGGCGCACTGGGCTGGGCGACAGTGCAGTGGCCAGCAACGGGTGGAACACCACGTGCTGGCGAATCGGTTCCTTCGCGAACCCCATTGTCAGCTTGAACTGATCGAGGGAGTCGAGTTCCTCGAGGCCTTCGATGCCAAACGTGATACGGGGAACAGCCCGCTCGCGCATCAAAGACTCGGCGACATGGAAGATCAGGGCGTTGTTCGGATACCATCGGAGAGCGTCGTTGCGCGAGCGCGCCTCGTAGAACTCGCAGGCATCTTCGAACAGCATGATGAGCAGGTATGCGGCCAGCGTATCCCCATGCCACGCGCTCCAGATCTCGATCCCCGGCGTGCGATCGGCCGCTTCGAGCAGGCGGTACCACCGCTCCAGGGGATAGCGTTTGGCGCGGCCCTGCCGTTCCACGGTGTCGCGAAACGCCTGTTCCCCGAAGCGCTTGAGTTCCGCGCCGCTGACCCTGCGAATCTCGTTGTGCTTGAGACCCCTGCGAATCTTGCTGCGAGTGTTTCCCGATAGAACGCCAAGGCCGTAGTCCGGCCGGTCGAGGACCATCCGCCAACTAGAGCGCCCCCGCGTGCGGCTGACGTAACGGACCCCAAGTGCGCCGCTGCGCCGCAGTAGGTGCCGGATCTGGTCGGGCGGTGGGTCGATCGGATGGTGCGTGGGAACGGCGAGGAGAAACCGAGGGCCGGCTTCGTACCAGCGAGTGTCTCCTTCGCGGTAGACCCCAAACCCGCAGCGCTCGAAGAACTCGAGCAGGCCGTCCGGACTCAGGCGCTGTCGCTCGTGATGCATCGGCGGTTGGCCTCGGTGGCGGCTCCCATGATAACACGAGCCGCCCGGGCGCTGCGTCAGATCGGGCGCCCGCCCGTTTCCGGGCCGGCAGGAGTGACCGGCAGGTCGCTGGAGCCCATGAGGTAGGCATCGACGTGGTGCGCGCATTCGCGCCCTTCCCAGATTGCCCAGACCACTAGCGACTGGCCGCGGCGCGCGTCACCGCACGAGAAAACCTTGTCGACCGAACTGGCGTAGCGCTCGTCGCATTTCACCGCGCCGCGCTCATCGAACTCGACGCCGAGATCCGTTAAGAGCCCTTCCCGTTCGGGTCCGACGAACCCCATCGCCAGCAGAACGAGGTCGGCCGGCAAGGAAAACTCGCTGCCAGGAATCTCGCGCATCTGCATTCGACCGTCTTCGCCGCGCAGCCATTCCACTCGCACGGCATGCAGCCGAGTGACGTGTCCGTTGCGTCCTTCGAACCTTTTCGTCGACACCGCGAACTCGCGACGCGCACCCTCCTCGTGGGAAGTCGATGTGCGCAGAACGGTCGGCCAGTACGGCCAGTGCATGTCCGGCGTGCGGCGCTCCGGCGGCTTGGGCAGGATCTCCAACTGAACAATGTCCTTGGCTCCTTGCCGGTTGGCGGTTCCGATGCAGTCGGCGCCGGTGTCGCCGCCGCCGATCACCACCACGTGCTTGCCTGCGGCCGTGATCGCCACCTCCTCGTCGATTGGGTCTCCCGCCACGCGCCTGTTTTGCTGCGGCAGGTATTCCATCGCGAAGTGGATTCCCTTCAAGTCGCGCCCTTCCACCGGCAGGTCGCGCGGCCGGGTCGAGCCGCAGGCGAGCACGATCGCGTCGAACTCCTTGAGCAGCTCGTCGGCCGTGATGTCCCGGCCGACGTTTACCCCGCAGCGGAACACGACCCCTTCCGCGCGCATTTGGTCGAGGCGCCGGTCGATATGGTGCTTTTCGAGCTTGAAATCTGGGATGCCGTAGCGAAGCAACCCGCCCGGGCGGTCGGCTCGCTCGAATACGGTCACTTGATGGCCAACGCGTGCGAGCTGCTGGGCGCAAGCTAGCCCGGAGGGTCCCGAGCCAACGATGGCGACTTTCTTGCCGGTGTTGCGGATGGGCCGCGCGGGTTTGATC
>CAYZHO010000086.1:0-10114 GCA_964478045.1 uncultured Myxococcales bacterium | reverse complement strand
GGCGTGTTCGAGGCACTCGAGCGGGGGCTAATCTACTTCCCGAGTAGACGGCTGCTGGCAACTCCGGCAGCGGCCGGGCTCGTTTACGAGGACGTCTGGCTGCGCGCGCGCGACGGCGTGCGGCTGCACGGCTGGTGGGTCCCGGCGCCGAGTGCGGCGACGGTCCTATTCTTTCACGGCAACGCCGGCAACATTGGCGACCGCATCGATACCCTCGCGATCTTCCACCGGCTCAGCCTGAGCACGCTCATCGTGGACTACCGTGGCTACGGGCAGAGCGAGGGCCAGCCGAGCGAGCTCGGAACGTACCAGGACGCCGAAGCCGCATACGAGTACCTGACAAAAGAGCGAGGCATATCACCGGCGCGGCTGGCCGTGGTCGGCCGCTCGCTCGGGGGCGGTGTGGCCTCCTACGTGGCGGCCCGCTTCGTCGTGGGCGCCTTGGTGCTGGAGTCGACGTTCACCTCGATTCCGGACCTGGCTGCCGAGCTCTATCATGTTCCGTTTCTGCGCCAAGTGGTGCGCACGCGCTACGACAACTTGTCGAGGGTCTGCGCTCGGCGCTGCCCGTTGCTCGTGGTCCACAGCAGGGACGACGAAGTGGTTCCCTTCCGACACGGCCGGCGCCTGTTCGACGAGGCGCCCGAGCCGAAAGATTTCCTCGAACTGCGCGGTTCCCACGCAGACGGCTTCCTAGTGAGCGCCGAGACCTATACGGCTGGACTCAAGCGCTTTCTCACTAGCGCCCTGGGACTCGACACTGCCGCCGCCTGAAAGCAAGAGGCGCAGACGTCGGGCCCGTTCCGGTCCCAAGTACTCCGTGTCGAGACACGCTGTAACCCGCAGGCGAGAAGCAGGGCCATTGCGCCCGTGGCGGTCCCGGGTGAAGATTGCGGTTGTGCGTCCACACATCGCTCGCCGCGCCGCCGCAGCGGCGCTGCTAGCCTGGGGATTGGTTACCCCGGGTTGCCGCCACGCGGGCCAGCGCCCCAACCTCCTACTCATTGTCATCGACACCCTGCGCGCCGACCACCTCGGCTGCTACGGGTACCGGCTCGACACCAGCCCGGCCATCGACCGGTTCGCCGAGGGTGCCGTGCTGTTCGAACAGGCCGTTGCCCAGGCGCCGTGGACGCGGCCGTCGATGGCGACCTTGATGACCGGACTGTACCCGGCCACCCACGGCGTCACGTGCAAGGACTTCGACGTGCCCAAGGCAGAGTGCGACGTCCTTCCCCCGAGCGTGACGACCCTGGCCGAGGCGCTCAAGCAAGCGGGGTACGAAACGGCGGGAATCGTCGCCAATATTCAGATCGACGGCCTGTTTGGATTCGGCCAGGGTTTCGACGAGTACCGCAGCGTGTTCGACGAGCTGATCGCGGCCGAGCCGGATTGGCGCGCAAAGTGGCACGAGTTCAAGTGGGTGAACGAGACCACTCGGGAAGTGACCGAAGAAGCCCTCGCGTGGCTCGAGCGCCGGCGCGGCGAGAATCCCTTCTTCTTGTATCTTCACTATCTCGACCCGCACGCTCCGTACCGGCCGCCGGCTCCCTACGATGCCATGTTCAAGGCGCACGCGTACCCGTGCCGCTACCCTGCGATTTGTGCCGAGCTGCCGCTTTACGATGGCGAGATTCGTTACGTGGACGAACACGTCGGCCGCCTTCTCGACTTCATGCGCCGGCGCGGGCTTGCCGAGAAGACAGTAGTAGTAGTTACGTCGGACCACGGAGAGGCGTTTGGCGAGCACGGAGCCCGAGACCGGCGTCATGGACTGTCGCTTTACGAGAACCAGCTCCGCGTGCCCTTATTGATTCGCGCACCGGGCACCGGCCGTCCAGGGACGCGGGTAGCCGCGCCGGTTCGGCTCGTCGATCTCGCGCCCACGCTTCTCGATGTACTCGGAGTTGCGGTGCCGAGCGGCGTCCAGGGGCTGTCGCTGGTCCCCCTATTGCGAGGGGAGGCGGTCGAGGTGCCGGGGACGCTGGTGGGGTGGGGATACGTGCCGCTGATCGGCTTTCGCAATCCGCCGTGGAAGTTCATACGGAATCAGCGCTCCGGGCTTGAGGAACTCTACAACCTCGAAACCGACCCCGGGGAGACATACAACCTGGCGAGCGCGCTGCCGCAGGTGGCGATGACGCTCGCTGCGACGCTAGACCGAAGCCTGTCCTCGGCAGTGGCTGCGGCCCGCCGCTACCCCCACGAGCGGGGAGCGGTCGAGCTTAGCCCGGCGCAGCGCGAGGGACTGCGAGCGCTCGGTTACGCAAACTGAGGCGCGGGCCCCTTCCACCAGCTCTGCCGGCGGCCTAAAGGTGGAGGCTCTGCTTGTCGCCGTCTCATGAAGGGAGACTACATCGAACGGCTGAGCCGGTGGTTCGAGAGAGCTGCCGCAGTCTCGTACGACCACCGCTGGTGGGTGCTCGCGGGCTGTGCGCTGCTTTTGGCGGCCAGTGCCTGGCTGTCCGCTTCGACTCGAGTGGACAACAGTTTCGAAGCCTATTTCGACCGCGGTGACCCTTTCTACCAGGCTTATCTCAGATTTCGCGAGGACTTCGGCTCGGACGAGGTCTCCTACATCGTCTACGAGGCTCCCGGCCGTCCCTACGGTATCTGGAACCTCGACGTCATGCGCAAGATCGCCCAACTTTCCGAGCGGATCGAGAATGAGGTTCCTTTCGTCAAGGAAGTGACGAGCCTGGCCAACGTCGAGTTTCTCGATCCGGTACCAGACGGATTGGCGGTGATCCGCCTGATCGAGGACTTTCCGAGCAGCCAAGCCGAACTGCTCGAATACCGGGACAAGCTGCTCGACAAGCCACTTTACGTAGGAGGTCTGGTTTCGCCGGACGGAACCTACGGCGCGATCGTCGTCGAGATGGAAAAGTCGAGCGTGGATCCCCCGGAAGAAATCCGCGTGGATCCGAGCCGGGGCAACGCCATCGACAATCTTTATCCCCAAGCGACGTACGATGCGATCGAGCGCTTGCTGGCCGATCCCCGGTACGAAGGCATCGTCTTCTACCACACCGGCGACGTGCCCCTGAACGCCGTCGTCAACCGCATTACTTCCAATGAGAGTAAGCGTTTGGGCGTGGCCTGCTTTGTCGTCGTCGGGTTTCTGCTGGCGGTATTCATTCGCCGCCCGATCGGCGTCGTCGGCCCGCTGGCGGTGGTGGCGTGCTCGGTGCTCGTGACGATCGGATTCGTCGGACTGCTCGGATGGAACCTCGACCAAATGTTCGGGATGATGCCGGCGCTTTTGATCGCCGTTGGGGTTGCCGATTCGGTTCACATCATTTCGGAGTTCCGGGTATTCCACGCCGAACTGGGCGACCGCCGCGAGGCGATCCGCAGGACCCTCTACCTGGTCGGAACGCCGTGCCTGCTGACGAGTTTGACTACGGCCGCCGGTTTTGCGGCCATGTCGTTCGCGCCGATCAAGGCGATCGCGCACTTCGGTGCCTACAGTGCGGCCGGCGTCATGGCCGCCTTCGTGCTCACCCTGACCTTGCTCGTTGCGTTCCTCGGCCTCGGCAGGAGGCGCCGGGAGGCTCTGGCCGAGACGGAAGTGATTCGAGCCAAGGGAGGCCGGGCCTTCCAGGCCGCACTCGAGGGAATTGCGCGTTTCGATATTCGCCACCGTAGGGCGATCCTGGCGGTGCTCGTCACGGTGGTAGCGATCGCGCTGGCAGGCGCAACGCGGCTGAAAGTCGAGTCGAATTTCCTCAACGAGTTTGGACCGAGCGTGCCGATTCGCGACACGACGGCGTTCGTCGATCGAGTCATGGGCGGCACGCTGACCTTCAGCTACTTGATCGAAACGGGCCGGGAGGGAGGCGTGAAAGATCCGGCCGTTCTCGGCGAAGTGGAACGCCTGCAAGCCGAGGCGCTCCGCCATGGCGGGATCGTGCGCAAGACCTATTCGCTGGTCGACTTCATCAAGGACATCAACCGCACCTTTCACGAGGGCGACCGGCGTTACTATGTCCTGCCCGAGTCACGGGATCTGGTGGCCCAATACTTGTTGCTCTACGAGATGTCGGGCGGGGAGGAAGCCGAGGAGTACGTCTCGACCGACTATTCGCGGACTCGGCTGGAAATTCGGACGACGATGGCCAGTTCGACCGAGATGCGCCGGCTCGTCGAGCACCTGCAGGCCTATCTAGCGCGCGCGCCTTTCAATGCGTCCGAAGCGCATCTGACGGGGATGGGGGCTTTGTGGCTCAAGCTGATGGACTACATCACCCGGAGCCAGATCATCGGCTTCCTGCTCGCCTTTGTAGCGATTGCGGCGATGATGTGCCTGCTGTTCCGATCGCTGCGCACGGGGCTACTGTCGATGGTACCGAACCTTGCGCCGGTGATCCTGACCCTCGGCGGCATGGGTTGGACTGGCGTGCCCCTCGATTACGTGCGCCTGTTGATCGCGCCCGTCGCCATCGGCATTGCCGTCGACGACACCATTCACCACGTGACCCGCATGCGGCACGAGTTCCACCGTAGCGGCAGCTACGAGCAGGCGATTCTCGCCTCGATGACGGACGTGGGACGCGCCCTGTTCCTTACGTCTGCCGTCCTCGTGGCCGGCTTTCTCGTTTTCGTGCTCTCCGAGATGGACAGCCAGGTGAGCTTCGGCCTCCTGCTGGCCAGCACCATCATCCTGGCTCTGATCGCGGACTTCTTCGTCATGCCCGCTCTCGTCCTTACGTTCGAGCCGTTCGGGCCCGAGGGAATGCGCCGGATCACCGAAGACAGAAACGGCGAGCGGCGGGCGGCCTGAGGGCCCGTGCCGTGGCGCCCGTGGGCCTCCGGGGCCAAGGCCGCAAGCTTCGGAGCGCAAACCCCCGGCCAGGCTCTTGTAATGAGTAATGCGCTCGGCCATAAGTGATGTAGAGCCCGATTCTGCCGCCTAGCCCAGCATGCTCCCGTGAATGGAGACCGGGGCCGTGAACGGAGGATGCATGCACTGGAAGGGAGTGATGCATGCTCTTCGGTGGCTGTGACGTTGGCTCGACCACGGGAAAAGCGGTCATCCTCGACGACGACCGAATTCTCGCGCACCACATCGTTCCTTCGACGGTCAATCCGGTAAAGACGGCCGAGATGGCGATGCAGGCCGCACTCGAGGCGGCCGGACTGAGTTCGGTCGAAGACCTCGACTACATCGTCGGCACCGGCTACGGCCGGCTCAAGGTTCCGTTTGCGCACGAGAACGTATCGGAAATCACTTGCCATGCGCGCGGAGCCCACTGGCTCAATCCAGAGGTTCGAACGGTCGTCGATATCGGCGGCCAGGACTGCAAGGTGATCTCGGTCGATCCCCGGGGCCGCGTGCTCGAGTTCGCGATGAACGATCGCTGCGCGGCCGGAACAGGCCGTTTCTTCGAGGCGATGGCACGCGTGCTCGACTGCGGCCTCGAGGGCATCTCGGCGCTGGAGAATCAAGGAAACCAGCCCGCCCAAATCACGAGCCAGTGCAGCGTCTTTGCCGAATCGGAAGTGGTAACTCTGATCAATGAGGGGATCGAGCTTCCGAACCTGATCGCTGGGATCAACATGGCGGTGGCCAACCGCCTGTTCGCGATGGTTCGGCGGGTTGGTTTGGTGGAGAAGATCGTCCTTACGGGCGGCTGCTCGAAGAACCTCGGACTGGCCAAGGCGCTGGAGACGAAACTCGGCGTGAAAGTCGATACCTTGCCGGCGGACCCGCAGATCGCGGGGGCGCTCGGAGCCGCGCTGATCGCCCGGGACAAAGCCGCGGCGACTGAGACCACCCGGGCGGGAGGGCAAGCATGATCGAGTCGGCCATTCGCTCGAATGCGTTCGAGGAGTTGGCAGCGGCGGCCGCGGCAATTCGCAACCCGGCCCTCGAGGAGTGGCTCGCCGAAGGAAGGCCCGTGGTGGGGCACTTCTGCTCGCACGTGCCGACAGAAGTGCTGACGGCGGCCGGAGCGCTGCCGTATCGAATGCGCGGCACGGGCAGCACCGGCACGGAGCTGGCCGACGCGTACTTCAGCCACCTGAACTGCAGTTTCGTGCGCCACACGTTCAACCAGGCCCTGCGGGGCGAGTACGACTTCCTCTCCGGCCTGGTGTGCGTCAGCAGTTGCGACCACGTCCGGCGGGTCTACGACAACTGGAAGCGCCAGATCGACACTCCGTTCATCACCATCATGGCGCTTCCCAAAAAAGTCGGGGATCCGCAGGTGGCTTGGTACCGAGAGGAGATCGAACTGCTCGCCCGTGCGGTTGGCGAACACTTTGGCGTCGAGATTACCGACGAGCGGCTGGCCGACGCGATTCGCCTGCACAATCGCACGCGCGCACTCCAACGCGAGCTGTACGCGTTGCGCAAGGCTTCGCGCCCGCCGATCACCGGTGCCGAGGCACTGGCGGTCATGGTCGCCGGCACGTCGATGCCGCGGGATCGCTACAACCAACTTCTGGAAGAGTTGATCCGTGACTTGAAGGCCGGTGGCGAGGGGAACGGGGACTACCGGGCTCGCTTGATGATCGTGGGAAGCGAGCTCGACGATCCCGAGTACGTTGGAGTAATCGAGAGCCAGGGCGGCCTGATCGTCACCGATTCAATCTGCTTTGGTACGCGCACGATGTGGGTGGACGTCGACGAGTCGGACGATCCGATCTCGGCTCTCGCTCGCTACTACATTCAAGAGCGGCCGAGCTGCCCGCGCATGAACGAAGACCAACCGCGCCGCGCCCGTTTCTTGCGCGAGCTGATCGACGAGTTCTCGGTGGACGGCGTGATCGGTGAGCGAATGATGTTTTGCGACGTCTGGTGTGCCGAGCACTACATGAACGCCCTTGACTTCAAGGAGCAGGGCGTTCCGTTCCTGCAACTCGATCGCGAATACTTGATGAGCGGGAAGGGGCAGTTGCGGACCCGCGTGCAGGCCTTCCTGGAATCGATGGGGAAGTGAACGATGGAGCGAATCGACGCTGATCGCCAAGCAATGAAGGAACGCAGCCTCGAGCGCTACCGCAAAGAACGCGACTGGTTTGCGTTCCTGCTCGAGGCAGTGGACCAGATGGTGACGCCCGAGATGCAGCTTCAGGCCAAGCTGCTTACGATCCTGCTCGAAGCCAAGCAGGCGATCGTCGATGCGGTCGAGAACGACAAGCCGTTCATCGGGGCCTACTATGCGACGGCTCCGGAACTGTACACGGCGATGGACTTGCCGTGGTTCATGATTATGGAGACGCCGTTCCTCGGCGCGTCGGCTCCGTACCTGATGCAGGACCTGCAAGGGGCCGAGGAGATCGGCTTGGGAACCGACATGTGCACGGCGATTCGCTTGCCGATGTACTACATCGAAACCGGACAGATGCCCGTTCCGACGGCCTGCATCGGCCTGCTGTCTCCTTGTGACGGCACGATGATGCTGCAGCAGGTCCTGCAGCACAACAAGGCGTGGAAGAACGTGCCGCTGTTCTCGCCGGATCCTCCCTATACCTCCGACGAGAGAGCGATTCGCTATTTTGCAGAGGAGCTGCGCCGGATGGTTGCCTTCCTCGAAAAGCACACGGGCAAGAAGCTCGACATCGACCGCCTGCGCGAGGTGTGCGAGGAGTCCAACCGCACCTACGCGCTCTGGCAGGAATACAACGAGCTGCGGCGCCATATTCCGTGCCCCCACGGCTGGGAGATCGGGGGAGCACAGGCCTTCGCGATCAGCCAGTGCTTCCGGGCGGGCGATCCCCGCTGCACGGACTGGTTCCGGCAACTGATCATTTGTGCCGAGGAACGCATCAAGAAAGGCCGCGAGGCGGTCGACGGCGTCAAGGAGCGAATCCGCCTGCTCTGGTTCGACATCATGCCTTACGCGTGGATCTACGAGTTCATGCCGTGGCTCGAGCAGGAGTGGGGAGCCGTCATCGTCATGGATATGTTCGGCAACTTCCCCTACACGTTCATCGACACGACGAGCGAGGAGACAATGTTCCACGACCTGGCCAAGCGAAACCTCCTCGACGTGCCGATGATCCGCCAGGCCCGCGGCACGGCCGAAAACTTTTCGTCGGACATCGTGCGCATCGTCAAGGACTACAGCATCGACTGCGTCATTTGGCCCGGCCACATGGGCCACAAGGACGGCGCCGCGGCGGCTGGCATCATGCGCGAGACCTGCCGCAAGATTGGCGTGCCGTTCCTGAACATTGGGCTCGATCTGTTCGACCCGCGGTACACGACCGTCGACGAGGTGAAAGACCGCGTTTCGCAGTTCTTCCGGGCAATGGGGCTCGGCTGAAGGCCCGGCTGGCGAGCGGCGCGGCGAAGGCGACACGCCAGTAGGCCATGGCTGGATTCGAAGCGTTCATCGACCGCGTGCGGGACTTCGTCGCGGAGCTCGAGGCCGGTGGGGCTGAGCTCGAGCGGATCGTCGCGGCCGATTACCAGGACACCGGCCGGCTGTGCGTGCGCGTGGGGCCCCGGGCGAACACCGGGGTGATCCTGCGTTCGGACACCTTCGCCGAGCTCGGAAACCCCGAGCTTGGATCTTGCGGCATGGTTCTGTGGTGCGACGATCCGAGCCGGGTCGCCGACGGGCGCATTACCCGAATTGGGCCCGATATCAGCGCGGCGGCAGGGGGCGGCCTGCCCTTTGCCCAGATCGTTCTCGTTGCTGGTCGCGAGCTCGGCCCGGACGATCACTCAACGATCGTGCAAAGCCAGTACGTGGCCGACCAAATCGAGGGATTCATGGTCCGCAGCTCCTCGAGCAACCTCTGGTGCCGCGTCAGCAAGGAGGCGGCCGCCAAAGGGTTTCGACTCGAGACGCTCGGGCGAGCGATGCTCGCGCTGACGCGGCGGTCGGTGCCGCGCGCCGAGGCGGTCGAGATCGTGTTCGTAACGAGTTCGCCCGAGCACGTTCGCTTGCTCCGCAGCATTGCCGACGAGGCTCGCGAGCTCGGACGGCAGATGGTGGAGCAGTACTGGAAGGAACGAGGATTCGACCTCGAGTGCGACTTCGATTGTAACTCGTGCGCGGACCAGAGCGTGTGTGACGGGATCCGCGAGATCGCCCGCTTGCGGTCCAAGCATCCGCCGGCGGCCAATGGGGACCGCTCGAGGTAAAAGAGGGAGGATATCGCCGTGAGTGAAAGCGGCCAGAACGCCCGGCGCAAACTCGTGGTCAGCGTGTGCGGAAAGGGGGGGACCGGTAAAACGGCGCTGACCGCAATGATGGCGAGAGCCTTGGCGGACAGCGGTCGTGCGGGGCGCTTGCTCGTAATCGACGCCGATCCGGCCCTGGGGCAGCTCAGTGCGCTGGGAGCAAAAGTGCGCCGGACGATGGGACAAGTGCGCGAGGAGATCATCGAAACGGCGCGGCGCGGGGATCGCGATGCCAAGGCCGAGCTGGCTGAGAAGCTCGACTATTTGGTACTCGAGTCGCTGTGCGAGCTCGAGGACTTTGCGGTGCTGGCAATGGGGCGCAGCGAAAGCCTCGGCTGTTTTTGTTCCGTGAACAGTCTGCTACGCCAAGCCATCGAAGTCCTGGCGAAGAGCTTCGACACCGTTTTAATCGACGGCGAAGCTGGCCTCGAGCAAATCAACCGGCAAGTAGCCCGGCGCGTGGACGCGCTGCTGATCGTCAGTGATCCGACGTCTCGCGGCATCGAGACCGCGGCGGTCATTCGCGACATGGTGCGGCGCGACCGAGTGATCGAGTGCGAGCGCCTCGGCATCGTTTTCAATCGAGTCCGGGACGAGCGCGAAGGCCAGGTTTTGCGCGAAGCAGCCCGCCGCTTGGAACTCCCGCTTTTTGGACTCGTTCCGGAAGACGAGACGCTCTCGCGTTACGACCTCGAAGGACGCCCGGTGATCGGCTTACCGGCCGACTCGCCAGCGCCGGCTGCCGTGCGGGATCTGGTGGAGCGGGTTTTGCTCGGCGGGGGCCAAGACGAGCTGCGCGAGTCGGCCGGCGCTTCCACCTGAGGCCGCTGGCGGGGCGGCAGGCGCCACCGCCGGGGGATCGAATACAGTGTAGCGCTATTGGCCCTCCCGTTCCGTTCGGTGTAGGGACCGGCGGACAGCGTAATGCGGCGGACGCAGCAAGAACGGCGCCTGCTCGAGCGCGCGCGGCGGCTC
>CAYZHO010000085.1:0-10200 GCA_964478045.1 uncultured Myxococcales bacterium | reverse complement strand
CCCGAGCCCGGTGAGCTGCGCGCGCGACATCTGCTCCGCGCCATGCCGCCCGACTACAAGCCCCGCACTCGCCACCTCGATTCCCACGGCGGGCCTCGCTACACGAATCGCTTGATCCTCGAGAGCAGCCCGTACCTGCTCCAACACGCGCACAATCCGGTCAACTGGTATCCGTGGGGCGAAGAAGCCTTTGCCGCCGCGCGCCGCCTCGGCCGGCCCATCCTGCTCAGCGTTGGGTATGCGACGTGCCACTGGTGCCACGTCATGGAGCGCGAATCGTTCGAAGACGAGGAAATCGCGACCTTCATCAACCGCCACTACATCGCGATTAAAGTCGACCGCGAAGAGCGACCCGACATCGACCGGGTGTACATGGAAGCCGTGCAACTGCTCTCCGGGCGCGGCGGCTGGCCAATGACGGTGATCATGATGCCCGATGGGCGCCCGTTCTTTGCCGGCACCTACTTTCCGCCCCGCGACGGCGAGCGGGGGGCACGCGTGGGCCTGCTCACCTTGCTGAAGCGTCTGGCCGCCTACTACCGCGAGCACCCGGATGACATCCTCGCCCGCGCTGAGGAGCTGTCCAAGAGGATCCGCGAGCAGGCCGAGCCCCGCCCGGCGGCCGGGGTGCCCGGGGCGGGCGCCATTGCCCGGGCGGTCGGCGCGTTCAAACGTTCCTTCGACCAGCGCTGGGGCGGCTTCGGCCGGGCGCCGAAGTTTCCGCGACCGGCCGTTCCCGAGCTCTTGCTCCGTTACTGGCGGCGCGCGGGCGACGAGGAAAGCCGGCGTATGGTCGTGACGACGCTCAGAGCAATGGCACGGGGCGGAATCCACGACCAGATCGGCGGGGGGTTCCACCGGTACTCGACCGACGACCGGTGGCTGGTGCCGCACTTCGAGAAAATGCTGTACGACAATGCGCAGCTCGCCGCGCTCTACCTGGAGGCCTATCAGGCCACTGGCGAGCAAGAGTTCGCCGAAGTGGCGCGCCGCACGCTGGACTACGCCATCCGCGAAATGTCGAACCGAGCGGGCGGGTTTTACTCCGCTACCGACGCCGACAGCCCGACTCCTTCGGGCGAGCACCGGGAAGGATGGTTCTTCACCTGGACGCCGGCCGAGATCGAGGCGGTGCTCGAGCCCGAGACGGCCCGGCTTGTCGAGGCGTACTACGGCGTCACGCGCGAGGGCAACTTCGAGGGGCGGACCATCCTTGCCGTGGCCAAGCCGCTTGCAGATGTGGCGGCCGAGCTGGGCATACCCCTCGAGCAAGCAGGGCGACGGCTCGAGCATGCAAGAGAGGTTCTCTACCGGGAGCGCTCGCGCCGCCTGCCACCGGCGACCGACGACAAGAGCGTAGCGGCTCGGAACGGTCTCATGATCTCGGCCTTGGCCCGCGCTTCCCTCGTCCTTGGCGAGCCACGCTACCTCGAGCGCGCCCGCCAAGCTGCGCGGTTCGTCCTGGAAGAAATGGCCGGCGGAAGTGGCGAGCTCGTGCGATCGTGGAAAGACGGCCGCAAGGGGCCGCCGGCCGTTCTCGACGACTATGCCTTCGTGGCTACCGGTCTGATCGACTTGTTCGAGGCAAGCGGCGAGAGTCGCTGGCTCGAGGAGGCGCGCCGCCTGCACCGCACGCTCGAAGATCGTTTTTGGGACGCGAAGGGCGGCGGGTTCTACTTCACCCCTACCGGCGGCCCGGCGCTCCTGGTACGCGACAAGCCGAGCTACGACGGCGCCGAGCCCTCGGGAAACTCGGTTGCAGCCATCGATCTACTACGCCTATACGAGCTTACCGGTGAGGAGTCATACCGCCAGCGGCTCGAGCGGCTTCTCGCTTACTTTGGGGTCGAGATGGAGCGGCACGGACCGGCGGTGCCAAAGCTCCTATGCGCGCTCGACGCCTACCTGGACAAGACCAAGGAAATCGTGATCGTGGTTCCCTCGAGCAGGGAACAAGCGGTCCCGTTCCTGAGAGAACTCGCACGCACGTACTTGCCGAATCGGATCTTAGTGGTGGTCGAGCAAGATCGCGCGCCGGAGCTCGCGCATCTCGTGCCGCTGGTGGCGGGCAAAGCCGCGCGCGAGGGGAAAGCGACCGCCTACGTGTGCGAGGACCGCACCTGCGAGCTACCAACCAGCGATCCCCAAGTGTTTGCGAAACAGATCGCGGCGGTGCGCCCGTATCCGCCTTCTTAGTCTGGCGATCCCATCGGCGGCGGGTCTAGCCTATACAAAAAGCACGACCCCTACCGCAGCCGTGGTTACGGTAGGGGTCGCAAACGCGGCTTCCTGGCCGGCGTCGGCCTGGAACGTGTTGGGGGAAACACGCTCACGCCAAACCCAGGAAGCCGTCGTCCTCGATACCACACTTGGGCCGCGCTCGTCTATTAGGGAAAACCCTGAATTTGCTCCGCATTTGCGTCCGGCTGGGCGTGCAGCGAAAGGGCCGAGGCGCCCGCCGCTAGGTCGAGCCGCTCTCCGCGTCCGGCGTCGGCTTGGCGTTAGGCTGAAGGCCCCGGCCCGTTCAGGCAAGGGCGCCCGAGCAGCTCGACCCGGCGCCCGCGGTGCACCCGTAGCAGTGCTGGCCAATGGCAATCTCGGTGCCGGCTAGTTCGTCGAAACTTGCGATGTCGTCGAGATGTGCCGCGGCGGCGGGCGGTTGGAGGCCGAGCATCTGGTTGAAGTCACAATCGTAGAGGCGGCCGTCCCAGGCCACGCTCACCATCGAGCGGCACATCAGGCTTTCAAGCGTCTTCGCGTTGAAGTGGCCGGCGAGCAACCGCATGTACTCTTCGTACTTTCCCTCGCGCAAAAGCTGAGAGGCAAAACGCTGAATCGGCATGTTCGTGATCGTGAGCAGCCGGTCGAACTCGATGCCGAACCGCTCGCGTAGCTCCTGGCGGTAGGTTTGCTCGAGCTCGGCTTGAGGCGGGGGCAGCCAAGGGCCGAGCGGGTTGTAGACTAGGTCGAGCCGCAAGGTCCCCTCGGTCCGGCCGTATCCCAGGCGGTTGAGCAATCGCAGGGCCTCGATGCTCTTTTCGAATACGCCGCGGCCGCGCTGGCGGTCGACGTTGTCGGCCGTGTAGCACGGCAGGGAACACACGACGTCCACACGATTGGCGGCGAGAAACCCAGCGAGCCACTCCATGCCGGGCTCGAGCAGGACCGTCAGGTTGCACCGGTCGATTACCCGCAGGCCGAGCTCGCGCCCTGCAGCAACGAGATCGCGAAAGTTGTCGTTGAGCTCGGGAGCGCCGCCAGTGAGATCGAGCGTGGTCACGTGCCGGCTTGCTCGCAGGCGTTCGACGACTCGCGCCGCTGTCGCTCGGCTCATCCGTTCGCTGCGGTTGGGCCCGGCATCGACGTGGCAGTGCTGGCAGGCTTGATTGCAGAGCTTGCCGAGATTGACCTGCACGGTTTCGACCCGACTGCTTCGTCTCAAGGGACTGGCGCCGCAGCGAGCAAGCCGCTCTCGGAAAGGGGGGCAAGGACTCGCGCCCGCTTCTCTAGTAGAGGGGACGCTGGGGTCCGGCGAAGTTGCGCTCATCATCGTGTTGCTCATTTCAGCAAAACACGGCAGTCGGCCGAAGTGAAAAAGGCGGGGCCCCGGCGGGGCTTGGAGGGATCGTTTTAAAGTCCGCCGGGGCCCCTATGCACCTGGAGCCACAGGGGGGGAGACTCCAGGGCATCCTTAGGGGCGCCGGCCCGCAGGGGGCCTAGCACCCGAGCCCTTTCAAATGTCCTCGCAAGTAGGTACGCAACCTCGGTACACAGGTTACACAAACCGGGAGAAAACGGTAACCGGCTTGGCCGCGGTCCGTATGGCAGAGGGAAGCCCCGCGCTTGGAGGGGAAAAGTCTTTGTCCGGCAAGGAGATAGCCACCGATGAGAACGACCCTAGACCGCTCGGCGGGATCCCCGGTCCACCCCATGGACCCCGAGCAAGCCGTCGCCCAGCGTTATGCGGCCGCCGCCGAGGCGCGCCAGGAGGCCCTGTGCTGCCCGGTCGAGTATGACCCGCGTTACCTCGAGGTGATTCCCGAGGAAGTGCTCACCCGCGACTATGGCTGCGGAGACCCTTCTGCCTACCTGCGCGAGGGCGAGACGGTGCTCGACCTCGGTTCGGGAGGCGGAAAGATTTGCTTCATCGCTGCCCAGGTAGTCGGGCCGCGCGGCCGTGTCATAGGAATCGACATGAATCGTGCGATGCTCGAACTGGCACGGCGGGCGGCACCGATCGTGGCCGAGCGCCTCGGTTACGCCAACGTGGAGTTTCGCGAGGGTCGCATCCAAGACTTGGCCTTCGATCCGGCCGCTACGGCCGCCTACCTGGCGGCTCACCCAGTGCGCACGGCTGCCGATGCGGTTGAGTTCGAATCCTGGTCGAGGCGGCAAAGGCGCGAGTGCCCGCTTGTAGCCGACGATTCGGTCGACGTCGTCGTTTCGAACTGCGTTTTGAATCTCGTCGCGCCCGAGGACAAGCCGCGACTGTTCGAGGAAATCTACCGGGTGACGGCGCCGGGGGGCCGGGTGGTTATCTCGGACATCGTCGCCGACGAAGACGTGCCGGATGAGTTGCAGCGCGACCCGGATCTGTGGAGCGGCTGCGTATCGGGTGCCTTGCGCGAGGACCGCTTTCTTGATGCGTTCGCCGAGGCCGGCTTCTACGGGGTTCGCATATTGCGCCGGCAGCAGCGGCCGTGGCGTACCGTGGCCGGCATCGAGTTTCGCTCGGTCACGATCGAAGCGTTCAAAGGCACGCGGGAACCGTGCCTCGAGCGCCACCAAGCGGTCATTTACCGCGGCCCGTTCTCCGAAGTCGTCGACGACGACGGCCACCGGATTCGACGGGGGGTACGCTACGCGGTCTGCGACAAGACGTATCGAGTCTTTCAGCGCGAGCCCTACCGGGCGCACTTCGAGTTCGTCGAGCCGCTGGTTGAAGTTCCGATCGAAGAGGCTCGGCCGTTCGACTGCTCGCGAGAGTCGGTCCGCCACCCGCGCGAGACCAAGGGCGGAGACGGCCGCCTTACTACTGCCGAGCCGGCTTCTTGCTGCGGCTCTGGGGACCAGGAACCCGGCTGCTGCTAAAAGCCGCCTGCAACCGGGCGCTGCCGGCTGTGGGGCTGCTGGCCGTGGGGCTGCCGGCTTCTTGGGTTGGGCCGCCGGGATTGGCCGCGGCCGATTTGCCGGCAGGAGCGGTTCCAGTGTAAGAGACGGTAACGGGATGGCCACCGGTGCGTAATGACGAACGAGAGCCCCCGGCCGCAGGGCAGTTCGATTCGCTGATGGCGGCGGCGCAGGCGGGTGACGAAGCCGCCTATCGCGAGTTGCTCGAAGGCGTGCAACCGCTGCTGGCGCGCTACGTGGCGCGCCGCATTTCGCCGCCCGAGGCTGCCGAGGACGTCGTTCAGGACATTCTGTTGACCATGCACCGCGTGCGCCACACCTACGATCCCGAGCGGCCGTTCGAGCCATGGCTGTACTCGATCGCCCGCAGCCGAGTGATCGACCACCTGCGCAAGCAGCGGCGTATTTCGGCGCTCGAAGTCATGTTCGACGTCCTGCCCGACGTCGGCGGCGCGACGGGGGACGACGTGACCGTGGAGCGTGCGCGCGAGGTCTTCGAGTCGCTAGCAGCGGCCCAGCGGGAGGCCTTTGCCATGCTCAAGCTCGAAGGGCTTTCGACCGAGGAAGCGGCCGAACGGGCAGGGGTTTCCGTTTCGGCGCTCAAGGTGCGGGCGCACCGCGCCTACACTGTGATCAAGAAAGCGTTCGGCGGGGACTGAAAGGGCGATGACGAGCGAGACCACGACGACCACCGGTGATGGGGGCGCTACGCGCGAGCTGGTCGAGCGTTTGGTCGCCGACCTTCGCCCGGTTCGTCCCGTTCGCCTGGCCCGCGTCTTCGGGTGGTTTCTGCTCGGGGAAGTCTGCGCGGCTGCGGCCGTCGCTTGGATGATGGGGCTGAGGCCCGATATCGGCCAACGCCTCGCCGAGCCGGCGTTCGTGGCGATGCTCGCGGCGCTTGCTCTGGCGGGGGCCGGATGCGCAGCGGCTGCGGTACACGCTGCTCTTCCGGGCCGCTACGTCCGGCGTTCCGCCGAGTTTTGGCTGCTCGCCAGCCCGCTCTTGCTGGCTGCTCTAGTCCTGCTCGTTCGGCCTTGGCCCGAACACTGGCAGGGCTGGCGGGTGTTCTTGACGGGCTGCTGGAAGTGCACCGCGGCCACGGCGGCCAGCGCGGCGCTGCCGTGGCTGGTGGCGGTGGTTGTCTTGCGGCGGCTCGCGCCGCTGATCGCCTTGCGGGTGGCACTCTTTGCAGGCTTCTCTGCGTTCCTGATCGGTGCTCTGGTCACCCAACTACACTGCCCCATGGTATCCAACATGCACCTGGCGTTTGCGCACCTGTTGCCGGTGATGCTGTTGTCGGCAGCGGCCTGTGGCATAACGGCGGCTCTTCTCAAGCGTTCCTGAGTGCCGCCACCAGCGCTGCCTGCGGGTACGCGGTTGTGGGTCCGGACTTCACCGGGCGCGGGCCCGGCCGCTCCACCAAAGCGCGCCGTCCTACCCGATGGCAGTGGCGAAGAGGATGACCGGCCGGACGCCGAGGGGAAGCCGCGCTCGTTCGGTGCGCTTGACTTGGCCGGGGCACCCCAGCCGGGTGCCCGCGCAAACGGCGGCGAAAGCGCCTCCCTGCTTGCGGTCTGCGGCGCGGCGATCGCCGAGGCCGGCGCCCGCGCCGACCGCGGGCAAAGCGCTCGATCAGTGCTTGCCTGCCAGCCAGTCGAGAGAGCCGGTGGCAATCACCGTCACGCGCGGCCGCTCGAAGCGGGGCAACTCTTCTCCGATGAAGATCATACGGAACGTGTCCGTTCCGCCGGGTGGAATGGGGACGATCGCCTTCATCTCGGCCGTTGGTTGTTGGCCGGGCCGATCGAGTTCGATCATCGCTTCGGCCGCCCGGTTGTAGCCCTCCTCGCTATAGACGGTGCGGCCCTGGGCATCGACGAGCTCAAAGCGCAGGCGTACGTGGTGCACCGGACGGCCGGAGTTGTTCCGGATCTTGCCAGCCACGACGTAGATCCCGCCGCGCGAAAACGGGTCCGCCTCGGGTTGCAATACGAGCGTTCCAGTGATGCTCGTCCAGTAGTCGCGCAGCTCGACGATCTCGATGTCCTTGGCGGTGGCCTGCGGCCCGCTGCCCTCGGGCATAGCAAAGCGCCATAGTTCGGTGTCCGGGTGGAAGGCGGCCCAGGCGAACCAGTAGGCCAGCGTCGCCAGGAGGGTCTTGCCTTCGCCGGTTACTTCTGCGGTGCGCCGGCCGGCTGTAATGCGCAGGCGGATGCCACCCAAGGAGTCGGTGACGGCACCGCCGGCCAGCCGCACGTCCTCAAGCGGGTAGGCGCGCTCGTGTCCGCCGGCGCGCACGCCAAGGACCAGCGCTTTTGCCTCCAGGCGCGCGTCGGTGCGGCTTACCGGAAACATGGTCTCGCCCCATGCTTCGTAGGAGGCGTACGGGTTGCGAAAGTAATCGCGCGCAAAGCCGGTGTCGGTCGACAGGACCAGCGTGTGCGGGTGGCGGCTTCGCCACTGCTTCCAGGTCGTAAGCGAACTCGGGAGGGCGCGAAGCCGCGTGCCTGCCAGCGGGCCGGCCACTGCTTGCTGGGCTAGCTGCGACCACAGGCTTTCGGTCGCGCGGTCGTACATGAGAACATTGCTCTGGTAGAGCAGGCCGGAGACGCCGAACGTCGTCACGCGCCCGCCGATCCTGCGATCAAAGACCACGGCACTGGCGGTCAGCGGGCAATAGGTGACCGCGATCGGGAGGCCGCCGATCTCGTCGTTGACGACTTCGTGCCAGTTGAGGATCCGAATCGGATAGGCCTTGGCGCGGCCTCCGCGGGCGACTCCGATCACCCGCGAGTCGGCCGTCAAGAACGCCGCCTGGCCGGCGGGCACGAACTTTGGCGCGTCGATGGCGGGAATGCCGTCCTTCTTCGGCCCGCCCCGAATGATCTCGCTCGGCGCAACCGTATGGCGCGAGAGGTCGAAGGCGAACGCGAGCACTGGGCAGGCGGTGAGGGCGGCAGCGACGAAGGCAGCGATGCGCGCGGCGGGCAGCCTCATGGGCACCTCCTTTGGATCCCTCCAAATTGCTTACGCTGGCCGCGGCTCGTCGTTACGAGCGGCGCTCGGCAGCGGGTACAGGAAGGGGGCCGCCCCTGGGCTTGGAGCGCTTCGGGCCAAGGCGCCCGAGTCTTCGGGGGCCCGGTCTGGCGGCGGCCCGCCGTAATCCGGCTTTCCCTGCGGTCTGCGGCTCCCGCTTGGGCTTGGCCACCCCAAGAAGGATTCCAAACGGGTCTGTCTCCGCTAGAGGGTAACGTCTGTGCCGGGGCGCTAAACCGAACCTCTTGCTGCGGCCGGCGTTTTCGGTGAAAAGAGGCAGCCCGCCCGGGAGCGGGCCAAGCGCGGGCAAGGAGTACAGGCATATGAATCTCGAGGGAAAGGCGGCGCTCGTCACGGGTAGTGCGGTAGGCGTGGGCCGGGCGGTCGTGCTCGATCTCGCCCGGCGCGGCTGCAACGTGGTCGTCAACTATTCGCGCTCGCGCCAGGAGGCCGAGCAGACGGCGGCCGAGGCCGAACGGCTCGGCGTGCGCGCACTGTGCCTGCAGGCCGACGTACGCCGGGACGATCAAGTGCGGCGAATGGCGCAAGAAGCGGTAAAGGCGTTCGGCGGACTCGACGTTCTTGTCAACAACGCGGGCGTGACCCGATTCATTCCGCATGCCGATCTCGAAGCGGTAAGCGACGAGGATTGGGACTACATTTTCGACACAAACGTCCGCGGGACCTTTTACGCCACGCGGGCTGCGCTGCCGGCGCTGCGCGAGGGCACGGGTGGGGCGATCGTGAACCTCTCGAGCGTGGCAGGCGTCTACTCGATCGGGAGCTCGGTTCCGTATTGTGCGTCGAAGGCCGCGATCGGCAGCATGACCGTGGCGCTCGCGCGCGCGCTCGCTCCGAAAGTGCGGGTCAACGCGGTGGCGCCGGGCTTTGTCGATACGCGCTGGTGGCAGGAGCACCCGAACTACGAGGCGGCAAAGCAAGCAGCCGAAGCCGCCACGCCGCTCGGGCGGGTCTGCACGGCGGCCGATGTCTCCAAGGTGGTCCTCGACCTGATCACTTCGGAGATGATCACCGGCCAGGTCGTCGTGGTCGACGGCGGCATGGGCATCGCGCGCGGCCTTTAAGCCCCGCGGCTGCGGGGATGCGCCCGCGCGACTAAGGCTGCACAACGGGCGCGGGGCAGCCGCGCCAGCGCCGGCCCAACCGGCGGGGCCGCGCTCATGCGGCTACGGCTGTAGGATGCGCCGCCGCCAGCCGCCTCGGGTGCGAACGAACTCTTCGCGCAGGTGCATGCGCGGCTCGTGGCGCGTCCAGAACTCGATGCGGCGCGGGCGCAGGCGAAAGCCGCTCCAGTAGGCAGGACGCGGGATCTCGCGGCCCTCCCACTGGCGCTCGATGCGCCGGTACAGCCGCATCAGCGCGGCATGGCTTTCGGCAGGAGCACTCTGCTTGGATGCGTACGCTGCGATTTGGCTCCCCCGGGGCCGGGTGCGCCAGTATTCGTCGGCCTCGCGGGCAGAGACCGGCACCAGGCGCCCTTCCACGCGTGCCTGCTTGCCGATCGGATCCCAATAAAAAGCAAGCGCGGCGTACGGATTCGCGCGAATCTCCCGCGCCTTGCGGCTGTCTAGATTCGTATAGAAGACGAACCCGTCCGCATCGGCGCTTTTCAGCAGCATGAAGCGTACGGACGGCCTTCCCCGCCGGTCGCTTGTTGCCAGGGCCATCGCCTCGGGCAGAGCGATGCCGGCGCGCTGTGCCTCGCGGAACACTCGCTTGAACTTCGCGATTGGATCGACGCTCATCTTCCCCCCAACCCCGCCGGCAGCCGGCCCCTAGCGTCCGGCCGCGATGATCGAACTCAACAGGAAGTACTCCTCAGTGGTTCCTTCCTTGTCGCCTACGTTGATGTACCAGCCTTGTTCGCCCGGGAACTGGTCGCTTGGCAGCGAGCAGTAGGTGGCGTGTTCGAGCTGCATGTCCACCATCGTGATGGAAGGATTGTAGCTCACCTCCCAGTCGAAGCCGTACTTTGCCTCCGGGATCGGCTTCTTCGCGTACTTGAAGTTGTTC
>CAYZHO010000084.1:3871-10236 GCA_964478045.1 uncultured Myxococcales bacterium | reverse complement strand
TGAGTGCTGCGCGCCGGCGCGTCCCCGCCCGGTCTGCCCGGCGCTTGCAGGCAGTCGGCAAGCAGGGCGCCGCGCGGGCGACCTCAGGCGTCGGCAAAGGTTGCACCGGTGGCCCGGGCCGCGGCAATCAGTGGCGAGTTGCGCGGCACGAGGCGGGGGCCGCCAGCTACCGATGTAATCGGGACGCTCGTGATTCGCCGGCCGCGCAGGGCGACCATCCGGCCAAATCGGCGAGCGACCACGAGTTCGGCGGCGTGGGTGCCCAGCGACGTGGCCAAGATCCGATCGAACGGAGTCGGCGTGCCGCCGCGCTGGACGTGGCCGAGCACCGTCACCCGCGTCTCCAGCCCCGTGCGCGCTTCGATCTCGGCCGCAACTTGATGCGAAATGCCGCCGAGGCGAATCGGCTCGTTCGGATCGGCTGGCTCCGAGCGCGCTACGATGCGGCCACCGCGCGGGCGGGCGCCTTCGGCGACGACGACGATCGTGAAGCGACGCCCGCGCGTGCTGCGCTCGAGGCAGCGCTCGCACACCCGTTCGATCAAGTAGGGAAGCTCGGGAATCAAGATCACATCGCCGCCGGAGGCCAGGGCAGCCCTGAGGGCGAGCCAACCAGCGTGGCGGCCCATCGTCTCGACTACCATCACCCGGTGATGGGACATCGCCGTCGTATGGATCCGGTCGATCGCTTCGGCCGCAATCGCAACCGCGGTGTCGTGCCCGAAGGTGAGGTCGGTGCCCCGCAGATCGTTGTCGATCGTCTTGGGAACCCCGACGACTGGAAGACCTTTCTTGGCTAGCGCGGCAGCGATCGTTTGCGTGCCGTCTCCTCCAACTGTCACGACCGCGTCGAGGCCGAGGCGCTTGGCCGTGCGCAGGACGTCGCCCGAGCGGTCGGTAAAGGTTACCTTACGCCCGCGCCGCCGGGGGTACTTGAAAGGATCGTCTTTGTTCGTGGTGCCGAGAATGGTGCCGCCCTGGGTGAGAATGCCCGAGACGTCATCGACCGTGAGGCGGCAAGTGCGATTTTCTACCAGACCGCGAAAACCGTCGAGGATGCCGATTACTTCGGAGCCGTGCTCGAGAATCAGGCTCTTGGTTACCGCCCGGATGACCGCATTGAGACCGGGACAGTCGCCGCCCGCCGTTAGAATGCCAACCCGCATCGCACGCTTTGCCATCGACTTTTTCCTCGCTTCCGGTTCGGTCGCAGAGCAAGCCCCAGCGCCGGCCCCCACAGACCGGTGCCAGGCTCCTGCGCCCGTTACAACCAGCCGCTTTCGGCTGCCGCCGTCTCCGTGGCCGTCACCTCGGGGTGGCGGCGGCGAAAGGCCATGTAGTAGAGCACCGGAACCGCCATCCGGCTGATCAGCAGCGATGCGACTTCACCAGCCATCAGAGAGATCGCCAGTCCCTGGAAGATCGGATCGAACAGGATGACGGCGGCGCCGACGACGACGGCCATTGCCGTAAGTAGCATCGGGCGGAAGCGCACGGCGCCCGCGTCGACGACCGCTTCGGCGAGCGAAGCGCCCTGAGCAAGGCGCAGCTCGATGAAGTCGACCAGGATGATCGAGTTGCGCACGACGATGCCGGCGCCGGCCATAAAGCCGATCATCGACGTGGCGGTGAAGAAAGCGCCGAGGGCGCCGTGCGCCGGCAGAATGCCGATGAGCGAGAACGGAATGACCGCCATCACCACCAAGGGCGTCAAGAACGAGGAGAACCAGCCTACCATCAGGACGTAGATCAGGACGAGGACGGCGGCGAACGCCATGCCGAGATCGCGGAAGACCCGGATCGTCACGTGCCACTCGCCGTCCCACTTGAGCGCTAGATCCCGCTCGGCCGGCGGCAGATGGAAGTTGTAGATGTCGAGTGCGGCCTTGCGGTTGCCGAACTCGCGCATGTCGATCTGGCGGAGCTTCTCGTTCATCGCGCGAATGGCGTAGACCGGGCTTTCGATCTCGCCGGCCACGTCGCCGATCACGTAGGTGACCGGCCGCAGGTTCTTGTGGTAGATGCTCTTGTCGGTTGTGGTCCGCTCGACGCGGACGAGTTCGCGCAGGGGAACCAGCGGCGAACTGGCGCCGGCGCTCGAGCCGGGTTCGGGAAGGGCGTTGGCGTCGCCCGAGCGCACGCGCAGGGCCAGCAGGTCTTCGGCCGAAGACCGCAGCCGGCGCGGCAGCTCGACGACGAGCTCGACGTCTTCTTTCTCGCGGGGCATGTGAACTAGATCGACCGCGTTGCCGCCGACCGCCAACCGCAGCGTCTGCGCCACCGTCTCGGTGCTGATGCCGTGCAGGGCGGTCTTTTCCTTGTCGACCACAAAGCGCAGCTTGGGCTGGTCTGCCTCGATGTACCAGTCCACGTCGACGACGCCGGGAGTGCTGCGGAAGATGTCAATCACCCGCCGGGCCAGCCGCAGGCGCTGCCGTTGGTCGGGCCCGTAGATTTCGGCCACGAGCGTCTGCAGCACTGGCGGCCCGGGTGGAACCTCCGCAACGGCCACGCGGGCGCCGTAACGCTGGGCGATTTCGGCCACGCGCGGGCGGATCCGCTTGGCGATGTCGTGGCTTTGGGCACTGCGCTCGTGCTTGTCCGTCAGGTTGATCTGCAGATCGGCCACGTGCGGGCCGCGGCGCATGAAGTAGTGGCGAACGAGCCCGTTGAAATTAAACGGTGCGGCGGTGCCGACGTAGACCTGGTAGTCGGTCACTTCCGGCTCGCCGCGCACGGCGGCGGCGATCTCACGCGCCACACGAGCGGTGCGCTCGAGCGCGCTTCCCTCGGGCATGTTCAGGATGATCTGCAGCTCGCTCTTGTTGTCGAAGGGTAGCATCTTGACGCGCACCCACCCGACGGCCAGCAGACTGCAAGCAGCCAGGAGCAAGACGGCGATGCCGCCGAGAAAAGCCGCCCGCCAGCGCGCCGAGGCAATGAGCGGTGTCATCCACCGCCGGTACAGCCGGGTGAGTCTGTCTTCTCCTTCGCCGGCTTCGCTGGAGCTGTCCGGGGGTGCGGCGGCGGGTTCGCCGCGGCCTCCCGCCACTTCGCCCGCGGCCGCTTCCCCTGCACGCTCGGCGCCAGCGGCCGCTACGGTTTGGCTGCGGCGGCGCACCAGGATGCGCATCGTGGCCCAGGGCGTGACGATAAAGGCGATGGCCAGCGACCAGAACATCGCCGCGCTCGAGCCGATCGGAATCGGCCGCATGTAGGGGCCCATCAAGCCGCCGACGAACGCCATCGGCAAGACGGCCGCGATCACGGCCATGGTCGCCAGGATCGTCGGGTTTCCGACTTCGCTCACTGCTTCGACGGCTACCCTGGCGGGCGGCCTGCCGCGGTTGGCGGGCATGCGCAGGTGGCGGACGATGTTTTCGACGACCACGATTGCGTCGTCCACGAGAATGCCGATGCTGAAGATGAGCGCGAACAGCGTGATGCGGTTCAGGGTAAAGCCGTACAGGTAGAAAACGAGCAGGGTGAGCGCCAGGGTGGCGGGAATTGCGGTGGCCACGACGAGGGATTCGCGCCAGCCGAGGGCCAGCCAGATCAACGCCGAGACGCTGGCCACGGCGATCGCCATGTGAAAGAGCAGTTCGTTGGACTTTTCGGAAGCGGTCTTGCCGTAGTCCCGGGTGACGGTCACCTCGACGTCGGCCGGAATGATGTAGCCCTTGAGTTCGTCGATTCGCGCCAGCACGTCGCGGACCACGCGCACCGCGTTGGCACCCGGCCGCTTGGCCACGGTCAAGGTGACGGCGGGCTGCTCGTTGGCCGCGGGCGATCGGGCCGCCCCGTAGCCGAAGAACACGTACTGGTCCGGCTCTTCGGCGCCGTCGATGATGTCGGCGACCTCTCGCAAGTAGACCGGCTTGCCCCCGAATACGCCCACGACGACGTTGCCCACGTCCTCGGCGCTTTCGAGGAAGCCGCCGGTCTCTAGGACCACCTCGCGATCATTGCGAGTCATGCCACCCGCGCGTACCTGGCGGTTGGCCTGGCGGAGCATCGGAA
Organism: uncultured Myxococcales bacterium; assembly: GCA_964478045.1. GTDB lineage: Bacteria > Desulfobacterota > Binatia > UBA1149 > SPBQ01 > CAZQYE01. Next base: position 6,216 of record CAYZHO010000084.1, on the reverse strand, counting down.
TGAGGCCAGCGGCCGTCAGGTTGCGCGAGGCCAGACGCACGGGGTCGAGGACGACACGGACCTGGCGGCGCAGGCCGCCGATGATGTGGGTTTCGGCCACGTTCGGCACCCGTTTGACGGCGTCGTCCACTTGCGCGACGAGGCGGCGCAGCGTGAGGTGGTCGTAGCGCGGGCTGTGGAAGGTGAGGGCGAGGATCGGGACGTCGTCGATCGAGCGCGCCTTGATGAGCGGGAAGGAGACGCCGTGGGGGATTCGGTCGAAGTTGGACTGGAGCTTTTGGTTGAGCCGGACCAGGGCCCGCTCGACGTCCTCTCCGACCTCGAACCGGACGATGGCCAGCGCGCGGCCGGGGCTGGAAGTGGAGTAGATGTACTCAACACCGGGAATCTCCCACAGGAGCTTTTCCATGGGCCGCGTTGCGCGCTCCTCGACTTCTTTGGCGCTGGCCCCGGGCATCGACACCAGCACGTCGATCATCGGAACCTTGATCTGGGGCTCTTCCTCGCGCGGCAGGAGCACGACGGCGGCCACGCCGAGAAGCACCGAGGTGACGACGATGAGGGGCGTGAGCTTCGACGAAATGAAGGCCGATGCGATCCGGCCTGCCACGCCTAGACGCAAAGGAGCACTGGAGTCTTCGCTACGCATCGCTTCGACCTCACTCCGCCAGGATCGGCTGGCCGTCGGTCAACGTCGCGGCTCCCTCCACGACCACCTGCTCGTCGCCCGCAAGGCCCGAGAGGATTTCGATTTCGTCGCCGCTTGGCTTGCCCGTCTTTACTAGTCGCATGTGGGCGCGGCTGCCGCTGGCCACGAAGACCATCTCGAGTTGGCCGCGCCGTACGACGGCGGTCTTGGGCACGTGGGGCGCGGTGACTTGGCCCACCGGTACCAGGACGCGTACGAACTGCCCGCTGCGCAGGCCGGACGGGTCAGGCAAGTCGAACTTGACGAGGAAGGTGCGCGTGGCCGGGTCGGCCGCTGGTGCGATCTCGCTGACCACCGCGTCGATCTCGCGCTCGAGACCGGGGGCCGTGACGGTGATGTGCTGCCCGAGCCGGACCCGGGTGATGAGCGATTCGGACAAGTTCGCTGCGACTTCGTAGCCGTGCGGATCCTCGATCACGAGCAACGGTTTTCCGGGCGAGGCGAGATCGCCCACTTCGGCCAGCTTGCGCACTACTACCGCGTCGAACGGTGCCTTGATCGTGGTGTAGCCGACCATTGTTTCGGCTTGCGAGACGGCGGCGCGTGCCACTTCGTAGGCGGCCAGCACTTCGTCGTACTGGCGCTGCGTGACTGCCTGGCGAGCCAGCAGCGCTGCAAATCGCTTCCGGTCCCTCTCGGCCTGGGCCAGCCGCGCGCGGGCCTGTTCGAGCTGGGCCTGGATTTCGTGCGCGTCGAGCCGCACGAGCAGGTCGCCCTCGTGCACGTGGTCTCCCGGTGCTACCGGCAACTCGAGGATGCGGCCGCTCACCTTGGCCTCGATCGTCGCCCGGCGTTTGGCCCGCACGGTTCCGGGCACGTGCTCGGTGGCAGTGCGCGTTCGCACATCGACCGGTGCAACGCGCACCCGAGCGGCGGGGAGGGCAGCCGCGCGGCGGGGCTCGTGGCGTCTACCGCCGCAGGCGGCCAGCGTAAGGCCGGCGCCCAAGGCGGCAGCGAGCACAAGGCAGTAGGGGTGGCGGGGTGCGTGCCTCATCGGTCTTCTCCTTGTGTGCCTGCGATTGCCAGAGCAGGCGCGGGCAGCTCCTGTGCGGCCGCTGCGCGCTGCGGGCCGCTCGGGGCGGCCGCGGTTTCAGCCGTTTTGGCTTCCAGCTCGACCGGGGCAAGTCCCACGGCCCGGCGCAGCGCGACGATCGCCGTGCGCCGGTCGGCCAGGGCCTCGGCACGGCGGAACCGGGCTCCCGTCAGCGCTGCCTCGGCATCGATCAGCTGAGTCGAAATCGCCAAGCCTTCCTCGAAGCGCTCGCGGGTCAGGCGGGCGCTTTCCAGGGCCTTGGTCACGGCCCGTTCGGTTACCTCCAGCCGGCGCTCGGCCTCTTCGAGGCGCAGGCGAGCCTGCTCGACTTCGAGCGAAACGGCCAGGCGCGTGCGCCGCTCCTGCTCGCGCGCGGCCTCGAGTTCGGCAAGGGCCTGCTCGACCCGGGCGCGCGTACGGCCGCCGTCCCAGGGCGACCACTCCAGGGAAACACCGGCCGTGTAGCTTACGGCCTCGCCGTCGAGTTCGAAGCCGCGGTCGTAGTCGACGCGGCCCACAGCGCTAAGGCGGGGCAGATAGCCTGCGCGTGCAGCTCGGACGGCGGCCTTGGCGGCTTCCACGCGCCTGCGGGCGGCTTCGAGC
>CAYZHO010000084.1:0-3861 GCA_964478045.1 uncultured Myxococcales bacterium | reverse complement strand
CTACCTCGCCGGCTATGGCGAGGCCGGCGGCTTCCAGGCCGAGGAGATTGGCCAACGCCCGGCGCGCCAGCGCTTCGGCGTTGCGGGCGCGCTCGAGACGCTCGCGGGCTTCGGCCAAGCGAACCTCGACGTCGAGCACGTCGGTGCGCAATAGCGTTCCCGCGTGCAGGCGGCTTTGGGCCACGCGCAGGTTGTGCTCGAAAGCTCTCACGGAGGCCTCGGCGGCGCGGACGAACTCGCGCGCTTTGAGCACCTCGTAGAAGGTGCGCGCCACCTCGAAGGCGAGCAGGTTGCGGACGGCTTGGGCGCCGGAGGTCGCCGCGGCGCGCTCGGCCAAGGCGGCCCGGCGGGCCGCAAAGCGCGAGCCTCCCGCGTAGATCGGCAGCTCGACCACTCCTGAAAGGCGGGCGTCGTCGACGTCGGGAACGTCGTTGAAGTCGAGCGTGGGGCGAAAGCGCTCCTGGTTGAGAATCGAGGCGAAAGCTGCGGCCGGGTTGTCGGTGCGCACGTAGGAGGACTCTAGGCGAAGCCGCGGCAGGAACTCGGCCCGGGCCTGGGCGAGCACGGCGCGGGCCGCTGCGATGCGCTGGTCGGCCAGGCGAGCCTCGGGACTGTTCGCCAGCGCATAGGCTACGGCCTCCGCGAGCTGCCAGGGCCCATGCTGTTGCTGCTGCGCGCGGGCCTCGATCACGAGACCGCCGGCGAGGCCCGCGCACAAGAGGGCGGCAAGGAGTGGCCTGAGGGGTTTGAGAACTGCGCGCACGGCCGGCGCCTCAGCCCTTGGTTGCCTGGCGTGCGGGCCGGGCGATCCCGAGCTTGGCCAGGATTTTCTCGGCCGGGCACAACCCGGTGAATGCCGACTGCACGAGGTTTAGGCCGACGAAGGCGGCCAGGAGGAGCCACCAGGGGCTTACCAAGTAAGCGAGCGCAACGCTTGCCAGAACGAGGGTTCCAGCCAACACCCGGATCGCTTTTTCCATTTCGATCATTTGCTCTTCCCTCCTCGCGTTGCCGCTCGGCCGGACGAGCAGCCCGGAGTGCGGCAACGCATTCGTAGTTGACTAATCAATCGATTGCTCATATAGTGAATCGAGCGGAGGAGGTTGTCAAGTATGAGTCGACCGAACCGGCGCCGGCACGATCTGTCTCCCGAAGCCCTCGAGCTCGTAGCGGCTAGGTTTCGCTTGCTCGGCGAACCCACGCGCTTGATGCTGCTCACCGCGCTGGAGGAGGGCGAGAAGACCGTCGGCGAGCTGGCCGAGATGCTCGGCTGCACGCAGGCAAACGTCTCTCGCCACCTGCGCGCGCTCACGGATGCGGGCATTCTCGGGCGGCGCAAGGAAGGGCTTTTCGTCTACTATTACATTGCGGACCCGAGTATTTTTGCCTTGTGCGACTTGGTCTGCGGCAGCCTGCAGAAGCGGCTGAACAACCAGGTCAAGGCCTTGGGCTGATTGGTGGAGACGTCCCGCGAAGCGAAGGCGGAGATTTTGATCATCGGGGCGAGCGGCCTGGTCGGCGGCGCGTTGCTCGAGCGACTCGGCCCGCGCGCCGCGGGCACTTCGCGGGCCGGGCGCAGTGGGCTACTGCCGCTCGACATCACCGACCGGGAAGCGGTGGCGCGCACGATCGAGCGGCTGGCGCCGCGGGCGGTGGTGCTTGCCGCGGCACTGACTGCCGTGGATGAGTGCGAGCGTGATCCCGAGCGCTCGCGCCTGGTAAACGCCGAGGCTCCCCGGCAGGTCGCCGAGGCCTGCCGCCGGGCAGGGGCGCGCCTGGTGTTTTTCTCGAGCGACTACGTCTTCGGCGAGGGGGGACCTCACTCGCCGGACGACGAGCCGGCGCCGCTCAACGTCTACGGCCGTCACAAGCTCGAGGCGGAGCGGGCGATTGCCACTGCGATCGCCGGCGCCCTCATTGTGCGCACCTGCAACGTCTACGGATACGCCCCGGCGGGCAAGAACTTTGCGATGTCCGTCCTGCGTGCCGCCCGCTGCGGCCAGCGCCTGCGCGTGGCAGCCGACCAGTTCGGTAACCCCACGGCAGCGGGCGACTTGGCCGCAGCGGTCGTGCGGTTACTCGAGGCGGGCGCAAGCGGGATCGTCCACTTGGCTGGGCCGGATTACGTGGACCGGGCCACTTGGGCGCACCGCACGGCCGAGGCCTTCGGCCTCGACCCGAGCTTCATCGAGCCGGTGCCGGCCGCTGCGCTTGGCCAGGCCGCACGCCGGCCACTGCGCGCCGGGCTCGATGCGCGCTCGACCTGCGAGCGTTTCGGCCTGGTCATGCGCGGGCTCGACGAAGGGCTGGCGGCGATGCGCGAGGCCGCCCGTCAGCGCACGTAACCGAGAGCGCGCAGGCGCTCGAGAGTCTCGCGAGGCAGTCCTGGAGCGACTTTGGGAGCCTTGAGCTCGATTCCCTTGCGATAGCGCTCGGGGATTCCGCCTTTGTCGGGGTCGCTCGCGATCAGCTCGCGAAGGCGGCGGGCCGGGGGCCCGTCGGGCCACGGCCGGCGGGTGAGTTCGAGCGGGTCGCGGGCAAGGTCGTAAAAATACGTACGCGCGATCTTGCCCGTCTTCGTGTCGATTTCGGCAATCCACTTGCCGGTCGCGGTGACGGCCGAGCGCCGCTGCACGGAAGCCTGAAAGACGGCCGTCGCTTCGACGAACACAACGTCGTGGGCGCTTTTGGAACCCATGGCCAGCAAGTCGATGCCGGCCGCCTGCGCCGGCGGCTCGACGCCGACGTAACGCAGGATCGTGGGCGCGATGTCCGCTACCGAAACTAGATCGTCGCGGGTGCCTGCTGGCACGCCGGGCCCGCAGATCGCAAGTGGCACCCGCGCGATCTCGTCGTAGACGTGGTAGCCGTGGATGAACCAGTGTTCGTGCTCCATCATCGCTTCGCCGTGATCGGCGCTGAAGACGAAAAGCGCCTTGTCGAGCGAGCGCCGGCGATCGAAGCCTTCGAGTAGGCGGCCGATTTCAGAGTCCGTGTAGGCGATCTCTTCGTCGTAGGCATCGACGTAATCGAGGCCGTCGGTCACCCCTGGCTGGCGATGGAACTCGGGTACGAGCTCGGGCGAGATCGGCCGCGATCCGCTGTGGCGAAACGAGCGCTTCCAGTGATCCGGCGGGCGGTAGGGACCGTGCGGGTCCATGTAGTGTACCCACAGGAACAATGGCCGCTTGGGATCGGCCTCGGTGGCCAGCCAAGCGAGAACCGCGTTCGTCGTGTCGCGGGCGTTTCGTTCCCAGACGTCCTGCAAGGGCTGCTTGCGACTGACGTAGTCGTCGTAGTGATCGAAGCGCGACGCTAGTCCGATCGCCTCGTTCGTCAGCACCATGTTGGAGACGAAGGCAGCGGTCTGATACTCGGGCGGAAGCAGCTCGGGAATCGTTGGAACCTCGGCGTCGAACAGTTGGAAGAACAGGCGCAGGCGGTGTTGCTGCGGCAGCAGTCCCGTCAGAATACTGACGACGCTCGGCGGAGTGCTCGCCTCGGTCGTGTAGGCTCGGGTGAAGACGAGGCAGCGCTCGAGGCGCGCATCGAGATTCGGCGAGGTCGGGCGCCCGTAGCCGTAAAAGCTGAGGTGATCCGGCCGCAGTGTATCGACGGTGACCAAGAGGATGTCCGGCCGCTGTTTGCCCGAGTGGCAAGCCGAACACGCGAGCAACGCCGCAATCGCGAGCGCCCGGGCACGCATGACGCGACGAAGATAACCCATCGGGCGGCGGCCAGCCAGTAGGAGAAGCCGGCCTGCTATACTCGAAACCTACCGCCATGAGCAGCCAGCGAGGCAGAGCAACCCTGGCGGGTACGACTGCGGTGGTCGCAGCCGTTGCGGCGGCGGTGCTGGTG
>CAYZHO010000083.1:0-10342 GCA_964478045.1 uncultured Myxococcales bacterium | reverse complement strand
CTGTTCTTGTTTTGTGTCTCGCTCGTTTTGACAGCAGCGGTTGCTGGGCCCTTGCCGGGGGCAACGGCCTGGGCACAGATTGCTCGCGTGGATCCGGGCGGGACGCAGTCCGAGGCCGGCCCGCCGGAGCAAGGGGCGGCGTTTCGGGCCGAGCAGCCTCCGCTTAGAGCATTGGAAGTTGTTCCGAGCCCGGTTCCCGGCGGAGGCGTGGCGGCCATCCTCGATCCGCGCTCGTTTCCTGCCGTTGTGGCCAGGCCCGGGCCCGATGGTGCCGTAACGGTCGAGTGTGTGCCGGGCGGCGCGGCGCCCAGCGAACGGGCCGAGGCGGATGGGGGAGGCGAGCGGTGAAGAAGCGCAAGGTTTGGGCGGAGGCTGCTGGGGCGGCTGCGGTATGCCTGACTTTGTCACTGGCTACCGGCGCAACGGCGGCGACGGTCAACGTAATCAACGCCGACGGTCCCGGTGAAGGATTCAACGATCCGACTCCAGTTGCGCCGGTGGGAGGCAACACCGGAACCACGCTCGGCGAGCAGCGTTTCATTGCTTTTGAGTACGCAGCCAAGCTGTGGGCGGCCCGGATCGGCAGCAACGTGACAATAGAGATTAGCGCGACCTTCGACCCGCTCACGTGCGGGCAGAACGGTGCGGTTCTAGGCCAGGCGGGGCCAACCACGTTCCTGCGCGATTTCAGCGGTGCACCCCGCTCGGCTACCTGGTACCCGATTCTCTTGGCTAACATTCTCGGCGGCAAGGACTTCGACCCCGGCCGAAGCGACATTACCGCCCAGTTCAATTCGGAAATCGACAGCGGTTGCTTTTCGAAAGTTTTCTACTACGGCCTCGACGGGAACCAGGGCAACGGCATCGATTTCGTGACCGTCTTGATGCACGAGCTCGGACACGGGCTTGGTTTCCTGACCGGGGTCAATCCGGAGACCGGCCAAAAGTTCTCCGGCTTCGACGACGCCTTCATGCTGTTTCTTGAAGACCACTCGACCGGAAAGACGTTTCCGAACATGACGGACCCCGAGCGTGCGGCCGCGGCCATCGATGGCGGTCAGACCTGGAGCGACCTGCACTGGATCGGCCCCAACGGGGTGGCCGCCGGGTCGGGACTTAGCGCCGGCGTTGGCGCCGGAGGCCACCTAGAGATGTACGCTCCCGACCCGGTCGAGCAGGGCTCCTCGCTCTCGCACTATGCCAAGACACTCTCTCCGAACGAGCTGATGGAACCGCAGTTTACGACGCCTCTTCATACGCCGGAGCGCACGCTCGCGGTGCTGGCCGACGTTGGCTATCCCTCGATCCTGCCCTGCGGCGATGCGACCGGAGATGGGAGCATCAAGGCCACCGACGCTCTGGCCGCGTTGCGAGCTTCGGTCGGCGGGGCCGAATGCCTGGAAACGGTATGCGACGCCACCGGCGACGGCCGGGTCGTGGCCACCGACGCGCTGGTGATTCTCAAGCGTGCAGTCGGCCAGCTTTCGACTATCGAATGTGGCCTTCGCACGAGCTGAGCGGCTGGTGACGCCGGCGCGAGCGCGGGCGTGACTCCGGAGGGCGCAGTGGTGCGAGCCATCATCGAGGTCTCGTCCACCCGGCGCGAAGAGTGTATCGAAATCACCGGCCGCGTCCGCGAAGTCGTGCGGCGCTCGGGAGTGCGCGAGGGCCTGTGCCACGTGATGGCCCTTCACGCCACGGCTGCGATCGTCGTCAACGAAAACGACGATCCGAACATCGGCGTCGATCTCCTCGATGCCCTCGACCGGGCGATCCCACGGCACGCGGGCTGGCGGCACGATCGGGTCGACAACAACGCGCACGCGCACATCAAAGCATCGATCCTCGGCCCCTCTGAGACGCTTCCTGTCGAAGGGGGCGACTTGCTGTTGGGTACCTGGCAGGGGATCATGCTGGTCGAGCTCGACGGGCCGCGCTCGCGGCGCCGGATCGCGGTTACCGTCATTGGCCGGTCGTAACCAGGATGCGGCCCCCTGCTTCGGTGACGGGCAATGCTTGCAAGCGCAGCCCGGCCGGCGGTCCCGCCACGCACCGGCCTGTTTCTACCTCATAAAGCGCGCCATGGGTCGCGCATTGCAGGTAGCGTCCGTCGCGCGAGAAAAAGCGGTTGTCGGTCCAGTCGAGGCTTAGCGGAATGTGACGGCACTCGTTGATGTAGGCGTACAGGCGCCCTTGCCAGCGCACGACGAAGCCTTCGCGCTCACCGCAGGCGTCCTCGAAGCGAAACTTGCGCGTTTGCCCGTGGCCGAGCGAGCCAGCCGGTCCCACGTCGATTGTCTTGGCCACGGCAACACCCTAGCCCGGCGGTGAACGCGATGCACGAGGGGCTCCGGCGGGCGCTCGAACGGTTCGTGCAGGCCGCCGCTGTCTATCGCGACCCGCGGATGGTTTCGATCCTCTGCCTGGGATTCTCGAGCGGCTTGCCGCTGGCGCTTACTTTTTCCACGCTCTCTTTTTGGCTCAAGGAAGAGGGGCTGAGCAACACGGCGATTGGGCTGTTCGCGTCGGTTGCCACGCCGTATTCGCTCAAGTTTGCCTGGGCACCGCTGATCGACCGCGCGTCCCTGCCGTGGTTGACACGGCGGCTCGGCCGGCGGCGCGGTTGGATGGCCGCAACACAGGTGGCCTTGATGGCCTCGCTCGTGGCGCTCGGCTCGACGCGGCCGGCCGAGCAGCCGCTTACAACAGCTTTTTTTGCGCTGGTCGTGGCGTTCTGCTCGGCAAGTCAGGACATCGTCATTGACGCCTATCGCGTCGAGGTGCTCGAAGAAAGCCAGTATGCGGCGGGAGCGGCCGCCATCGTGTTCGGCTACCGGATCGGCATGCTCGTTTCGGGGGCCGGTGCGCTCTTTCTTGCCTCGGTTACCGGCTGGTTCGAAGTGTATGCGACGATGGCGGCACTTGTTTCGGTGGGGCTGGTGACGGTCCTGCTGAGTCGTGAACCGCAGGTGGCCGCTAGCGGCACGGCCGGCAGTGCCGCCGGCCGATCCCGGTTCGAGCGCTTAAGAGCATGGCTGCGCGAAGCCGTGGTTGGCCCCCTTGCCGACTTTGCCCGGCGCCCCGGGTGGGTAGCCATTCTTGCCTTCGTCATGCTGTACAAGTTCGGCGATGCGCTCGCCGGAGTGATGACGAACCCGTTCTTGCTCGAGCTCGGTTTCTCGAAGGCAGAGATTGCGGCGATCGTCAAGACGTACGGGCTCGCTGCGACGCTTGCGGGCGCAGCGGCGGGCGGGGCGCTGATGAACGCAACTGGCATGATGCGGTGCCTGTGGATCTGTGGCCTCCTGCAGATGCTCTCGAACCTGACATTCGCCGTTCAGGCTTGGGTGGGCCATAGCGTTGGGATGCTCACCGTGACCATTGGGTTGGAAAACCTGGCGGGTGGGATGGGGACAGCCGCCTTCGTTGCGTACCTTTCGAGCCTTTGCAACGTGTCGTACACGGCGACTCAGTACGCATTGCTCACTTCGGTCATGTCGGCGGCACGAACTTGGTTGTCGTCTTCCGGCGGGTGGCTGGCCGACCACATGAGTTGGCCAGAGTTCTTTGCGTTGACGACGGTGGCAGCCCTGCCGGGACTGGCGCTGTTGTGGTGGATTGACCGGAACCACGGTGGTCCCGAGCGCCGGCGGCTTGCGACGGCTTGCACCGAGCGTTAGCTGGTAGCTCTGCCATGCTGAAACAGCTCGATCTCGACAAGATCGCTGCGGGCCTGACTCCGTGGCTGCGGTCGAAATACCCGCAGGCCGAGGAAGTCCGAGTGGAGAACCTCGAGCGCCCCTCTCTCGGCATGTCGAATGAGACGGCGCTCTTCGATCTCGTGCGGCGTGAAGGCGGGCGCGAGCACCGCGAGCGGCTCGTCGCTCGAATCATGCCCACCGACCGCCTGGTCTTTCCCGAGTACGACCTCGCCCGCCAGTACCGGATCATGCAGTGCCTGGCAAAAACCGATGTTCCGGTGCCGGCCGTCCGCTGGTTCGAGGAGGACGCGAGCGTTCTTGGCGCGCCGTTCTACATCATGGAAGCGGTCGAGGGACAGGCGCCTTCGGACGTGCCGCCGTACCATTCGCCAGTTGGCATGTGCTACGAGCTGAGCGAGGAGGAGCGGGCGCGCCTGTGGTGGGCGGGAATCGAAACCCTGGCCCGGATTCACCTCGTCGACTGGCGCGCCGTTGGGCTGGACTTCCTCGGCGCGCCGAGCAATCCGCGCGAGGCGATGGAGCGCGAGCTGGCCGTCTGGCTCGATTACTTCGAGTGGGCGCGCGACGAAGAACCGCAGCCAATCCTCGAAGCCGGCGCCGCGTGGCTGCGCGAGCACTTGCCGACCCCCGCGCGCATGACCTTGTGCTGGGGCGATGCGCGTTTGCCCAACATGCTCTTTCGGAACCTCGAAGTAGTAGCGGTTCTCGATTGGGAGATGGCCTTCATTGGCGACCCGATCGCCGACGTGGCTTGGTGGTTGTTTCTCGACTGGAATCACAGCGACGGCTATTCGATTCCACGGCTGCCTGGTTTTCCGGGACGCGAGGAAACCCTTGCACGATACGAGGAGCTGACCGGGTTTCGGGTGGAGAACCTCCACTACTACGAAGTGTTCGGTGCCTTCCGCTTTGGCGCGATCATGGCGAAGGTCGCACAGATCATGCGGGAGGCGGGGCTGCCGATGCCGAGCGAGGACTTCGCGAGCAATAACCCCTGCACGCACCGGCTGGCCGACTTGCTCGGCCTGCCGCGACCCGGGCAAGGAGGATGACGGTGGCGGGCCGGCTCGAAGGAATCGTGGCGCTTGTTACCGGCGCTGCCTCGGGAATCGGGGCAGCCACGGCCCGGAGGTTCGCCCAGGAGGGCGCTCGGGTGTTCGGTTTCGACGTGGCCGATCCCGCATCCACAGAGGTCGGCGAAGCGCTCGAAGCGCACTTCCGGGGCGACGTGCGCCACGAGAACCGGGTCGCGGAGGTGGTCCGCGAAGTTACCAAGCGGGGCGGCCGCCTCGATGCCGCCGTCAATGCGGCGGGTGTGGCCGGTGGGGGAGCCGTTCACCTCCTACCGCTCGAGGAATGGGACCGGGTGATCGGTGTGAACCTGACCGGCACATTTCTCGTGTGCAAGCATGCGGTCGCGCAGATGCTCGAACAGGGGAGCGGCACGATCGTCAACATTGCCAGCATCGAGGGCATCGAAGCCACTGAAGGCGGTAGCGCGTACAACGTGTCCAAGGCCGGTGTAATCTTGCTGACCAAGAATATGGCGATCGATTACGGCCGCCGCGGAATCCGGGTGAACTGTATTTGTCCGGGGTTCGTGGATACGCCGATGACGGCAGCGTTCTTCGACCAGGAGCCCATGAAGGAGTACCTGGAGCGGTTCGCCGAGGCTCATCAGCTCGGCCGCGTCGCAAAGCCGGAAGAAATCGCAGCCGCGGCAGCGTTCCTCGTTTCGGCCGACGCTTCGTTCATCACGGGCCACGCCTTGGTCGTCGACGGCGGTTTCACGGCGGGCCGGCGATTCGGTTTCGCCAAGCTAATGGGGCTGGAGTAGACCGTTGAACGGCGCGAGGCCGGCGACGCGGCTGCCGGCGGAGTGGCGCCGGCACCGGGCAACCTACCTCGCCTGGCCGAAAGAGCGCGAGATCTGGGGCAAACACCTTGAGGGAGCCCGGCGCGAGTTCGCCGAGTTTTGCCGGACCCTTGCCACGACCGGGGGTGAAGCGGTGGAGGTGCTGGTGGGCGATTCGGCAATGGCCGAGCGAGTGGAGTCGGAGCTGGGCGGGCTGGCGGTACGGGCGCATGTGGCAGCTTACGCGGACGTATGGCTACGCGATACCGGGCCTCTGTTCGTCCACCGGGATGGGCGCACGGTGGCGGTGGCGTTTTCGTTCAACGGTTGGGGAGGCAAGTACCTGTACCCGGCCGACTTAGGAGTCGCGGCCGAGATTGCCAGGCTGGCGGGGGCGGAGCTCGTGCGGACCGAACTCGTTTGCGAGGGAGGGGCCATTGAGACGGACGGCGAGGGCACGTGCCTCACCACGACAGGCTGCCTCCTCAATCCGAATCGCAATCCTGGGATGACCCCTCGCGCGGTCGAACGAGTTCTGGCTGAAACGCTGGGCATCGCCCGGACCGTGTGGCTCGAAGGCTGCTTGCTCGGTGACCACACGGACGGCCACGTTGACACGCTTGCGAGGTTTTGCGGCCCCGGGCGGGTCCTATGCATGCGCGCGCGCGAGCGCGGCGATCCAAACCGAGCGATGCTCGAGCGCCTGATCGATCAAGTACGCGCGGCCCGCGACGCCCGGGGGGACTGCCTCGAAGTAATCGAAATTCCAGCTCCTGGCCGGGTTTGCGACGAACGCGGGCGCCCTCTGCCGGCCAGCTACCTCAACTTCTACGTTGCCAACGAGGCCGTGGTGGTACCGCTGTTTGGAACGCCCTATGATGAGGAAGCAGTTGCGGCGATCGGTGCCTGTTTCCAGGGGAGAGCGGCAGTGGGCGTTCCCTGCCGCCATGTCCTTACCGGTGGCGGAGCGTGGCATTGCGTGACAAAGCAGGAGCCGGTGGTGCCCGGAGCGTGATGACCGGTCCTAGCGGGACGGTTTCGGTGGCGGTAGTCCAAGCGTTTCTAGGGGCCGACTACGAGACGAACGTCACCAAGATCGAAGAGCTCGTCTTTGATGCGTGCAACCAAGGCGCGACGATTGTCGTGCTCCCCGAACTGTTTGAAGGCCCTTACTTCTGCCGCACGCAAGACGAGGCCGCTTTCGATCTGGCCCGTCCTTTGGAGGGTCATCCAACGGTCGAGCGGTTTCGCCAACTGGCGGCCGAGCTTGAGGTCGTGCTCCCGGTGTCTTTTTTCGAACGAGCGGGACAGGCTTGTTACAACAGCGTGGCCGTCATCGACGCCAGTGGCGCGGTGCTCGGCGTCTACCGCAAGAGCCACATTCCGGACGGTCCCGGCTATCAGGAAAAATTCTATTTTCGGCCCGGGGACACGGGCTTTCGCGTATGGCGCACCCGGGAAGCGGACCTTGGTGTCGGGATTTGCTGGGATCAGTGGTTTCCAGAGGCCGCCCGCGCCATGGTGCTGAGCGGCGCGGAGTTGCTCGTCTATCCGTCGGCAATCGGAAGCGAGCCGGCCGATCCTGAACTCGACACCAGGGGACCGTGGCAGCGCGTGATGATCGGGCACGCCGTGGCCAACGCCGTGCCCGTGGCGGCCGCCAATCGAACGGGTACGGAGGGCGACGTTCACTTTTACGGCCACTCGTTCATAGCCAACGAGCGAGGAGACATTGTCGCTCAGCTCGGCGATGGGGAAGAGGGGGCAGCGGTGGCAACCTTCGACCTCGCGCGGGTGCGGCGCTACCGGGACTCGTTTGGTTTCTTCCGTGATCGCCGCCCCGAGCTGTACGGCCCGCTCGTGGAGCCCGGTTCGTGCTGAGAACCTCGCTGACCTCGTTTCGCGGGTGCGGGCTGCTGTTCGTGGCGGCCGGGTGCCTGCTTGGCGGGGCCACTGCGAGGGCCGCAGTCTTGGCGGTGCCGGGCGACTATCCCACGATCCAGCTGGCGCTCGATGCGGCCGGTCCCGGAGACACGGTGGAGGTGGCCCCGGGCGTCTACTTCGAGAAACTCGTCTTTCACCACGGCGGCAGCGCGCAAGGAGGATTCCTCACGTTGCGGGCGGCTTCCGGACGGCCGGTGCTCGACGGGACCGGCGTGGCCGGAAGCGATATGATCCTCATCGAGTCGCAAAGCTACGTTCGAGTAAGCGGCTTCGAGATTCGCAACAACCTAGGCGTCAAGGACGGCTCGGGCATTCGCGTGACGGGTTCCGGACGGGGGATCGAGCTGCTCGACAACGTGATTCACGACATTCGGGGCAAGAACGCGATGGCGATTACGGTCTACGGGACCAAGCCGGATCCGATCGACGGGATCGTCATTCGAGGCAACCAAATCTACGATTGCGAGCCGGCACCGAGCGAGGCGCTCACCTTGAACGGGAACGTCGTCAACTTCGAGGTATCGGACAACCTCATCAGGGACGTCAACAACATTGGCATCGACTTGATTGGCGGGGAGACCGACATCCAGCCCGACCCGCAGTTGGTTGCCCGAACCGGCGTCGTTCGCGGCAACACTGTCATCCGCGCCCGCGCGGCCTACGGCGGGGGGTTCGCCGCCGGGATCTACGTCGACGGCGGACGTGACATCGTGATCGAAAACAACCTGGTCCGCGAGTCGGATCTCGGGATCGAAGTCGGGGCGGAGAACCCAGGAATCGTGGCTACCGGCGTCGTCGTGCGCAACAACGTTGTGGCCGAAAACGACAAGGCGGGTATCGTGTTCGGCGGATACGACGCCTCGGTGGGCCGCGCCGACGGCAACCTGTTTCAAGGCAACACCCTTTACCACAACAACCGCCTCGGCCGCGCGTCCGGCGGTGAGGGGGAGATCTGGGTTCAGTGGGCGGGCGGCAACACCGTTCGCCACAACCTGGTCGTGGCTGGTCCGGAAGGAGTGTTCATTTCGTCCTACCAGGGAAGTACGAACAACCAGTTTGACTACAACCTTTACTACTACGACGGCGATCCGGCCGCAGCTCGTTTTGAACTCAACGACATTGCGTACAGCGGCTTTCCGGCCTGGCAGGCCGGGACGGGGCAGGACGGCAACTCCCTGTACGCCGACCCGCTTCTAGTGGCTCCGGCGGCCGGGGATTTCCATTTGACCAGTACCTCGCCAGCGGTCGATGCGGGCTGGCCGGGCTTCAGTGCGGCGGCGGGCGAGACGGACCTCGACGGCGGCCCCCGCCAAGTCGGGGCGGGAGTAGACATTGGTGCGGACGAGTTTGCCTGTGGCAACGGAATCGTTGACCCGGGCGAACTGTGCGACGACGGGAACCTCGTAAGCGGCGACGGCTGCGACGCCAACTGCACGCCGACTGGCTGCGGCAACGGTATCGTTACTGCGGGCGAGCAGTGCGACGACGGTAACCAAGCCGGCGGCGACTGCTGCGCGCCCGATTGTACGTTCGAACCGGCAGGCAGTGCATGCGACGACGGCCTCCCGTGCACTCGGGGGGATGCTTGTGATGGGGGCGGAACCTGCACCGCCGAGATCCGCCCGGCCGAAAGCTGCCTGGTTCCGAGCGTCCCGCACGGGTCCCGGATTCGATTGCGCCGACCGCCGTCCGCGGCCAAGCGCCGCCTCGTTTGGCGGTGGGCAAAGGGTCCTGCGCTCGAAGGCGCCGCTTTTGGGGACCCAACCGAGGGCACCGACTACACGCTGTGCGTTTATGCAAGCGAGAGCGGCCTGTACCGGCTTCTGGTCGCTTCCACGGTGACGGCCGGTTCCGGGTGGTCGGCTTGGCCTGGAAAGCCCGGAGGATTTCGTTACCGAGACCGCGGCGGCACCAAGGGAGGCACCGTGCGGGTCGATCTCAGGCCTGGGCCCGCTGGCAAGGGGCGCGTGGTATGGAAGGCCAAGGGTCCAAGGCTCAGCGTGGGTGAGCTTCCGGTTGCCGCCAGCGGCCAAGTCGTGACGGAACTCGACGGGGCCGAGGGGGGGTGCCTAGCGGCATCGTTTTCAGTGCTCAAGAGAAACGAAGCCGGAAAACTAATGGCCGCGAGCGACTGATGGGGGACCTTTTCGATCGGCCGCAGGCAGGCCATGATGGTCTTAGCGTGCCCGAGGAAGGAGCGGTCTGATGGCCACGTGCAAGAGAGTTGCGACCCTCGTGACGTTGTTGGCGGTCCTCGGATGTGGAACCGGCAAGCCGGGACCGGCCCGAATTCCTGAACAGGCGCTTGCCCCGGTAGCCAAGCCGGGGCAGCTCGTCCTCGAACCGGTGCCGGTCAACGAGCGTCCAGTTTCGTCGAAGAGCTATCAGCTTGGAAAGTTCGCGACCGCTGGCGTCGGCGAGCCGATGGTGCGCGTGCGCGACTACACTGTCCACGAGAGGGTTGCGGCCGCCGTTGTCACCGTGCCGTTTGCCCAGAGCTGCCGTGCCGGCGCGCGCCGGGGTCCCACGCCGAGGGGTCGCCGGCTGCCTGCCTCTGCCGAGCGGGATCGCGCTGGTTCGCCCGAACCGTGCCGGAGCGGGCGACTCGCTTTCCTGCGGGGCCAGCCGGGCGATCGCCATCCGGTTGCCGGCGTGGTCCGTGAAGGCGGGCGGAGCTACTACGCGATCCGCTTCGATGCCGGCGAGGAGGGGACCCTGTATTTGCTCGCCGACGAGCAAGGCCGCCCAAAGCCGGTCCCGTACGTGGCGTGGCACCCGCGGCGGCCATCTAGCAATCAGCTGGCGGGAGTTGCCCTCGAGC
>CAYZHO010000082.1:2549-10345 GCA_964478045.1 uncultured Myxococcales bacterium | reverse complement strand
GGTCCTCCCTCCCGGTACGCTCGGCCCCGGTACGCCGGCGGCTCTCGTTTCCATGTTCGGCAATCACGACTACGACTCGGAGAAGCTTGTGGCCTACGAGCTTGGTTTTCGCAGCCAGCCGCTCGAAAACTTCTCGCTCGACGTAGCCACTTTCTTCAACGACTACGACGACCTGAGAACCGTCTCCCCGCGGCTTGGTCCGGACGGTAAACCAGCAGCCTTCCTCGAAACGGACCCGCTTCCGCCTCATTTGGTTCTCCCGTGGGATGCCGGCAACGCGATGACCGCCCACACCTGGGGCGTCGAGGTAGTGGCCGACTGGTGGCCGCTGGACGGGTGGCGGCTGCGCGGCGGTTACACGTACTTCGAGATGTCGGTCGACCTGCCTGCCAGTCTGCCGCCTGAGACGGTCGGTCCCGGTGCCGACGGCGCCAGCCCCGAGCAGCAGGCCTTCCTGCGCTCGCTGCTCGACCTGCCCTACGATCTCGAGTTCGACGTGAACCTCCGCTGGGTGGACGAGCTTCCTAGCGTCGATGTGCGATCCTACGGGACCGCCGACCTGCGGCTCGGCTGGCGGCCGCGCGAGGACCTCGAGATTTCCCTGGTCGGACAAAACCTGCTCGACGACAAGCATATGGAGTTCGGAGGCTCGGACTTCTTCGCGATCTCGCCTTCGGCCGTCCAGCGCGGTTTCTACGGCAAGATCGTCTGGAAGCCCTGACGCCCGGCGCGGGGGAGTGCGTTTGTAGGGAGGAAGCCAAGGACGCGAGCCAACGACGATGCGAGGGCGCAATCTACTGCTGGTTGGAACATTGCTGGTAGCGAGCTGGTGGCCGGCGGACGCCCGTGCGGCGATCAGCCTCGAGTACCAGGTGAAGGCGGCATTCTTGTACAACTTTGCCAAATTCGTCACCTGGCCGGAGGAGGCCTTCTCCGCGCCCGATGCGCCGTTCGTCTTCTGCATCGTCGGCCACGATCCTTTCGGCGAGGGGCTCGAAAAGGTGCTTTCGGGCCGTAAGGCGGGCGGGCGGCGGATCGTCGTGCGCCGCGGGCCGGATCCCGAAAGCGTTGGCCGATGCCACCTCATGTTCATTGGCGCTACGGAAGACGCCCACGTGGCACGACACTTGCGTGCGGTTTCGGCGCAGCCCGTGCTGACCGTGGGCGAATCCGAGGCGTTCGCTCGGGCTGGCGGAATCATCCGGCTCGTGGTGGCGGACAAGCGAGTGAGGTTCGACATCAACCAGAAGGCCGCCGAAGACGCGCGACTGAGGCTCAGTTCGCAACTGCTCAAGCTTGCCCGCCACGTGACTCGTTAAGGGCAGGGAGTGCCTGGATCGTGAAGCGACTGCGCGACATTTCGATTCGCAGCAAGCTCATTCTTGTGATCCTGAGTACCAGCGGCCTTGCTCTGGCGATCGGCTCGGCCGCGGTGATTTCGTACGACATCGCGGCGTACAAGCGCAGCATGGTCAAGGAACTCGCGGCTCAAGCGGGTATCATCGCCGCCAACAGCAGCGCTGCGCTTGCCTTCGACGACTATCAGTCGGCCCGCGACACGCTGGCGGCTCTCGAAAACGAAACGCGCGTCCACGAGGCCTATCTGCTTTCTCCGGACGGTAAGGTCTTTGCCGCCTTCCAGCGTGCGGGCCGAACGGGCGCCGGACCGGTTCCGGATCTCGGCGCGCGGGATCACGCCTTCATCGGCGACCACCTGGTCGTCAAAAGGCCGATCGTGCTCGACGGTGAGTTGCTCGGCTACGTCGTGATCTCGGCCGGGCTCGACGAGCTCCACCAGCGCATTCACAGCTATGTGCGAACGGTCGCGGTCGTCTCTCTGAGCGCCCTCTTGTTGGTTGCCCTGCTGGCGGCGTGGATGCAGCGGCTGGTCTCTGGTCCCGTGCTCAAGCTGGCCGAGACGGCCCAACAGGTTGCGCGCGAAAAACGCTACGACATTCGAGCCGAGAAGCTCGGCGACGACGAAGTCGGAATGCTCGTGGACCGTTTCAACGCGATGCTCGCAGAGATCGAGGACCGCGACGCGCGCCTGGCCCGCCATCGCGACGAACTCGAGGAGCAAGTCCAGATCCGCACTGCCGAGCTTCGCCGCGCCACCGAACGCTTGCAGGAGAGCGAAGCTCGGTTGCGTGCCATTGTCGAGGGAACCTCCTCGACGACGGGCGCGGAGTTCTTCGATGCCCTCACTCGGACCCTCTCGCGCACGCTGGGCATGCGCTGGGTGATGGTCGCGGAAGTGCTCGACGAAGGCCGGCGCGCTCGCGCCAAGGCCCTATGGAATGGATCCGAGATCGTTCGCGGCCTCGTCTACGATGTTCCTGGAACGCCGTGTGCGCGGACGCTCGAGGAGGGCCTGTGCGTCTACGAGGACGGGCTGATGGACGCCTTCCCCGAGGATCCGATGGCGCAGGAGTGGGGCGTTCGCAGCTACGCGGGCCACGTCCTGACCGACAGCAACGGACGTCGCATTGGTCTGCTCGTTGCCTTCCACGACGGGCCGCTGCCGCTGGCGGCTCGCGATATGTCGCTACTGCGCGTGTTTGCTTCCCGGGCGTCCGTCGAGCTCGAGCGCCTGGCCGTTGAAGAAGAGTTGTTCAAGAGCGAGGCCCGCACGCGAGCGATTCTCGAGAGCGCAGCCGACGGAATCATCACGACGAGCGCCGCGGGCACCATTGAGACGTTCAACCAAGCGGCCGAGCAACTGTTTGGCGTGACCGCAAGCGAGGCGGTAGGCCGTCCGATTGCCGAGTTCCTGCGCTGGCCGGCCAAGGACAGCGCTGCCGGGGAGACGGAGCCGGGTGCGGTCGATCTACGGGAGCTGCTCGGCGGGCGCCACGAGCTCGAAGGTGTCCGAGCCGATGGCAGTGTCTTTCCAATGAACATTGCGGTCAGCGAGATGCTGGCCGGGGGGCATCGCGCCTACACCGCAATCGTGCGCGACATCACGCGTGAGCGCGAGCTTGATCAGATGAAGTCCGACTTCATCAGTACGGTGTCCCACGAGATTCGCACGCCGCTGGCCGCGATCATTTCTTCTGCCAAGATCTTGCTCAAGAACGGCGAGAACAAGCCGCATGTCACCCCGAAGTTTGCCGGCATCATCGTCGAAGAAGGACGCCGGCTGACGCGCCTAATCAACGACCTTCTCGACCTCTCCAAGCTCGACGCCGGCAAGATCGACTGGACCGTGCGCGAAGCGGACGCGGCGGCCCTCATCGAGCACGTCGCCTCGGTGGTTCGGGGTCAGGCAGCCGAGCGTGGAATTGCCTTGAACGTCGAGGTCGAACCGGACCTGCCCCCGGTATTCATCGACAGCGATCGCATCGTGCAAGTGCTCACCAACCTGGTGGGCAACGCGCTCAAGTTCACGGAGGCGGGAGGGCGGATCGATATTCGCGCCGCGCGCCACGGCGACGGCAAGGTGATCGTCCAGGTTGCCGACACCGGCATTGGCATTGCTCCTGAAGACCAAGAGAAGATCTTCGAGCGCTTCAAGCAGATTGGCAACGTCCTGACCGACCGGCCTCAGGGAACCGGGCTCGGACTGCCGATCTGTAAGGAGATCGTTCAGTATCACGGCGGGAAGATCTGGGTTGAAAGCGAGCTCGGAAAAGGGAGCACGTTTAGCTTTACGATCCCTGCCGCGCACGGCACCACTGCGACCGACGCGGCGAACGGTAGCGGCGAGGCTAAGGTGCCCGCCGCCGTCCAGGCTCAAAGCGAGCAGCAGGCCAAACAAGGGCCCAAGATTTTGGTAGTGGACGACGACGCGGCCACCCGGCAGGTAATTCGGTACCTGCTCGAAGACGAAGGCTTCCGAGTGCTCGAGGCCTCGTGCGGGGAAGACGCGCTCGAGATGGCAAGGGTGGAAGACCCGGCGCTGATCACCCTCGACGTGATGATGCCGGGCGTCTCTGGTTGGGACGTGCTGCGCGCGCTGCGTGAGGATGCTGCGCTCGCCAAGATTCCCGTCCTGCTCGTTTCCGTTCTGGCAGGCCGCCAGCACAGCGAGCACGCACTCAAGCTCGGTGCCAACGCAGTGCTGAGCAAGCCGATTGACGAGACAGAGCTGCTCTTAACGGTCCGCCGGCTGCTGGGCGACGGCGAACACGACGTACTCGTCATCGATCCGGACCTGGCCGAAAGCGCCATGCTCAAGACCAAGTTGGCCCGCCACGGCTATTCGGTGGTCCAAGCGTTCGACGTTCGCACCGGGCTCGAGTTCGCGCGGCGCTACCAGCCGGATCTGATCATTTTGGGACCGGAGCGCGGGAGCACCAGCGCCAAGCAGTTCGTGCGCGAGCTGCGGGAAGACGCGGTAACCGCCGAGGTGCCACTCCTGCTTCTGCTCGACGAGTCACCCGAGCGCTTCGACGCCGTTTTCTTTGCCGCCGGAGACACGGAAGGCGCAGCGCGCGGGCCGGTCGACGAACTGCTCGCCCGCGTGGCTCGGCGCTGCCGCCCGGCGCCTCCCGCTCGAGCCGAGCGGCCGGTGGAAGCGGCAGGCTAGCGCCCGCTTCGGCTTGCCGTCATTTCCCATATCCCATAACTTGCCCCCGCGCGTGGGCTTCCCGTGCTCGGGCGAGTCCCAACGCGTCACCGAATCCCCGGCCAAGAGAGGAGCGATGGGAGACAACGGATTCTACCGCTTTACCGGTACGGACGGGTACATCGCGTCCGAGGCGCTCGTCGACGCCGTCAACTGCGCGCTCGCGCTCGAGCGGCCGCTGCTCGTCAAAGGAGAACCAGGAACCGGCAAGACGCTGCTGGCGACCCACGTGGCACGAGCACTCGGCCTGCCGATGGAAACGTGGCACGTCAAGTCCACGTCGAAAGCGGCGGAAGGCTTGTACGTCTACGATACGGTGCAGCGGCTGAATGACAGCCGCTTCGGAACGGGAGACGTTTCCGACATCCGCCGCTACATTCGCCTCGGACCGCTGGGCCGGGTGTTCGCCGCCGAGCAGCGCCACGTGCTGCTCATCGATGAAATCGACAAGGCAGACCTGGAGTTCCCCAACGATCTCTTGCGCGAACTCGACGAGATGCGGTTCACCATCATGGAGACGGGCGAGGAGATCGTGGCGCGCCAGAGGCCGTTCGTGATCATCACCTCGAACAACGAAAAAGAGCTGCCGGACGCGTTCCTGCGCCGCTGTATCTTTCATTTCATCGAGTTTCCCGACGTGCCGTTGATGCGCCGAATCGTTGCGGTGCACCACCCGCACCTCGACGCGAAACTACTCGACCAGGTTCTGATCAAGTTCTACTGGCTGCGCGAGCAGGATGATCTGCGCAAGAAGCCTTCCACGTCGGAGCTGATCGACTGGATCGCGGCGCTGCGGCGAGCCGGGATCACGGCCGATCAGCTCGAGGCGCACATTCCGTTTCTCGGAGCGCTGCTCAAGAACGAGCAGGACACGGAAGCGTTCGAGTCCTACCGGCGGCGCGGCGGCGCCTACCCGAGGCGGTGGAGCGATCTCGGCCCGCGCTACAACCAGTAGGAGAGCGGCGTGTTTCTCGACTTGTTCTACGGCTTGCGCGAGGAAGGGGTCCCGGTTGGGATCCAGGAGTGGATGGCCTTGATGGAGGCGCTCGAAAAGGGCCTCCATGGTTCGAGCCTGGTTCGTTTCTATCACCTCGCCCGCGCTTGCCTGGTGAAGAGCGAGGCGTTCTACGATGCCTACGACCGCGTGTTCGCGCGGGTCTTTCACGGAGTGGAAGGCTCGCTCGAGATCACTGACCAGGTTCTCGAGTGGCTGCGCGATCCGCGTAACTTTCCCGGGCTTACCCCCCAGCAACTCGCTCAGCTCGAGCGGCTGACGAACGACGAACTGATGCGCCGCTTTCTCGAGACGCTAGCCGAGCAGAGCGAACGCCACGACGGTGGCGATCGTTGGATCGGCACCGGCGGGCGATCCCCGTTCGGCCACAGCGGCTATCACCCAACCGGCATCCGGGTAGGGGGCCAGGGCCGCCGGCGCTCGGCCATGAAGGTCGCCGAGGAAAGGCGCTTCGAGGACTACCGGACCGACGTTGCCCTCGACGTCCGCCGAATTCGCACCGCACTGCGCCGGTTGCGCCAGCTTACTCGCAGTGGACCGGCCACCGAGCTCGACCTCGACGGGACGATCGACGAGACATGCCGAAACGGGGGCGAAATTGAACTCGTGTTTCGGCCTCCGCGGCGCAACAACCTGCGCTTGCTGCTGTTGATGGACGTCGGTGGAACGATGGAGCCCTACCGGACGCCTGTGAGCCGGTTGCTGACCGCGTTGTGCCAGGAGAGAAGTTTGCGGGAGCTACGCGCTTACTACTTTCACAATTGCGTCTACGACGCGGTCTACGAGCAGGCGGCGATGCGAGCGAGCGACGCGTTGCCCACCGGCGACCTGATCCGGCAGCTCGACGAGCGCTGGAAACTGCTAGTGGTCGGCGATGCGGCGATGCACCCCGCCGAGCTGCTCGAACCGTTCGGCGCCATTGACCCGCGGCGCGCCACTCGAACCCCCGGAATCGTATGGCTCCAGCGCCTTGCGCGTCACTTCGACCGGGTGGCGTGGCTCAATCCGGACCCGCCGGAATCCTGGAGGCACGGTTACACCGTCCGGTTGATTCGGCGCTTGTTTCCGATGTTCCCGCTTACAGTCGACGGAATCGCCGAGGCCGTTTCCGCGCTGGTCGGTGCCCGGCCGGTGGTTTCGGCCGACTAGACCCAGAACGCCAACGAAGGCTTGGCGGGCGGAACAACCGACCGCGGGACGGTGTATATTTGACGGTGGATGGCTGGCGCGAACTATCGGGTGCGGCGCGCCGACCAGAGGCGTGCCCTGGTCACCAAGCTGGCCCGAGAGGGAATCTCCGACCGCCGCGTCCTGGACGCGATCGACGCGGTGCCGCGGGAACTGTTTGTTCCCCGAGAGCTGGTCGAGGAGGCCTACCTGGATACGGCTCTACCCATCGGCGAGGGACAGACCATCTCGCAGCCGTTCGTGGTCGCCTACATGACCGAATTGCTCGACGTGCAGCCTCACCACCGGGTTCTCGAAGTCGGCACCGGCAGCGGTTACCAGACGGCGATCCTTGCCGAGCTAGCTCGCGAAGTTTTCTCGATCGAGATCATCGACAGCCTGGCCGAGCAGGCCAAACGGCGGCTGGCCGAACTCGGCTACACGAATGTCCACGTGCGAACCGGGGATGCCTCGGCCGGCTGGCCCGAACAGGCGCCCTTCGACCGGATCATGGTTACTGCCGCCGCACCGCGGATCCCCGAACAACTGCTCGAACAGCTCGCGGCGCCAGGGCGGATGGTCGTGCCGGTCGACGAGTGGGGAGGCCTTCACCAGTCGCTCGTGCTCGTGCGCAAAGCTCCGGATGGCAAAACCCGCACCGAGCGCAGCCTCCCAGTTGCGTTCGTTCCCATGCGGGGTGCCGTTCGAGGCGAGTGACGGGGCCCGCGAGCGCACCGGCAGGCTCAGTCTAGATCGAACACGAACACGAGTGCCTGCGGAGACCACCGCAGATGCGATAGAACCTCGAACATACCAACGCGGTGATGCCGGCGCAGGTGATCGTAGAACGAGTCGGGCCGCCAAGCCCGAAAATGACAGCACTTGCAGTAGAAGCCGCGCGCCGGAAAGCCAAGGGCATAGAACAACGTGACTAGCGCCTCACGCAGTGCTTCTGCCTGATCTGCGCGGTGGCGATACCGATAGTTGTCCCAGCCTCGGTCGTAGCGGTGGCGCCAATCTCGGTCGCCGCGGTGGTGGCCGCGGCCG
>CAYZHO010000082.1:0-2539 GCA_964478045.1 uncultured Myxococcales bacterium | reverse complement strand
GTCTTCGTCGAAGCGGCGCCAGCGGTCGTGGCGCCCGCCGTTCCGGTGGCAATCGCTGTCACCGTGGTCGCGGCCGCGCAGGTGGGCGCCGCGGCCCAGCTCATTGCAGTGCCAGTGAAAGATACCGGGCCCGCGGTCGTGCCAGCCAAACCAGAGGAAGGAAGCAAGTGCCGGCCGAGCCGGCAGCGCGAGAGCACACGAGGCGATGAAACAAACCAGCGCTAGTCGACTCCTCACGTTCTTCTCTCCCTCGCTGCCGCTCCCGCGTGCGGCGCCGGCCTGCTCGCCTTGCGCGGGGGGCCGCGCTATGAAGTCTGCCGCGCACGCTCGCACGGCGTCCCACTGTGCGACGGTCTTGCGGGGCCCGATATTCACGTTTTTGCGATGAGTGGCTCGCGAGAAGAAAACGGACTACGTTTCGAGTGCACGCAGTGCGGCCAGTGCTGCACGCGCCGCGGGAGGTATGCCCACGTCTATCTCGAGGAAGTGGACGTGGACCGCATCGCGGCTTACCTCGGATTGTCCCGAGGGCGGTTCGCACGGCGCTATACTTTCGTTGACGAGTACGGCTGGCGACAAGTGCGGTTTCCGGACCGCGCTTGCCCGTTTCTGGATCAGGAGAGCTTTCGCTGCCAAATCTACCCGGTCCGGCCCCGCCAGTGCCGGACGTTCCCGTTTTGGCCCGAGCTGATCTCTGGCAACCGGTGGACCATCGAGGCGCGGCGGCTATGTGAGGGAGTCGGGCGAGGACGGCGCTATTCCTCTGAGGAGGTCGAGCGGCTTTTGGCTGAGGCGCGCCGCGAGGAAGACTAACGCAGAATCAAGCGGCAGCGTTGCGCCCCGACTTGATCCTCTGCGCCACAAGGCGATGGGCGAGCTCGTCGAGCTGGCGCTCCCAGTCTGGCCGGTCCGTATGGACGTCCGAGCGGGCCCCGGCCGGCCACTCCTTGGGTGGCTCAAACTCTAGGGCACCGAGCTTGGCGGCCTCGGTTCCGGCCACCCACGGCCCGGCACTGCGCCGCTCGCGGGCGGCGACCCAGCGCAGGCGCACTTGTGGTGCTGCGTGGACGACGACCAAGTGCACGTCTATCCCGTGGCGATGGGCCCACCGGCTGAGCTCGTCGCGGAACACCCGCCGGCCGAACGTGGCGTCGAGGACTACTGGCCGGCCGGAAAGCGCGACGGCGAGCGCCCGCTCGAGCAGTGCCCGGTAGACCTCGAGGCGGCGCTGCAGGGAATACGCTTGCGCGCGGGGCCAGCCCTGCCGGCGTGCCAGGCGAGGGCGAAGCGCGTCCGAGGAGAGCACGGCCGCGAAACCGAGGCGCCGCGAGAGCGCCCGGGCCAGGGTCGTCTTGCCGCAGCCGATGGGGCCGCACGTTGCCACGACGGGACCAGGCGAGCGCCTTGCCAGCGCGCGTTCGCACAGGTTGAGCAGGCGCTCGAGACTGCGGCGGGCTTCCTCCCGGCGCGTTTGCTCGGCACTGCCGTCGCAGGCCACGATCGCGGCGATCTTCGCGCGAACTGCCGCGCGGTAAGAGATGAAGTAGTCGATGACGCGGTACAGACCGTAGTCGTCGGTTGCGGCCGCGTAAGAAGCGAGCAGGCGTTCGGCGAGACAGGGCGCACCGTGATAGTCGACGTCCATGGCGAGGAACGCAAGGTCGGCTGCCGCGTCGATGCGGCGCAAGCGGTCGGAAAATTCGAGGCAGTCGACGATCACCGGCTGCTCGCGTTCGAACCAAATGTGCTCGAGTCGCAGGTCACCGTGTCCGTCGACCGCTGCGCCGGCGAGCCGGCGCGCTTCGAACTGCGGCCGCAACGACGACGCTGCGGCGCAAGCTCGGGCGGCCAGCCGGCATATCCGCTCGCGGTCGATCCCACCGAGGGCCAATAGCGACGAGAAGTTTTCCGCTGCGGGCCGCCACTGGAGGTCGTACCACTGCGACGGAGTCAGCGGAGAAGGCCTGCCTAGCCGGTAGCGCTCGTGAAAGGCCGCCAGCGCGTGGGCCAGGGTATCGACGTGACGAGCCCCGAGCTTGCCGCGGGCTAGCATCGCGCGCGCATTGGCCGGCTCCGGTAACCGCCGCATCACGACGCAGTGTTCGAGCACCGACGCCCGCTTGACGAGCCGCTCTCGGGTAGGCCCGACGCGTATTCCCCGGGGACACCGCTCCACGGGCGCGATGCCGAGGTAGACACTGGGGGCCAGCCGGCGGTTGAGTCGAACTTCCCTCAGGCAGTCTTGGTCGCGTGCTTTCCGGTCGGAAAAGTCGAGGAAGTCGAGTCGAACAGGCCGGCGCAACTTATAGACGCGCTGCGGTGTCAGGAAGACGAGCGAAACGTGGGTCGATCGCTGCTCGATTGCTTGCTTGGCGCTCGGATCGAACGGGTATGCCCGCGCGCTGCCGAGTTCCGCCACAAGCTCGGCCCAGTAGGCGGGGGTTCCGCCTGCGGGCGTGACCACATTTTAAAGCTGCGCACTGCGGCTGGTGTGTCAACAGCGCAGCGTTGACGGGGGTTGCGGTCGGCGTCACGGGCA
>CAYZHO010000081.1:7739-10432 GCA_964478045.1 uncultured Myxococcales bacterium | reverse complement strand
TCGAGGTTGGCCAGGGTTCGGTAGCCGTTCGAATACAAAACTTGCCACTCGACGACCAGCCGACCGAGCTTGCGCCGCGTGTCGGTGTCGTCAAGGCCAAGCTCCCGGCAGGTTTCGACGAGACAGCGCAGCGCGTTTCCAAGGCGGGCGGCCATGCTGAGCGTCAGCGCGCCGCGCTCGTAGCCGAGCACGGTCATGGCGATTTTCCATCCTTCGCCGATCTTGCCCACCAGGTTCTCGCGCGGCACCCGAACATTGTCGAAGAACGTCTCGCCGAACTCGCTCTCGCCGGTGATTTGCTTGAGCGGCCGGACCTCGATGCCCGGCGTCTTCATGTCGCAGAGAATGAACGAGATCCCCCCATAGCGGTCGTTCGGATCCGTGCGAGCCAGCACAAAGATCCAGTCCGCATAGGGACCGTAGCTCGTCCATGTCTTCTGCCCGTTCAAGATGAACTCGTCGCCGACAAGCTCGGCTCGCAGCCGCAATGCAGCCAGGTCGGATCCGGCGCCCGGTTCGCTGAACCCCTGGCACCAGATTTCTTCCCCTGTAAGCATCGGCGGGATGAAGCGGCGCCGCTGCTCCTCGGTCCCGTGGTGAATGAGGGCCGGGGCGCACAAGCCAAGGCCGATGAAGTTAATGTGCTCGGGGGCGTCTGCCTTGGCCAGCTCTTCGGCAAGGATCGCCTCCTCGACTTTGCTCGCGCCTCGCCCGCCCCACTCGGGCGGCCAACCCATGCCTAGGTAGCCTGCGTCGTAGAGCTTGCGCTGCCAGCGGCGCCGGAGCTCGACGAGATCACGCTCGGTGTTGTTCGGATCTCGTAAGGCCTCGCTCCAGGTCTGCTCGAGGTTTTCGGCCAGCCACTGGCGCACTTCCTGGCGGAAGGCTTCCTGTTCGGGCGTGAACGACAGATCCATCGGCTTCCCTCCTGCCCGCGGGATTGCCGGGCGGTCTTCTTAGGTAGCCCGCGGGCAAACGTATCGCTAGTGGCCAGGTACCAGGGAAGAGGCGCCGAGGCGCCGGCAGGGCCTCTAGCGGTAGAACTTGCTCTTGTCCGGCGGGCGTTTTTCGGCGAAGGCGCGGCCCAGCTCTTGGGATTCTTGGCTGTGGTAGTACTGGTTCACGAACAAGTCGACGGTCACCCGCGAAAGGCCGGGGGCTCCGGCGTGGCGGGCGTGGAAAGCGGCTTTGAGGGCAGCAATCGCTATCGGGCCGCGCTCGGCCAGCTCGCGGCACAGCTCGGCAACCCGCTCGCGCAGCCGCTCGGGTTCGACGACCTCGTTGACCAGGCCGATGGCGGCGGCCTCCTCGGCCGTATACTTGCGGCCGAGGTACCACATTTCCTTGGCTCGCTTGCGCCCGATCGCCTCCTCGAGGTACCAGGTCCCAAATCCCGCGTCGAAGCTTCCAACCATCGGGCCGACCTGCCTGAAGACAGCGGTTCGCGAGGCGACGGTCAGATCGCACACGGTGGCCAAGACGTTGCCCCCGCCGACCGCATAGCCGTTGACCATCGCCACGACCGGTTTGGGATGCTTGTCGATTAAATCGTAGAGGTCGGCAACCGGGAACATGGTCCCGTAGTGGATCCGATCGTCACCGAGGTCGTGGACCGAATCGTGGTCACCTCCAATACAGAAGAACCGGTTGCCGGCTCCGGTCAGGACGACTGCCCGGCAGTCGGCGTCGCGGCGAGTTTGCTCGAGCGCGTCGATCATTTCCCGGACGGTTTCCATTCGGAATGCATTGCCACGCTGCTCGCGATTGATCGTGATCCACGCCGTCTCGCCGTCGCGCTCGAACAAAATGTCTTGGTAGTTCACGCTCTCGCTCCGTGCGCGCCCGCAGCGGCACAAGCCGCCGCGGGCGCGGGCGGCCACCGCCGCCCTCAGTCGTCGAAATCGTCCAAGCCGCCGTAGTCGTCGAAGTCGCAGCTACTCCCGCACGACTCGCTCTCGGGCCCCGGGCAGGTCTCGCACCGCTCCTCGGCCGCCCCGCCGACGGCGAACGTGCTCAGGAGCCGTTCGCCTGCGCGCCGGCCGCACTTCGGGCACATGGCCGAGCGGTGATCGTCCACTTCGCGCGGGGAGACGAGCATCTCGAAGACGTGGTCGCAGTGCAGGCAGCGATACTCGAAGATCGGCATGACTTACCTCCTCCCAGCGTCGTGCCGCGCCGCCGGCGGCGGTCTTGCCTAGCTTTTCGCGCCAAGCCGCTCGATGATCTCCTCGGGCTCGGGGAAGCGGCCCTCCCGATACTTCGAGAAGATCACTTCGCCGTCGGCGGCCACGTCGAAGATCCCCTTGTCGCCCTCGACGAGTTCGGCCTCGATCCCGAGCTCGCGCGAGAGCACTTCGGCCAAACTGGCCGCTCTGGGGCGGTAGTTTCAAACCCCGCAATAGGTGATCGTAACGGTCGGCTTGCCCATCGCCCAAGTCCTCCTTGGCGGCACCTATCGAGTGCCAGCCGGCCGAGGATACCACGAGCGCGCTCGCCGCTGAATCGAGCCTACTGCAGGACCTTGTCCTTGAACCGCGAGGCGTCGTTCTTGAGCCCCGGCTCGGGGAAGTCCGCCGCCCAGCAGGTCCCGGCGCCGTTGACCACTTGAACCGTCAGGAGCGGGTCCTGCGCGAAAAACTGGCCTGGTCCGGCCGGCGCCGGCAGCGTCAAGTTGACGCCCTTGGCCTGGATGT
>CAYZHO010000081.1:2507-7729 GCA_964478045.1 uncultured Myxococcales bacterium | reverse complement strand
CCCGGCTTGAGCACGATCTTGCGCGCGCCGTCGGCGCTGCCTGCGGGGTCCCGGTAGCGGAAGCCCTTGCTCCCGCGACTCTGCCAGCCGGCTCCCGGGGGCACGACGACCTTCAGGGCAAGCGAAGGCGTTCCGGCGCTGTAGTCGTAGACACACAGGGCATAGGTCGTGGTGGCCGTGGGGTCTCCGAAATCTCCCAGTTGAGTCTCGGCGCCCTTTAGCCACTTGAACTTGACCAAGTCCCTGGCGTCGTTGGTTTTGTCGGCCAGTTCGAAGACGGCCTTGCCCGCCCCCAGGCAAACGGGGGCTGGGCCCGGGGTGGAATGGCATCCGGTAGCCGGATCGCACGTGTCCTGCGTGCAGGGGTCTCCGTCGTCGCAATCGAGCGGGGTGCCCGCCAGGCACGTGCCGGCCCCGTCGCACACTTCGTCTCCGTTGCACAGGTCGGAGTCCGCACAGCTCGTTCCGGCCGGCTCGAAGGTGCAGGTCGGCGAGCAACAATCGCCCGGCGCGTTGTTACCGTCGTCGCACTCCTCGTTGGGATCGAGAAATCCGTCTCCGCAGAAGGCACCGGGCACGCCGTCGAGGAACAGGATCCAGACCGCGCCTCGATTGGTGCCGCCGTCGTCGTCAAGGTTGGCTCCCACGGCCAGATCCGCAACCCCATCGGCGTTCAGGTCGCGGGCCATGACGGCCGCCGCCCCGAAAGCGTCGCCGGCCGACAGTGGGCCTACGAAGCCCCCCGCCGTGGCGCTGATCTTGCGGTGAAGCGCTACGGTCCCATCGGCATTGAGAAAGAGGATCCATACCGCGCCCGCGTTGATCGCCCCGTCGTCGTCTCCCGGCGCTCCCACGGCCAGGTCGTCGCGGCCGTCGCCGTTTAAGTCGCGCACCACTGCCACCGAACTGCCAAACTGATCGGCGTCGTCGAGGATGCCGGCAAAACCACCGGCGGTGTCGCTGATCTTCTGAAAAGCTTTGAGGCCGCCGGCGGCGTCGAGGAACAACACCCACGCGGCTCCGCGGGCAAAACCGCCGTCTCCGTCGCCGGGCGCACCGGCAACGAGCTCGGCAAGGCCGTCCCCATCGAGGTCTCGCACGGCGGTCACCGAATAGCCAAAGGCGTCGAAGGCGGAAAGCTGCCCGCCAAAACCAGGGGTCAGCTCGCTCAGTTTGGTCGCACTCTTTACTGTGCCTGCGGTGTCGAGGAACAAAATCCAAACGGCACCCTCGTCGGTTCCGCCGTCGTCGTCGCCAGGAGCGCCAACGGCGACGTCGACGACGCCGTCGCCGTCGAGGTCGCCAAGGGGCGTGACCGCGGACCCAAAGGCGTCCCCATTGCTGAGGGCGCCCGCAAACCCGCCCGCCGTGTCGCTAATCTTTTGCTGCGCTTTGACGGTTCCGTCGGCATTGAGCCAGAGGATCCACAGACCCCCGCGGTCGGTCCCGCCGTCGTCGTCGCCAGGAGCACCAACCGCTAGGTCGCCGATGCCGTCCCCGTCGAGGTCGCCAACTCCGGCCACTGCGGCACCAAAGCGGTCCCCGTTGGACAGGCCACCCCCAAACCCGCCGGTCGTATCGCTGATCTTTTGCGTCGCAAGTACGGTCCCGGCCGAGGTCATGCGCAACACCCACACCGCACCGCGGTCGCTACCTCCGTCGTCGTCGGCCGGCGCTCCGACCGCTAGGTCGACAACCCCGTTGCCGTCGATGTCGCCGATTGCGGCTACGCCACTGCCAAAGGCGTCGTTGTCGGAAAGCGGCCCGGCAAACCCCCCGGCCGTATCGCTGATCTTTTGTTCGGCCACCACGTTGCCGGGCAAGGCGAGTGCCGGAATGCAAGCTCCAGCCCAAAACAGAAAGGCTGCGGCCGCGATCGCCGACGTCCTCACGAGTGCTTCGAGCGCTGCCTTCATGGCGATCCTCCCAGGTGCGGGCAAGGTGCGGAGCCAAGCTCGTCATGGTTGGATACCACCTGGCGCCCCGAACCGTCAACGCTCAAAAAAAGGCCGTGCCGCGGCTTGGACACGGCTCGGCCAGTGGAGTAGAACACGTTTCAACTCAAACGACGGAGGCAGCCACGCTATGGCCGGTAAACTCGAGGGCAAAGTCGCCGTGATCACCGGGGGCGGCAGCGGGATCGGACGGGGTACGGTTCTGCGCTTTCTGCGCGAGGGCGCTAAGGTCGTCGTCGCGGATTTAAACGAGCGGACAGGCAGAGAAACACTGGATCTTGCCGCCAAGGAAGGGCTCGGCGACCGCGCCCGCTTCATCAAGACGGACGTTTCGAAGGAAGCCGACGTCGAGGCAATGATCGACCTGGCCATGAACGAGTTCGGCCGGCTCGACTGTGTCTACAACAACGCCGGCTTGCCCGGAGCCCTCGGGGCGCTCGACGAGATCAGCGCCGACGACTGGGACTTCACCTTCGCCGTCCTCGTTCGGGGGGTCTTCCTGGGAATCAAACACGCGGCCCGCGTTCTCAAACAGCAAAACCAAGGAGGCGTCATCCTCAACACTGGATCGACGGCCGGCCTGAGCGGCGGCTGCGGGCCCCATGCTTACTCGGCGGCCAAGGCTGCGGTCATCAACCTGACTCGCTCGGCGTCCGTCGAGTTGGCCCAGCACAACATCCGCGTGAACGTGATCTGCCCCGGCGGCATCCTGACACCGCTGGTCCACCGTGGCAGCGAAGAAGCAATGGAAGAAGGCATGCGCAACTCGCAGCCGCTAAAGATCGTCGGCCGCGCCGAAGACGTGGCCGCACTGGCGTGCTTCTTGGCCAGCGACGAAGCCCGCTTCGTCACCGGCGGCGTCTACGTGATCGACGGCGGCCTGACTGCGGCCGGCCCGCACGTCTATCGCGGGCAGTGGGAGGCAGTCATGGGCGCCGGCCTCGACCGGGGCACGGTGGACTTCTAGAGGAAGGCTTGACTTAGAAGGCCGTCCTAGGGCGTGCACGTCACGGTCGAGCGATAGCTGTAACCTGTCAGCTCGCCGCGGCCGTTATAGAGTGCTTCAAACGGCGCCTCGGCCACGAGCGAGCGAGTTCGCGACGCTGAGACGACCACCCGCACGGGGTTGAGCAGGCAACCGTCGAGCTCGGCCTTGGCCAGGCGCGCCGTGGCCGCCAGGGACCGGCACGAAAACCTGACGGCGTAGCGCGGCTCCGCCCCGCCAGGAGCCTTGGCGCGAAAAACAGTGCGCGCCCGGTTGGTGGCCAGATCCTCGCCGCCTATGAGGACCGGCGCACAATCGCCGACCTGGACGGCAACCGACGAGGCGGCGTCTCCTGCTATGGCCTCGAGCGCGCTGCACAGCTCTGAGGTCACGCACAGCTTGGCAGCCGCTTTATCGCGAGCTCCCGCACGCAAGCGCACGCGCGAGCGCCCTCGGCGGAAAGCCGTTGCGGCCGAGCACACGGGCAGCTCGACGCACTCGAGGTCGTCGCAGTCGATGGCTCCGTCGCACTGGTCGTCCTTGCCGTTGTCACACACCTCGGCCGCGCCCGGGTGCACGGCCGGATCCGCGTCGTCGCAGTCGCTCCCGCACGGAAGCGCGAAGTAACCGTCGCCATCGCCGTCGATGTTGGTCTGGCAGTCCGCGTCAGCGCAGTCGGCGGCGCCGTCGCACTCGTCGTCCTTGCCGTTGCCGCACACTTCGGCCGCGCCCGGGTGCACGGCTGGATCCGTATCGTCACAATCGGTCCCGCACGGAGCCGCAATGTAACCGTCGCCATCGGCGTCGCCCGTACAGTCTGGATCCGCGCAGTCGGCCAGTCCGTCCCCGTCGTCGTCGCTTCCGTTCGCGCAGTCTTCGGCCGGCATCGCCTGGCAGAGAAAGGATGCGCTAGCGTTGGTGTCGGCGACGCTCACGGCCGTGCTCTGGGGAACGGCGTTGGTCACGGTAACTGTGGCGCTCGTGTCCACCGGAATCGCGGCCGTGTCGGCAATGACGAGGGGCTGGTCGTGGATGATGCTGCACGCGGTGCCGATCTCTCCGTTGCCGTCGGTGCGCAGGACCCAAAGGTCTTCGGTACCCGAGGGCGGCCAGGTTACGGCTGCAACCACGAACCCGCCGTCGGCGGTCTGCTGGATCGCGTTGGGCCAGTCCCAAAGGTGCTCGTAGTACTTACTCCACAGCTCGTTACCGCCGGCGTCAATCCGCAGCAGGATCATATCCCAGTCACTCGAGCCTTGCTCTGTGTAGGCGCCCACCAGAGCGCCGCCGTCGGCGGCCGGTGCCACCGCAAGGGCTTCGTCCCAGTCGCCGGGTACTCCAAAGATCCGCTGCCACATCACGTTGCCGTCGGGATCGAGCCGCAGCACCCAGGTGTCTCCGCTCCAGTCGGGGCTGAACGAAACCGTGCTGCCCGGCACGATGTAACCCCCACTTGCCGACTCGGTCATCGCCCACAGGGTGTCCTCGTCCGAGCCGCCGTAGGCCTTTTCCCACACCACGTTGCCGTCAGCGTCGAGTTTGAGGATCCAAATGTCCGAAAAGCCTGACCCAAAGGAAAGCGTCTCACTGGCCACAAGGTAGTGGCCACTCGAATCTTCGAAGGCGCGCACGACGTACTCCCCGTAGTCGCTAGCGCCGCCGTCGTTGCGAGGCCCGCCGTAGGCCTTCTGCCAGATGACGCCGCCGGTTGCGGCATCGAGTTTGAGAACCCAGTAGTCGGCATGGCCGGCACCGAATGAAGTCGTGCCGCCGGCTACGAGGAACGCACCGTCGCTGGTCACGTCGACGGACCAGGCCTGTTCGTTGCCACTGCCTCCATAGGAGTTCGCCCATACGACGCTGCCGTCCGAGCGCAGCCGCACGACCCACACATCGGTCTTTGCCACCCCGAACGACTTGGTCCAGCCCGCGGCAACGTAACCGTCGTCGAGCTCGCGCACGTCGATGAGGTATTCGTCGCCGCTGCCGCCGTATGTCTTTTGCCACTCGATGGCGCCGAATCGGTCGAGTTTGACGACCCAGGCGCCCCCGTGTGGATCGCCGAAGGAGGCGGTCGAACCGACGACGATCGCTCCCCCGTCGGACGTCGCCCGCACGCCTTCCATTTCTTCGGCGTCGCTGCCGCCGTAGATGGCCGCCCAGTTGAGGAAGCCGGCCTCGGCGCCCCTAGCCCCGAGGGCCGCGGCAACCAGGACGGCTGCAAAGCCGTAGCGGATCCGCCGCATCGTTGTTACCTCCGTGCCGGCTGCGCCGCCACCCTA
>CAYZHO010000081.1:0-2497 GCA_964478045.1 uncultured Myxococcales bacterium | reverse complement strand
CCCTACGACTCCAGCAAGGCATCGGTCAACAGGAAAGAGCGGGACAAAAAAGCGCCGGCCCCAACCTGGGGACCGGCGCTTGCGGCGGGCGGCTGGCGAGAGGCTACTTGTCGTGGCAGGTCAGGCACAAGGCACTGGCCGTGTTGTCCTTGACCAGCAAGTAGGGGTTGCCGGCTACGTTGTGAACGTCGTGGCAACTGGCGCATTCGAGCTGGTCGGAAAAGAGCATGTCGTCCTGGATCGTGCCTCCGAGGCCACTGTTCGTGGTAGCGGGATCGAACAACTCGCCATCGGCGTTGGCCAGGGCGGTGTCGTAGGTGAACGAAATCGGGTGATCGTCGCTCAGGTCGGTGCCGAAATCGGCGTCCGGGTCGATCGACGAGATGAACGTGTTCCCCGCAGCCCCACCGAAGGCGTCGACGGCCACGGTACCGTCGTGGCAAGACAGGCACAGTTTCGAGATGCCGTTGGGCTGTCCCACCGTGGCGTCGAGCGTGGCCGCGTTGCTGTAGACGGTGTAGGTCGCGGTGGTCACCTCATGGTTCCACAACGGGGCCTGGGCGACACTGGTGTCGGCGTTGTGCGGCGTGTGACAGGGCACGCAGATCTCGCCGTTCGACCAGCCGTAGGACGAAAAGTCGTGGGCGCTACCAACGATGTTCGCGCTGGCTCGCGCGCCAAGGCCGACGACCGACGCAGCCACGATCACTAGGATCCAGCGGGGGATGGTCCTTCTGCCGTTCATCGCTTCATGCCTCCTCGTGCCGGTTGGTTTTGCGGCAACCGGCATCGTGCAAGGGCAAGGCCATGCGCTGGCAGAACAGTGACGAACAGTGTCGCGGTTGTGACGCCGCGCTTTTGGCGGCGCCAAAGTGCGCGTCCTAACTCGGAAAAGGTGACGGCCGGCAGAGAGCGGCCCGACCCGTTTCGGCGCCTCTACGAAAAACCGCACGCCGGGCTCTCCGGCGAGCTTTGCGCCGGCCTACATTGCTGCCTTTAAGGGTCGGGCCGAGCCTTCGGCAGGCGGTGCCGGTGCTTCGGCACGCAAGCCGTCGATGCTTGCGCACGCCGCAACGCTGCGTGCGCGGCAGTGGGCGCGGCCGAATACAAAAAAACGGCGGCGGCCCGAAGGCCGCCGCCACTGCGGGGGCGGTCTACTCGCTCAGGGCGACTCGCTTGAGCGCCGAAGGAGTGTACGGACCGTTATTTGCGGGACAATCGATCAGCAGGCGGCCCTCAAAGCCGACCTTGTTCGCAACGATCTTCATTTCTTGCGCTGCGCCGAGCTTGCCCCCGACGAGATGGACGGCGGTGGTGGGGAAGTAGGCTACGCCCGTCATCGCGTCGCTCCCGTCGACGGCCAGTGTCGAGGCAGGCCCTGAAGCAATCCGCCGGTCTTGGAAGAACAAGACACCAGCCAGCGGGCCCGAGGTGGGAGCGCTCAGATCGACACTCGCGCTCGGGTCGATCTCGACGGGGCCGTAGCCGCAGTGCGGCCCGTCGGTGACGTAGATGGTCACGCCAGTGCCGCGGATGGCCGGGTGGCAAACCTTGGCTTCGGCCTTGCCCGCCGACGCGCTATCGCCGTGGTCACTGCTTGCGTGGTCGCTGCCGCCGTGGTCGCTGTCACCATGCTCGCTTTCGCCGTGGTCGCTGTCGCCATGGTCGGCGGAAGCCTCGCAGAGGTTCGAGCATTTTCCGAGCGAATCCCCGTGCGCCAGGTGGGTGGCAAGTGCCGAGGCTTCCACTTCGAGCGTCTGCTCGCGCGACCCGCTCACGTGACAAACGGTCACTTTGGCAGTGTGGTCGCTGTCGCCGTGGTCGCTGGCGCCATGGTCGCTGTCGCCGTGGCTCGCGCTCGCGTGCTCGCTATCGCCATGGTCACTGCTGGCGTGCTCGCTATCGCCGTGGTCGCTTTCGCCATGGTCACTGTCGCCGTGATCGCTCTTCGGCAGCTCCTGCGGCTCGCACTGTTTGCCTACGCGCAGCCCTCCGCCGCGCAGGACGTAGACGCCGCTTTCGAGCACCAACTGCCCGTCGTCGACCACGTCGATGCCGCCGCAGTAAACGCCCGGGCGAAGGCGCCGCTTGCCGCGAACGGTAACGGTACCGTAGTGATCGCAGCCGCTATAGGAAGGCGCCGGCAGGTCTTCGAGCGGGTCGGCAATTTGCGAGGCTCCAGTCTCGGGATCCGGATAGAATCCGTCGCCCTCGTAGCCTCCCACGACCTCGACGCGCCCCGCGGTCAAGCGCGCTCCGGCGCCCGCGAGAGCCGCGGCGCGCGACTGGCTGTTCACGAATACATCGCACTCAGGAATGTCGACGCGCGCGCCTTTGGCAACGGTGAGCGCGCCCTTTTGGCTCGGGTCGATCGCGTACACGCCGATGTTGCGATCCACGAGGCCGGCGACGGCTCGGGCTTCGACCTCGACTGCCTCCTTGCCGAGCACTCGCATGAAAAACGTCGGCACGCGGCGGGCCACCACCACCTCGACGT
>CAYZHO010000080.1:0-10684 GCA_964478045.1 uncultured Myxococcales bacterium | reverse complement strand
CTCCCTCAAACGGCGCCTTATCCCTGGCGCTGGCGGGCAGCAAGTTCGCGGAAGACAGCGACGTGATATTCGACCGCGGACCACACACCAGCCACCGCGGAAACTAGGAGCAGCACCATTCCCACCCAATAGAAGCTAACGCCGAAATAGGTGTAGTGAATGATGAGCGCGTGGACACCAATGGTCTGGAGAATCATCTTGAACTTTCCGGTTGCTTCCGCCGCTACGATGATCCCTTCGGCGGCAGCAATGCTGCGCAGCCCCGTAATGGCGAGCTCGCGGCCGATTACGATCACGAGAAGCCAGCCGGGAACGGTGGGCGTGCGGTCGGCGACCGCGATCATGATAAGCGCCGAGACGACCAGGAGCTTATCGGCCAGCGGGTCAAGCAGCTTTCCTAAAGGCGTGACTAACCCATAGCGGCGGGCGAGATACCCGTCGAAAAAGTCCGTCAGTGAAGCAAAGAAGTAGACGACGAACGCAACGAGCCCCGCGCGCGGCGCCGGATCTCGCAGGAGCCACACGAGTATCGGGATCGCCCCGATTCGAACGAGGGTCAGAATGTTGGGCAGACTGGCGTAGCTCGCCAGCGTGATTGGCTGCACTTCGGCGGTCTTTCGAGCTTCGTGCCTGCTCACGAGCAGCGCGCAACCGGCAGCGGCGCCGGTTGCCCTCCAACCTCAAGAAAGTAACTGCTTCGGGCGCTCCGGCAAACGGCGGCGCTGCATCGTTGACACCACCGGCAGTGCCTGTTGATCGGGGAGGACGGGGCCGACACTATGGGGCCGGCGTGCCCACGTACGACTACCTCGTAATCGGAAGCGGAATGGCCGGTCTCAGCTTTGCGGTTAAGGCGGCCGAGACCGGCCGCGTGGCCGTAGTCACGAAGAAGACTCTCGAGGACTCGAACACGGCCCATGCGCAGGGAGGCGTAGCCGCGGTCTGGTCGGAGGCCGACAGTGTCGAGAGCCACGTCGCCGACACGCTCGAAGCCGGCGCTGGACTCTGCTGCGAGGAAATCGTCCGCGGTGTTGTCGCCGAAGGCCCAGACCGCATCCGGGAACTGATCGAACTCGGGGTGCGTTTCTCGCGGCGGGAAGAAAGCGGCGAGTACGACCTCGCGCTCGAAGGCGGCCACTCGAACCGCCGCATCCTCCACGCGGCCGACTCGACCGGCCGCGAAATCATCAGAGCCCTCGGCGCGGTCGCCAGGAACCACCCCCAGATCGACATCTTCGAGCACCACTACGCGGTCGATTTGCTGATCGACCAGAAATTTGGCCTGGCCAGCGGCCCTCCCACCTGTTGGGGGGCCTACGTGCTCGACAGCCGCACGGGGCTGGTCCACACGTTCTTGGCCAAGGCGACGGTCCTGGCAACCGGCGGCACGGGGAAGGTTTACCTGTACACCTCGAACCCCGACGTTGCCTCCGGCGACGGAATCGCCATGGCTTACCGCGCGGGTTGTCGCGTCGGCGACCTCGAGTTCATGCAATTTCACCCGACCTGCCTCTATCACCCGAAAGCCAAATCCTTTCTGATTACTGAAGCCCTGAGAGGCGAAGGCGCTGTGCTGCGCCGCCCGGATGGCCGGCCCTTCATGGCAGAGTACCACCCCCGCGCCGAGTTGGCGCCGCGCGACATCGTCGCGCGTGCCATCGACCGGGAAATGAAGCGCAACGGCTACGACTACGTGCTGCTCGACGTCACCGCACTCGGCGGCGAGTTTTTGCGCAGGCGGTTTCCCACCGTGTACCAGCAGTGTAAGGCCTTCGGAATCGACATCGCTACGGAACCCATTCCGGTGGTTCCGGCAGCTCACTACATGTGCGGGGGTGTACTGACGGACCGCCATGGACGCACGGCCGTCTCGCGCCTGTACGCCGTTGGCGAGGTTGCGCTCACGGGGATGCACGGAGCCAATCGACTCGCATCCAACTCGCTCCTTGAGGCGGCTGTGTTCGCCCACCGCGCTTACGTGCACGCTCGCGAGCTATTGCGGGCGGACGCCGCCCAACCCCCGGCGTTTCCCGATTGGCGCAGTGGAGACGCCACGGACATCGACGAGTTAGTCGTCATCAACCACAACTGGGACGAAATTCGCCGGCTCATGTGGAACTACGTGGGCATCGTCCGGAGCGATCGCCGGCTGCGGCGCGCCGCTGCCCGGATCTCGATGCTACGCGAGGAAATCCACGACTACTATTGGGACTTTAGAGTAACGGGCGACTTGCTCGAGCTCCGTAATCTCGCCTTAGTAGCCGAGCTGATCATTCGCTGCGCGCGTAGCCGGCGCGAAAGTCGCGGCCTGCACTACAACGTAGACTGTCCCGACCGCGATGACGCCAACTGGCGCCGGTCGACCGTCCTTTAGCTTTCTGGAAAGCGACGTTCGCCCTCGGCCGCCCCCGGCTTCAGACCTTGGCCCCGCGCCGGCGGCGCGGGGCCATCTCGAGGGCTTCGAACAGCTTCATTTGCCAGTGTTCCTGGCTGGCCCGCCGCCCGACCGGATAGTCGTTGGTGAAGCACGCGTCGCAGAATCCCTCGCGGCTTCCCCCGGCAAAGGCCATCAGGCCCTCCGTCGATAGGTAGGCGAGCGTGTCCGCACCGATCCAGCGGCCGATTTCCTCGACCGAGTAGCGGTTGGCGATCAGCTCCTCGTGGGTTGGAGTATCGACGCCGTAGTAGCAGGGCCCAACCGTGGGGGGCGCACAGACCCGAAAGTGAATCTCGCGAGCACCGGCTGCTCGAATCATCCCGACGATCTTGCGACTGGTAGTCCCGCGTACGATGGAATCGTCAACGACCACCACTCTCTTGCCAGCCAATACGTCCCGCTGGGCGTTCAGCTTGATCTTGACGCCAAAGTGGCGGATCGACTCGGTCGGCTCGATAAACGTGCGGCCTACATAGTGGTTGCGGATTAGGCCCATGTCGAAGGGAATCCCGGACTCCTCCGCATACCCTAGCGCCGCCGGAAGGCCAGAATCGGGAACCGGGACAACGACGTCCGCGTCGGCCGGCGCCTCGCGGGCAAGCTGGCGGCCCATGGCCTTGCGGACCTCGTAGACGTTGCGGCCGAAGACGATGCTGTCGGGTCGGGCGAAGTAGATGTACTCGAAGATGCACGCATGCCGCGGGGCGCTAGCAAAAGGTCGCAGCGAGTGCACTTCACCTCCCGTAAAGTGAAGGATTTCTCCTGGCTCCACCTCGCGGACGTAGCGCGCTTCCATCAGGTCGAGGGCGCACGTTTCCGAGGCAACGACGTAGCCGCCCCCGGCAAACTCGCCGAGCACCAGCGGACGGAACCCGTGTGGATCGCGAGCGGCGATCAGCTCATCCTGAGAGAGAAAGAGGACCGAGTAGGCCCCTTGGACTTGCGCCAGGGCGTCGATCGTACGCTCGAGTAAGGTCGGGCGAGTCGAGGCCGCAATCAAGTGGACCAGTACTTCCGAATCCACCGTGGACTGGAAAATCGACCCCCGCCGCTCGAGCTGCTCGTGAAGAACGTCGGCATTGACGAAGTTTCCGTTGTGGGCCAGTGCCAGACTTCCAAGCGAATATTCGACTACGAACGGCTGCGTGTTGCGCAACACCGTCTGCCCGGAGGTCGAATAGCGGTTGTGCCCAATCGCCGCCGTTCCGTCGAGGCGGCGAATGATTTCTTCGTCGAATACGTCGGCGACCAGCCCGAGGTCGCGATGGCTGATGATGCCCTCAGGGCTACTCGACGCGATTCCCGCGCCTTCTTGGCCGCGGTGCTGCAGGGCGTACAGCCCGAGGTAGACGAGGTTGGCGGCCTCCGGCCGGCCATACACGCCCACCACACCACATTCCTCGCGGAAGCCGCTCATGAACTGGCTGCTGGAGCGGCGAGACGGTCCCTGTTCGCGGCTACCCTTCAAGCGCATTACATAGCACGGAGACCGAGCAAACAACACGCCCGGTGCCACCCATCGGCCGCCATCGTCGCCGCGGGCTCCTCACGCGGCTCGGCCGAGCCAGCCGCCAGCCGCGATTTGGGGCAATGTAGCGCGCCACGCTCGTTCGAGCACGGCGACCGGAATGTCGATCCAGACGCGCTCGCCGTCTCCCACCACCAAACGGCTGCCACCGCTTGCCCCAAGCCTCTGGCAAGCGACGCCCGCGGCTTGTGCTCGCGACTCCACCCGGGCCACGGACCTGGGCTCGACAGCAACGAGGATCCGCCCTCCCCCTTCCCCGAACAGC
Organism: uncultured Myxococcales bacterium; assembly: GCA_964478045.1. Classification (GTDB taxonomy): domain Bacteria; phylum Desulfobacterota; class Binatia; order UBA1149; family SPBQ01; genus CAZQYE01. Next base: position 6,454 of record CAYZHO010000080.1, on the reverse strand, counting down.
GCCACGTCGGGGCGTGGCTGCCCGCAGATCTCGATCCGGCAGCCGACCGATCCAAGCAGGCACATCTCGGCAACGGCTACCGCCAAGCCTCCATCGGCGATGTCGTGTGCCGCTCGTAGCATCCCTTGCCGGGCCAGCTCGGCACACAGGCGACACAGCCGGACTTCCGCTTCGAGGTCGAGCGGAGCCGGCCGCCCCGCGCTGACGCCATGGCACAGGGCCGCGTACTCCGAGCCGTCCGCGGCCACGACTCCAGATCCGAGCAGCAACAGTTCGAGCCCCTCCACTGTCAAACCGCAGCGCACCGCATGCCGGTAGTCCTCGAGCAGGCCTACCATCGCCACGACGGGTGTCGGCGGAATCGAACGCCCGAGGTTGTCGTTGTAAAAGCTGACGTTGCCCGAGACCACGGGCACGCCGAATGCCCGGCAAGCTGCGGCCATTCCGTCGATCGCCTCTGCGAACTGCCACATGATCTCCGGCTTCTCCGGATTGCCGAAGTTGAGGCAGTCACTGACCCCGATCGGCTCGCCGCCGACGGCGGCGATATTACGCGCCGCTTCCGCAACCGCATGCATCGTGCCCAAGCGCGGATCGAGGGCAACCAGACGGGAGTTACAGTCCGTGGTCAGCGCCAGCGCCCCTCCAGTTTCCCGAACCCGTACGACCGCAGCATCACCGCCGGGGTGGATGACGGTGTTCGCGCCTACGTAGGAGTCGTACTGTTCATAGATCCAGGCCCGGCTGCAAAGGTTTGGAGCACTGAGCAGGTCGAGCAGCACGCGGCCGAGGTCGGTTGGCTGCGGCAGCCTGCGGAGATCGAGGGGCGCAGGAAGGCTCGCCGGAGGACGGAGCGGGCGCTCGTACTCGGGGGCGCCCTCCGTCAGCGCAGCGACGGGAATCGAAACAACCGTCCGGCCGCGGTAGACCGCGGTGAAGCGCCCGTCGTCGGTCACTTCGCCGATGCGAACGCAGTCGAGACCCCATTTGCGACAAATCGCGGCGATCTTTTCTTCGCCACCCCGGCGAGCCACGAGTAGCATCCGTTCCTGCGACTCCGAAAGAAGCATTTCGTAGGGTGTCAGGCTCTCGTCCCGCAGCGGTACCCGGTCCAAGTCGATGCGAATTCCTACGCCGCCGCGACCCGCCATTTCGACCGACGAACTCGTTAGCCCGGCCGCACCCATGTCCTGAATGGCGACCACGTCTCGGCCTGCCATGATTTCGAGGCAGGCCTCGATCAGAAGGTTTTCCGTAAACGGATCGCCGACCTGTACGGTCGGCTTCATTTGCTCCGATTCTTCTTTAAACTCCGAGGAGGCCAGCAAACTAGCGCCATGGATTCCGTCACGCCCTGTCTTCGAGCCAACGTAGAGAACCGGATTGCCGGGTCCCGCCGCCCGGGCCCGGAAAATACGCTCGCGAGGCACCACGCCGATCGTAAAGGCGTTGACGAGGATGTTGCCGTTGTACCCCGCGTCGAAGTAAGTCTGCCCTCCAACTGTGGGAACGCCGACGCAGTTGCCGTAGCCGCCGATCCCGGCCACCACGCCGGCCAGTAAATATGGGGTCCGCTCGTGCTCCGGTGCGCCAAAGTGCAGGGAATCGAGGCTCGCGACCGGCCTTGCGCCCATCGTGAACACGTCGCGCAAGATTCCACCCACCCCGGTTGCCGCACCTTGGTACGGTTCGATGTACGAAGGGTGGTTGTGGCTCTCGATCTTGAAGACCGCCGCCATCCCCCCACCAATGTCCACCGCTCCCGCGTTCTCCCCCGGACCTTGTATCACTCGCGGCCCTTCCGTCGGTAGCCTGCGCAAGTGCACCCGGGAACTCTTGTAGCTGCAGTGCTCGGACCACATGACCGAGAAGACGCCGAGTTCCTCGATCGTCGGAACCCGGCCGAGGCGCTCGACGATTCGAGCGAACTCCTCGCGCGTAAGGCCGTGTTCAAGCGCCGCTCGTTCGTCAACCTGCACGCGCTGATCCGCCATGGCCTCTTCCTTGGGCAGTGGCAGCCGCCAACCAAGTCTGCACCGATTCGAACAATCGGCGGCCGTCGGTGCCGCCCAGTTCCTCCTCGACTGCGTGTTCCGGGTGTGGCATCAGGCCCACCACGTTGCCTGCTTCGTTCGATATACCAGCAATGTCGTGGAGCGAGCCGTTCGGTGCGCCGTCCGCATACCGGAAGATAACTCGGCCGGCCTCCTCAAGCCGCGCGAGGGTGCGCTGGTCGGCGACGTAGCAGCCCTCCCCGTGCTTGATCGGGATCGTGAGCACTTGGCCGGGCTCGCAGGCCGCCGAAAAGGCCGTGGCAGCGTTCTCCACCCGAATCCGCACGGGCCGGCAGATGAAGCGGCGGCCCGCGTTGCGCACGAGCGCGCCGGGCAGCAGGCCAGCCTCGCAGAGAATCTGGAAACCGTTGCAAATGCCGAGGACCGGGCCACCCGCGCGCGCGAAGTCCGCCACGGCTTTCATAATGGGCGAAAAGCGCGCCATCGCACCGCAGCGCAAGTAATCGCCGTAAGAAAAACCTCCTGGGAGGACGACCGCGTCGACGTCACCCAAACGACTGTCCCCGTGCCACAACGCACAGGCTTCTTGCCTCAATACGGTCTCAAGCGCGTGGATGGTATCTCGATCGTCGTTCGAGCCAGGGAAGACGACTACCCCCCACCGCACGTCCCGTCCTCCTCCAACTCGAACTCGTAGTCCTCGATCACTTCGTTCGCGAGCAGGCGGCGGCACATCTCATCGACCCGCTCCCGTGCCGAATCCGGGCTCTGCGCCTCTAAACGCACGAGAATCAGCTTGCCAAGGCGCACGTCGCGAACCTCGTCGTAGCCGAGCGAGTGAAGCGACGCCTGTACCGCCTTGCCCTGCGGGTCCAGGATCGCCTTCTTGGGCACCACCGAAACGCGGGCCAGGTACCTCACCGCCCTCACTCGCCCGCCACCCGCCGGGCGATCTCCTGGTAGGCTTCCTCGACCTCTCCGAGATCCTGGCGGAAGCGATCCTTGTCGAGCTTGCGTCGTGTCGAGGCGTCCCATAGCCGGCAAGTATCCGGGCAAATCTCGTCGCCGAGAATGATTCGCCCCTCCGCGTCGCGCCCGAACTCGAGCTTGAAATCGACCAGAATGATGCCCCGGTCGGCGAAAAACGACTTCAAGATGTCGTTCACTGCCAAAGCCAGGCGCCGAATCTCTTCGAGTTCGCTTGCCTCTGCCCAGCCGAAGACCGTAGCGTGGTCTTCGTTGATCATCGGATCGCCAAGCTCGTCGCTCTTGTAATAGTACTCCACAATGGGCCTCGGCAGCTCCTCGCCTTCCGGCCGGCCCGTCCGCTTTTGAAGACTGCCGGCAACCACGTTGCGCACGACGGTCTCGACCGGAATGATGTCGAGACGCCGCACGAGCATTTCTCGCTCGCCGATCTCTTCAACAAAGTGTGTTGGAACCCCCCGCTCTTCGAGCAATCGGAACAGCCGGGCCGAAATCGCGCGGTTCAACCTTCCCTTCGAAGCAATGGTACCGCGCTTTTGCGCGTTGAACGCTGTTGCATCGTCCTTGAAGTAGAAGATCAAGAGCTTCGGATCGCTCGTGGCGAAGATCTTCTTGGCTTTGCCTTCGGCGATTTGCTCTCGCTTTTCTACGCCGACCATGGGACCACTCCTACGCCGGCCCGCCCTGCGCCTCGCCGTCTTTGAGCGCTAGCGCGCGGTCGATGATCGCATCGACGTGCCGCAGATAGTGCTCGAGATCGAAGGCTGCTTCGATCTCGCTGGGCTCGAGCACTCGCCCGATGTCGGGGTCCTGAGCGATCGCTGCCCGAAAGTCCTCGCTCCCGAGGGCACAGCGCTGAATCCACCGGTAGCCTTCCTCTCGAGCGACTCCTTTGGAAACTAGCCGCAGCAGCAAGGCTTCCGAAGCGAAGCGGCCGCCGCACGCGCTGAGGTTACGGGCCATCGCCTCGGCTCGGACCTCGAGGCCGCGTACGACGGCCGCCATTCGCGCCAGCATGAAGTCGAGCAGCGTGGTCGCGCCCGGCGCGATGACACGCTCGACCGACGAATGGCTGATGTCTCGCTCGTGCCAGAGCGGTACGTTCTCGAGCGCCGCCAGGGCCTGAGTGCGGACGAGGCGGGCAAGGCCGCAAAGGTTCTCCGACAGCACCGGGTTTCGTTTGTGCGGCATTGCCGACGAACCCTTCTGCGCGCGCCCGAACGGCTCGAGCACCTCAAGGACTTCGCTGCGCTGCAGGTGGCGGATCTCCGTTGCAAAGCGCTCGATGGCGCCCGCGAGCAGCGCTAGAGCGCAGAAGTAGGTGGCGTGCCGGTCGCGCGCGACCACCTGGGTCGCAACCGTCTCGGGTCGCAGGCCCAGTCTCGCGAGCACCTGCGCCTCGATTTCCGGATCGTTCGACGCATACGTTCCCACAGCTCCGGCCAGCTTCCCCACGGCGATCTCGCGGCGCGCCGCTGCCAGCCGCTCCCGATTGCGCACGAGCTCGGCGAGCCACCCTGCCAGCTTCAGTCCGAACGTGATCGGCTCAGCGTGGATGCCATGCGTGCGGCCGATCATCACCGTGCGGCGGTGGCGCTCCACTTGTTCGGCCACAGCACCAAGCAAATCCTCGAGTCCCGCCGCAATCAAGTCGGTTGCTTCGAGAAGCTGGAGGGCCAGTGCCGTGTCGAGTACATCCGACGACGTCAAACCGTAGTGAAGGTAACGTCCCTCTTCGCCGACCGATTCTGCCGCGGCCGTTACAAACGCGATGACGTCGTGGTGAACCTGCGCTTCGAGTTCTTCGACCCGCTTGGGATCAACCCGGGCGCGCTCTCGAATTGCGCGCGCCGCCTCCGGCGGCACGATCCCGCGCGCGGCCTGGGCCTCGCACACGGCCATCTCGACCTCGAGCATTAGCTCGTAGCGGTGTTCGGTCGACCAAACGCGCGACATTTCGGGTCGGGTGTATCGTGGAATCACGCGCCTCGGCTCCTATGCGCCCGCGGGCGGCCGGTCACTCGGTGTGGCCAAAACCGCCCTCGCCCCGAATGGTCTCGTCGAGCTGTTCGACTTCGACGAGGGATGCCCGCGCCACGGGACTGATTACGAGCTGAGCAATTCGGTCACCGGGAGAGATCGTGACCGGGTCTTTGCCAAGGTTGACGACGATCACTCGGACCTCGCCGCGGTAATCGCAGTCGATGGTCCCCGGCGCGTTCGGAATGCTCAGCCCGTACTTCCATGCCAGGCCGCTCCGGGGCCGCACTTGCCCCTCGTACCCTTCCGGTATCGCGATGGCAAACCCGCACGGCACAAGGGCCCGCTCTCCGGGCGCGACCTCAAGGGGCTCGCTGATCGCGGCATGCAGGTCCATCCCAGCGGCCCCAGGAGTCATGTACCGCGGCAGCGGTACCCGCTGCTGTCCCACGCGCCGGATCTTGATCTCGATGGGCTGGGCGGCCACGGCCTTCAGTTGGCTGGCAACTCGATCAGTTCCTCGTCGGCGTTGCCGAGCATCGCCACCCCGAGTCGATCGGTAGAAAACAACTCTCTTGCGAGCTCCACGATGTCAGCGGGGCCGACCTTCTCGATCTGAGCCATCGTCTCAGCCAGCGGAATTTCACGCCCGTGGTAGATCTGATTCCTGGCAATGCGCGCCATGCGTGCTTCGGTGGACTCCAGCGAAAGCGGAATGCTCCCGATAAGCTGGCGTTTCGTACGTTCGAGCTCTGAACTCGTGAGACCGTCGCGTGCGATCCGTTTCAGCTCTCCAAGCGCGATGGCGACCACATCGCGGGCGTGCTCGCGCGATGTGGCGGCGTAGATGCCCGTGTAGCCGATATCACGGAATGGATTTTGGAAGGCATAGACCGTGTAGGCCAAGCCGCGCTCTTCTCGTATCCGCTGAAACAGCCGCGAGCTCATTCCGCCCCCGAGCGCCGTGACCAGGACCTCGGCAACCTCGCGCCGCGGGTCGACCGCCGATACGCCCGGCAACCCCATCACGATATGAACTTGTTCGAGGTCCCGGCGGCGCACGAACACGCCCGGGTTGAAGTCGGGGCGGTCCGCCGGCCCGGGATCGTAGGTTCCCCGCATGCTGGCGAAGTACTTGCGGGCAAGCGCAACGACTTCCTCGTGTGCGACCTCGCCCGCAGCGGCAACCACGATTCGATCCGGGCGATAGCGCTCCTGCAAGTAGGCGACAAGGTCCTGCCGGCGAATGCGCGACACGCTCTCGACTGTTCCCACCACCGTCCAGCCAAGCGGATGGCCCGGCCAGTAGGACTCCAAGAAGTAGTCGTGCACGAAATCTTCAGGCGAGTCCTCGCAGTCGAAAATCTCCTGAACGATCACCTCGCGCTCGGTCTCGATGTCGTCCTCGCGCAACAAGGAATCGAGCAGAATGTCCGCGAGTACATCGAAGGCCGTTACCAACTCACGGGACG
>CAYZHO010000079.1:9505-10928 GCA_964478045.1 uncultured Myxococcales bacterium | reverse complement strand
CAGGGCCCGAGGTTCTGGCAGTCGGCGTTCGTCAAGCACGTTCGCTCGGGCGCCAGCGTGCAAGAGTTGGGTGGTTTGCAGAAGGAAAGGCCTGCACACTCGGCGTTGGAGTGGCACGGCACGTTGTGGTCCGGCACGCAAACCCCGCACGGGCATTTCTTTGGGGGAATGAACGGCAGCGGGGAGATTTCGCACTCGATGCCGAACGGAATCTCCTGCCGGCCGGTCGACTGCACGAGATCGATCTTGAGCCCTTGTCCCGATATGTTCAGCCCCGCAGACGGGAAGCAGTCGAGGCTGTAGCCATCGCCACCCGGAGCGGGGAACGTGGTGTTGATGGCGCTGGCGTCACACGGCTCTCCTTCGTTTTCGCCGAAAACGCAGGTGCCGTCGCGGATGCCGTCGCCCAAGACGGTGTCGCCCGTGCAATACGGGCATGGAGACAGATTTGATATCCCGAGAAAGACGACCGAGCGCAAGTGCGCTTCGACCTCGCCCTCCCCGGTGTCCACGTTCGCAGTACCGGTGATGTCCCGGGCGAACCGATTGACGACGCACGCAGGCGTGTTGCCGGCCGAAAGAGGAAGAGGCGGGCCAAAGTAGCACGCGCACATCGCCCCGCCGCAGTCGTCTTCATCGGGCTGAAATGGCTCGTCGCAAACGAACCTGTTGGCACCCTTGCAGATTGGTCTGCGTTGGGAGGTGTCGCACCACCCAACTGGACAGTCGGCATTCGTCGTGCAGTCCTGGCCTCCGAGGCAACGGCAGTTGCCGGGGCCAGGGTCGAGCCCGAGCACCTCGCAAACGCCGCAGGGCTGTCCCTCGACCGGCGGGTCTTGTCCCTCGCAGAGCAGGCGGCTCACCGTAACCACGCCGTGATTGACGTCGGCGTTGTGGCCGAGCCCGGTATAGCCGGTGTCGAGGTCGGTCGCGGTGACACAGCGACCGAGGTCGGGGTCGCACGTGCCAGCGATACAGTCTGCGTTGCTCGTGCACACGGGCCCCACGCCCGCAAGCAGTGTCAGTTCACCCTTGGCGGGGCACTGAGGATCCTGGCAGCCGACCTCGCCCGAGCCCGGGCCGCAACGGCACGCGGCCGAGCAACCATCGCCCGAAATCGTGTTGCCGTCGTCGCATTCTTCGCCAGCTGTCTCGTTTATCAGCCCATCGCCACAGACAGCCAGCGTGCAGTCCGCATCGCATGTGGCCGACTCGCCGCCGTCGTCGCACTCCTCGCCTGCTGCTTGGTTCGCGTTGCCGTCGCCGCACGCGACCGGCGTGCAGTCGTCGTCGCACGTGGCCGACTCGCCACCGTCGTCGCACTGCTCACCGGCTGTGGTATTGACGGTGCCGTCTCCGCACTGAGCAAGCGTGCAGTCCGCATCGCATGTGGCCGACTCGCCGCCGTCGTCGCACTCCTCGC
>CAYZHO010000079.1:8603-9405 GCA_964478045.1 uncultured Myxococcales bacterium | reverse complement strand
TGCCGTCGCCGCACGCGACCGGCGTGCAGTCGTCGTCGCACGTGGCCGACTCGCCTCCGGTGTCGCACACTTCGCCCGCCGTCGTATTCAGTGTTCCGTCGCCACAGGCAGCCAGCGTGCAGTCCGCATCGCACGTAGCCGACTCGCCGCTGTCGTCGCACTCTTCGCCAGCCGTTGTGTTGACGGTGCCGTCTCCGCACTGAGCAAGCGAGCAGTCTGCATCGCACGCCGCTGACTCGCCGCCGTCGTCACACTGTTCGGCCCCGCCGCCCGGACCGCTCGTGCAGCTCGGATCGCTGCACACCACGCCGTCGCCGCAGCGGGCCAGCGTGCAGTCGTTGCGGCAGGCGTCCGTATCCACGTCGTTTCCGTCGTCGCACTGCTCGCCTTCGTCGACGTCCACCACCCCGTTGCCGCACTTCTCGCGCTGGCACGTGGCGTCGCAGCCGTCGCCTGCGGCTGTATTGCCGTCGTCGCACTCTTCACCGTGGCCCGAATCGACGACGCCATCTCCACAGCTCGGGTTCTTGCAGTTCGTCCGGCACGCATCCGGCTCTGTGTTCGAATTGTTGCCCGCGCCGTCATCGCACTCTTCCCCGAGCCCGGGCTGAACGATCCCATCGCCGCAGAACTCAGGCCCGCACGACGAGTTGCAGCCGTCGCCCGAAACGGTGTTGCCGTCGTCGCACACTTCCGCGCCGCCGTTGGGACCGCTCGTGCACGTTAGGTCGAGGCAGACGATCCCGTCACCGCAGCGGGCCTGCCGGCACGTCGTCAGACAAGGATCCGCGTCGTTGGCGTT
>CAYZHO010000079.1:2464-8593 GCA_964478045.1 uncultured Myxococcales bacterium | reverse complement strand
ACGCCCTGCCAGACGACTCCGTCGCCGCAGCGCGCGGCAGAACAGTCGCTCAGGCAGGCGTCCGTGTCGACGTCGTTCCCGTCGTCGCACTGTTCGACCCCACCGCCCGGGCCGCTCGTGCAGCTCGGATCGCTGCACACCACGCCGTCGCCGCACGTGGCCAGCGTGCAATCGTTGCGGCAGGCGTCCGTGTCAACGTCGTTCCCGTCGTCGCACTCCTCGTCCCCCCCAACTCGCCCGTCGCCGCACACAGGCGCACTGGGGAACGCTACTTCAAGAAGATCCGAGATCGCGTTGCGGTGGTCGTCGAAAATACAAACTTTGAGGTCGAACAAGTCGAAGCGCCCGCCGGTCGGATCCGGACAATCGTCCTCGTATCCGAGCTGGTGCACGTTGAAAGCCCCGCACACGCCGGGAATTCCCGACAGCAGCGAAACGTAGGCTTGCAGGATCTTTTCATCGGTGCGCGCCCGGCCGGTTCCCCCGCCGAAAGGCGGGATCGGGGCCCGGCAGTCAAGGCCGGCTCCGTTTCCGAGAGCTTCCTGCTCGAGCAGGCATGCCGCCCGTGCCTTGAGCTCCCGGCGGAGCATCGCGCCCGACTTGCGCCCAACGCCGTGCACGCACGAACGCCCTCGCCGCGGCATGACTTGAAGGTCCGGGTACTCGACGGCAAGCAGGCTAGAAATCCGAAGATCTATTTGTTCGGCGATACACGCCTCGAGATCGAGGGTCGTAAAGGGTCCCTGCTCGGGGGCCGGGCAAATACCGGGGTAGCCAAGCAGCTTGAGGTCCGCGTCGGCGCAAGCGCGCGGGATCACCGCGCCGAGTCGCGCCCGCGCTCGCAGAAGGCGGGCTTCCGTGTCGGCATCGCCAAATCCCGCAAAGCAGTCAGCCACGGGGGAGAGCTTGCCTGCTAGGATCTTCCGAATGCAGTTCTGGCGCGCGCGCATCGTCCTGTCGAGGTAGCGCACGGACTGCTCGGCGATTGCTGACCGGCACCTGAGCTGGTCGCGTGCGCCGGCCGAGGCTGTACCGGGCGCCATCACACCCCCCAGCAAACCCGCGCACAGCGCGAGGGCGAAAGTTGCCTTCCTTCTCACTTTGATCATCGTCCACCCGACATACTTCGCCGCTGAGACCCGCCCCCCCGCCATTTTAAGACTATGGGCCGCTAGGCGGGGCCGTGTCAACGCCAAAACGGGGGCGCCGGGCCCCCACTCGGGGCCCCTGGCCCGTTGACTGAGCCTTCCGGCCGCGCTAGCCAGCGGCGCTGCCTTTTAATCAGCGTGACACACTCAGGAGGAAGCAGAAATGGGGCCTCTCTCCGGCATCCGCGTGATCGAACTCGCAGGCCTAGCGCCGGCCCCCTATGCCGGCATGCTACTTGCGGACTTTGGTGCCGAAGTCATTCGAGTCGACCGTTCCCCAACTGCCGGCTCTAGGTTTGACGCGGTGCGCGACTACCTTGCTCGGGGCAAGAAGTCGATTGGGATCAACTTGAAAGCGCCGGAGGGAGTGAACGTCTTGCTCAGGCTTCTCGACACCAGCGACGTCCTGATCGACCCTTTTCGGCCGGGCGTCCTCGAGCGGGTAGGCCTTGGGCCCGAGGTCGTCTGCAACCGTAACGAGCGCCTAATCTACGCTCGGCTCACTGGCTGGGGCCAGTCGGGGCCTTACGCCCGCATGGCCGGGCACGACATCAACTACATTGCGCTGTCCGGCGCGCTTAGCGTCATTGGCCGGCGGGGCCAGCCGCCGACCCCACCCGTCAACCTGCTCGGCGACTTCGCTGGCGGCGGCATGCTGTGCGCGCTGGGAATCTGCTTGGCGCTCATCGAGCGCAATCGTTCGGGACGCGGACAAGTGATCGACGCTGCAATGGTCGATGGAGCAGCCAATATTGCTACGTTCCTATTCGGCATGGCTCAGGCAGGCCTGTGGTCGAGCCAGCGGGGCACCAACTTGCTCGACACGGGAGCGCCGTTTTACGACACCTACGAGACCGCCGACGGCAAGTTCGTCGCCGTCGGTGCGATCGAGCCCCAGTTCTACGCCGCCTTGCTTGAGGGACTTGGACTCGACGCCGATTCCATGCCGCACCAGATGGACAGGGGGGCTTGGGCGCAAACGCGAGAGGTATTTGCCGAACGGTTTCGCCAGCGCACGCGCCAGGAATGGTCTGAAGTGTTTGACGGGACTGATGCGTGCGTGGCTCCAGTCCTCGAGCTCGAAGAAGCGGCCGATCACCCGCATAACCGGTCCCGCGCGACGTTCGTTCCCGGCCCCCAAGGCTCGCGCTTGCCAGCGCCTGCGCCGCGGTTAAGCCGCACCCCGGGCGTCGCCAGCGCCGAAGCACCAATCCCGGGCCAGCACAACCGCGAAATCTTCGGGGAGCTGGGTTTGAGCGAGGAGGAAATCGAGCGGTTGACGAAAGCAGGTGCCATTGGCTGAGGGGCGGAAACGCCCTTAGCCAGCAAGCTGGCGGGGTGCATCGGCTTCCTAGCCGTTCATATCGTGCTCGTCTGAGCTAAGTTCAGTCGCAGGAACCAGCTCCATCGGATCGAGCTCGTCGAACCCCGCGATGACGCGATCGGCGCCCGCGAACAAGCCAGTGTCGAGCGCCGGATCCGGCATCGCTACCGCCTGCATGCCGGCCGCCTTAGCGGCTGCGACTCCGGCTGGAGAATCCTCGACGACGAGGCACTCGCCGGGCTCGGCGCCAAGCGCGCGGGCAGCAACGAGAAAGATGTCCGGTGCCGGCTTGCCCCGGCGCACGCGCGGGTCGTCGCCGGTCACCAGCACTTCGAACACCTCGAACCACTTTCGGTGCCGGCTCAGCTTGCAGTCGAGCAGCCTGCGCTCGCTGCTCGTGGCCACCGCCTGGCGCACGCCGAGGCGCGCCAGAGTGCGAGTGAAACGCTCCGCGCCCGGCATTGGCTGTGCCTCGCGAAAGAGTTTTTCCAGGCGGCGCTGGCGCTGGCGCAGGTACTCTTGCGCCGAAATCGGCAAATCGAGGGCCTGCACCAAGAAACGGGCCGATTCGATGGCCGGTCGGCCGATCATGTGGCGCTTGAGTTGCCAGTCGAACGTCTTGCCGAACCGGCCTACGATCTCCTGCGTCGCCTGGGTGTAGAGAGGCTCCGTGTCCAAGAGCACGCCATCGAGATCGTAGATCACGCAGCGAACGGGGCGCAGCACCATCAGTTCAGATAGCCAAGCGCGCGCAAGTCTTTCTTGAGTCGCGCCGTCGGCCGCATCGGAGCCGAGACACCGAGCCTGCGAGGGTGGGCGATCCGCCAGTCCTCGAGCCACCGGCCCAGCTCGGAGGCTCTCGGCGCCAGATAGCTCGGCCGCTTCTCGCCCGGATCGGCAACGAGGTCGTAATAGGCTATTCGGCCACGGTCGATCCAGCGAATCAGCTTGTCGTAGTTGCCGGTCAGCGCGACGAGGCGCCCTCCCGCCGTGCGGGTCGCTCGCGCGGCCGTCTCGCTCACCACATAGTCGAAGCGTGGCTTGCCGCCCGCGAGAACGGGAACCAACGTAGGCCCCGGCAGGCCGCCGCGCCGGCCCAGCACCAGTTCGGCCAGCGTCGGCGCAACGGCAACCGATGCGGGTACAACCCCCGCCACTCGACGCGCCCCCAAGCCCGGAACCCGCACGATCAGCGGAACCTCGATCACTTCGCGGTAAAGCGTGCGAATGTGGAAGCAGCCTCCGTGCTCGCGCAGTTGTTCTCCGTGATCGGCGGTCACCACGACGATCGTGCGCTCGGCCCGCGGACCCTCGGTCACTGCCTTGAGCAACGGGCCGAGACTTCGGTCGGCGCGATGCACCGCCGCGTCGTACTGGTCGACAAGGGGCCCCACAGGCGCCGAGCGATCGCCGTGGCAAGCGCGGGCAAAATCAGCGGGAGCGACCGGACTGAGCCCAAGCGCTCTGCGATCGGCCGCTGTCGGCTTGTAGGGCCGGTGCACGTCGAGCCCGTGCACAAACAAGAAGAACGGCTCGCGCGCCTCGCCGAGCCACTCGAGCGCAGCCGCGACCGTCTGCTCGAACCGCCTTCCCGGAGATCGATAGACCGCAAATCCGACGCCAAAACCGAACTCGGCGGACATGTTGCCCCCACCGGTAAAGGCAGCGGTCTGATAGCCCGCTTCTGCAAGCACCGCTGCGATGGTTCGCGCGGAAGGCTCGAGGCCGCGCGGGGGGTGAACAGAGAGGATGCCGTGCTCGTGGGGATAGAGACCGGTGAACATGGAAGCGTGCGCCGGTCGCGTCCACGCCGACTGGCTCACCGCACGTTCGAACAAGATGGCTTGAGCCGCAAGGCGATCGATGTTCGGAGTCGTCTGCCGCTGGTAGCCGTATGCACCCACGTGATCCGCGCGCAATGTATCGATCGAGATCAGTACGATGTTGCACCGCGGGCAAAGTGCAGCAGGCCGGCGCGCACACCCCGCAGTAACCACAGCCAGCGCGAGAAAAGCGGCTAGCCGACTCGCGGGAACGCTCACGCGTCGATCCCTCGCTCCGGATCGAGCCCGAGACGGCCCTCCATGGTGCGGTAAGACAAAAGCGCAATAAGGCGGCGGCAACGCCGTTCGATCGTCGGACACTCGAGCAGCGCTTGCTTTTCAAGCGGCGACCAGGACAGGCGCGCGCTCAGATAGTTCACCAGCCCCTCTAAGTCGAGCTTTACAAATAGCGGGGCGACACTGTCCGGTGGCGCACCAACCAGGCGGCCGTAGTCCTCGAGCGCGCGCCGAATCTCGTCGCGCAACTGCCGCATCTCGTGAGCAAGCGCGGGGGCCTCATAAAGGGCCTGGACGCGAACGACCGGGTACGGCCTCACGGGCTCGCCCCAAGCGCTCGCCTCGCCGCACACTCTAAACCGCAGCCGACCGCGTAGCGTCACCTGCCAGGTACCGTCGCGCATGCGCCGGTGGGAACCCAAGGTGGCGCAACACCCGACCGCGTGCCACGAGGCGCTCGCTTCGGCAGAGTCCTGGCGAGAGAGGACCGTTCCGACGATACCTCCGGTGCGAGCAACGTCTTCGATGAGTTGGCACTGGGCCGGGCTGCACACGCGCAGGCGGATCGACGTTCCCGGAAACAGCAGGACCGTCTCACTGGTCAGAAGCGGCAGCGTGGGCGGAAGCAGCACGCAAGCAAGCCTAACCCCGTTCGCGCACCTTTTCCACGCAGCCGCCGTCCGGCCGCAGTCGCTGTCACTGGCAGCGGACTTTGCGGCCCTTGTGCTGGCACTGAACGCCCGTTGCGCTCAGACAAGGATCCGAAGCAGGCGTGTCCCCAAAGACTACCGATCCCCCAAGTGAGTCGCTTGCAGCGGCCTGGTCGAGCTCGACTCCACCTGCGCGCAGGACGACCCGCGTCCGAGCTTTGCCGGGGTCGAGCTTTACGACCGCCGCTCGAACCCCCGCGATGCTCGCTCGGGGGTCGCGGTAGCGGAACTTGGCCGCGCCCTTGCCCGACCGCCGCCAAGCCTCGGCCGGCAGCATGGCCTGGTAAACCGCACTCCCCGTACTGTCGCGCAGCTCGAGCCACAGCCCGGCCAGCGAGGGGTCGACGCCGTCGAGGTAAGGACCGTCACCGCGCAGCTTGAGGCGGTCGCGTGCCGTGCCGTCGGCAACCGTAAGCACCAAGCGCAATTGCTGGAACGGCACCAGGTCGCTAGCCGTACACCAACCGCCTTGGCAGTAGTCGCCCGCGGTACACGGGTTGCCGTCGTCGCAGGCCGCGCTGTCATCCGGCAAGTGCGCACATTGCGCCGCTTGGCACGCATCGGCCGTACAAGGATTGCCGTCCTCGCACAGCGGTACCGCCGGGTAACCGGGTGTCTGGGCAATGCATCCCTCGTCTTGGCATTCGGCGCTACATCCGTCCCCTGCCTCGACGTTGCCGTCGTCGCACGTCTCGCCCACCTCGAGCCGGCCGTTGCCGCACGTGGCACAAGGCGGCAGGGTTGCGTCGAGCGCTACGTCAGCATCGGGCACGATCGTCCCGAGCAGCTCCGGTGGGCGGTCGCTGCGGCCGTACTTGACCACGATATCGGTCGTTCCCGGCTCGCCGTCGCACTGGATTTGGCCGCCCGCCGCCACGCCCACGAAG
>CAYZHO010000079.1:0-2454 GCA_964478045.1 uncultured Myxococcales bacterium | reverse complement strand
CCCACGAAGTCTGCGCCGACGAGAAAAACCGAGCTGAAGTCCCCGCGCCCTTCGATGACGCCTCCAGAGGCAACCTCGACGCCGCATCCGCTGAGCATCACCGAGCCACCGAACCCCTCGACCCCGTGGGTGCGCGCGCGGATCGAGCCGGCGACGCGGATGTCGCCGCCCGCCACCATCGTGACGTCGCCGCCGTCACCGTCGGGCAAGGCGCCGTCGGCCACCAAGGTAGCCTGCCCTTTCACGCGCACGTAACGTCCCGCCTCCACCCATATACTTCCGCCCGTTCCCCCAGAGTCGATCAGGTTCGAGTGGCCAGAGGCCTTAACCAGTGCAGGGGAATCCAGCTCGACGTCCCGACCGGCAACGATCGTTATGTCGCCCCCGTCCCCGTCGAGAACGGTCGAAGAACAACCGAGCGTAGCCGACACGATCGCATCGCGGTCGGCCCACAGATCGATCTCGCCTGCTCCGAACTCGCCGCCATCGGCTAGCACGTCGCCCCTCACGACGACGTCTGCCCCCTCGAGCGTGATACTGCCGCCCATGCCGAACTTGCCCCCGCTCGCGTCGATCGGCTTCTCGACCAAGACCCCGCCAGCAACGCCCTCGACGTCAACGAATCCCCCGTCGGAGTCCGAAGCAGTAGCCGCCGCGGAGAGCTTGCCCCGAACAACGACGGCACCAGCCGCTCTGATCGTAATATCCCCTGGCAAATCCGCCGAGACACGAACGGCGCCGTCGAGCACGGCATCGTGGCCGGCACCCTGGCACGGCCCGAAGTCGCAGCTTCCGTCCGCACCGCAAGCAACGCCCGGCAGATTCGAACAGGCACCGCCCTGGCAGCTACCGGCATTGCAATCCTGGTCTAAGATGCACCGAACGCTCGGGTTTCCGGCGCAGCTTCCGAAGACCTCGATCCAGAGATCGCCGCCCTCACTGCCCGAGGCCGTAGAACCGCGCGTGTCAATCACCCGAGATCCACCAACCGCCGTACGCAGGCCGCCGCAGCGGATCGTCAGGCCGCCGCCGCCGGTCGACAGGGAACCGTTGCCTACGATTCGGACTTCGCGCTGCCCGAAGTCGAGCTCAGCTCCCGGCGCAACATCGAGCGGTCCGGAGATGACGCACGGGTCCGCCACCGGAGCGCACACGTCGTCGGGTGAACTGACCGCGCCGAAAGCCACACTTCGGCAGAAGACGGCCAGCACCGACAGGGCAGCCAATATTGTCGGAGCGCTTGTTGCCCCTGCGCCTGTGAGCTTCCGCGAGCGTATTACAAACCCGGCCTTTTGATCGCGCACTGTCCACACGGCTTGTGCCACCTCCGGCCATCTAGAGCGTTCGGTGCGTCAAAGAGTGAGGAGGAAGCGGATGGTCGTTTGTTACTCCC
This sequence comes from uncultured Myxococcales bacterium, assembly GCA_964478045.1. Lineage (GTDB taxonomy): Bacteria > Desulfobacterota > Binatia > UBA1149 > SPBQ01 > CAZQYE01. The sequence goes on along the minus strand of CAYZHO010000079.1, from coordinate 1,061 downwards.
GCAAAGGGGCTCGAGTCAATAACTGCTCGGGCACGAAAGCCTTCAAGCGCAGGCCTTCGCAGCGTCCCAAGCAACCTACTGCAGCCCCGCAGGCAGTTGCGCGCCCTGCAGCTCCTTGCACTGCTTTTCTGTTGCGTCGGTATCCGCATCTCATGGAAATCTTGACACTTTTTGCTCGCCGCCCGTTGGCACCCCGCTTGCTGGTTCGTGCCACACGCCCAGTGCGGACAAGACCCGAACAAGGAGAAGAAAAAAATGACGAAGATGAAAACGACTCTCGCGAACTCCCCTGCGCTGCAAAGTCGTCTGGCTCTCTGCCTGTCCGCCGCAGCCATGCTGCTACTGATCTCGGCGCCGGCGTGGGCGTGCCCGCTGTCGGGGCGCGACCGTGACGGAGACGGGCTGACGAACTGCGTGGAGCGCAGAGTAACCCACACGGACGTTCGCGATCCGGACACCGATGGCGATGGGCTAACCGACGGCCTCGAGCACTGGCGGGGACTCGACCCAACGCGGCCCGACGCGGACGGCGACGGAATCTCCGACGGAGACGAAGCGCTCGGGTGCACGAATCCTAACCTCGGCGACTCCGACCGCGATGGCGAAAGCGACCTCTCGGATCCAGACCCAAGTGGCCGCCTGATGACCAAGATCGCGGGCATGGTCGAGGCGGTCGATCTGAACGCCGGTAGTCTCACGGTGGCCGGAACGACCGTCGACGCTAGGCTAGCCGTCTTCGCGCGGGGCGCACGCCTGTCCGACCTGCAGCCCGGCATGCACGTCGAGATCGTCCTGGATCCGCAAACTGCTCAAGCGGGACGCTACGTTGCGCTGCGGATCGAGATCGACGACGCCGACGGCGATCAGGTGCCCGATGCCGACGCCTCTACGCCCGACGACTCGAGCACCGGTACTGTCGGTGGTTGCCCCAACGTCGAAAGAACCGTCTACCTTGCCAACGTAGGGCCAGTGGCAACCGCCACCGGTAAGGTCGAACTCGGCGAAGAGCGCTGCAATGCGAAGTTCTCGGTAAGCGTTCGCGGACTACCGGTGGGCTCGTA
>CAYZHO010000078.1:0-10996 GCA_964478045.1 uncultured Myxococcales bacterium | reverse complement strand
TCGAAAGAGTGCGCCGGGCTGCGATGCGGGCCGGTGTCGCTTTGACCTTTTTTGAGATCACGACCCTGGTGGCCTTGCTCGAGTTTCGCTCGGCTCGCGTTCACCTAGCCGTGATGGAAGCCGGCTTGGGCGGGCGCCTCGATGCCACGAGCGTGGTTCGTCCGATCGCGGTGGCGCTGACTTCGGTCGGGCGAGATCACGAAGCGTTTCTCGGTAACTCACTGGCAGAGATTGCGATGGAAAAAGTAGCGGTGGCGCGGGCCGGAACGCCGTTGGTCACCGGGAAGTTGCCACCCGAAGCCGCCCGCGTGGTGGCTTCGCACGCTCGGCGCGAGCGCGTTCCCTGGCTTCATTATGGGCGTGACTTTGGCCCCTGCGAGGCCGTTCGGCCTGGCGCGCTCGGGCCGGGACTTCACGGAGCCCACCAGCGGATCAACGCGGGAGTAGCGGTCGCGATCGTCGGCGCGCTCGAGGAGCTTTACCCTGTTGAGCCGAGGGTGCGCGATTGGGCGCTAGCCCACGTGCACTGGCCGGGCCGCCTCGAGGCGTTCGGCGGCGCCCCAGTGGTCGTGGCCGATGCTGCGCACAACCCCGAGGCGGCCCGCGCGCTACGCAACTGGGTGAGCGAGACGGTCCACCGGCGGCCGCTGGTGCTGGTCTTCGGGGTCTTGGCCGATAAGGATTGGCAGGAAATGTTGTGCGCGCTGGCGCCGGTCTGCGATCATGTGGTGGTGGTGCCGGTGGCTTCTCGGCGCAGCCTCGATCCGGCGCGCCTGGCAGCTCTCGCGCAAGGCCTGCGGCCGACGACGCTGGCGCGGTCTGCAGCCGAGGGGCTCGAGCGGGCCGTGGCTATGGCCGGGCCCGAAGGGGTGGTGCTGGTGACAGGTTCGATCTTCCTGGTCGGAGAGCTGTACCAGGAGCTGCGGGCGTTGGGTAGGACGAGTGACGCTCAGCGGCTGTGACAGGGGCGCGAAGATCCTGCGGGCGGTGGTTTGCCTGATAGCGCTGGCCGCAGCGGGCGCCGCCCGGGCCGGCGAGACCATCGATGTCGAGGCCGGCTCGATTTCCTACGCCGCGGAGGGTCAAGTCGTCGAGGCCACGGGCGGGGTGGTTGCCCGCTGGGACGAGAAAAAACTCCGTGCCGGTCGCCTGCGGTTCGAGCGCGAATCCGGCCGGTTGCAGGCCGAAGGAGGCCTGCTGCTGGAGACCCCGGAGCTCACCTTGCAAGCCGATTCGTGCGACCTCGACGTGGACGACGAGACGGGCATTTTGCGCAACGTCCGCCTGTTCTCGAAACAATCCAATGCCCAGTTCGGCGGGCGGTTGATCGAGAAGCGCCGCGGGGACCGTTACTTGCTGCGCAAGGGATACTTCACGACCTGCAAGAGCGAAGGTGGGCGGCCACCCGACTGGGAGCTCTCGGGGCGGCGGGTGACGTTTGCCTTGGCCGGCAGCGCAAGCGTGCGCGACGGAACCTTTCGGGTGCGGGGCGTGCCGCTGTTTTACCTGCCGTACTTGCGCTTTCCAGTAGCCGTGCGCCGCCACAGCGGCTTGCTTTTGCCTAGGCTCGGGCTGTCGAACGAGCGGGGCATCATCTATTCGCAGCCTTTTTTCTGGGCCATCGACAAGCACAAAGACGCCACGTTTACCTTCGACCTCGAGACCGCGGCGCGGATCGGCGGCCAGATCGAAGTGCGCTATAGACCCCATCGCAATGTCGATGGAACGGCGGAGCTTGCTGGCTACAACGAACAAATCCGCGGCAATGCGCGCTCGCAGATCGTCTCGCCACTGTTTGCCGGCCGTAAGGTGCCGGAGAACCGCGCAATGGTTCGCGTGGACCATTTCCAGGCACTGTCTGATGGGGTCGACCTGTATGCGAATGTTCTATTCGTGAGCGACGATCTGGTGTTGCGCGAAGTGGAGTCCGTTGCGACCCGCTCGGAGCGGCGCGCACTGCTGCGCACGCGGCGCTACGCAGACAGTCGTCTCGGGGTACTCGGCCGCCGCGGCTTCACGAGTTTCGGTGCCCGCTCGCGCGTGTTTCAAGACTTCGTTGGTCCGGACCGGCTGACCTTGCACAGGCCTCTCGAGCTTTGGGTCGCCCGCGACGGGGAGTTGGCTGGGGGGATCGGGTATGCCGTGCGGGCAACAGCCTCGTCGTTCTTCCGAACCCGAGGCAACGACGGCCAGCGTCTGGATATGGTCGCGGACGTCGAACGCGGCCTCACGGGGCGCTCGCCGCTGCGAGCGAGCGCGTGGGCACGCGGCCGGCTAACGGCCTACCGAATGAACGAGAAGACCGTGGTCGACCGCAACGGTACAGCCGTTGGCGAACTCGACCGCCACGCCGCCAGGGCGCTAGCCGAAGGCGGCCTCGATCTGCGGGCCGTCTTTGCAAGACACTACGAGGTGCCGGAAGGCTTGGCGCTACGGTTCGGTCTTGAGGGGAAAGGCCCCGCGCTCAAGCACACGCTCGAGCCGTTCGCCTCTGTGCGCGCCACGACCAACTCGACCTCGCGGCTGCCGCTGTACGACGAGGTGGACCGCATTGACGGGCGCACGGTGGTCACGTACGGGCTCGCATCGCGCTTTCTCTTGAGAGCGGGAGAGAAGGGGCCGCTAGAGGCGCTGCGACTTTCTGCCGAGCAGAGCTACAACCTGGACCGCAGGATAGTCGACGACCACTTGTCGGATATCGATTTTACGCTCGCCCTGCGGTCTCTACGGGGCCTGGCGATCCGGGGCGTGGCCTCCTACAATCCCGGGCAGGGCCGCCTGATGGGCGCGGCCAGCGCCGTTTCCATCGAGGGCTGGCGGCTCCCGTTCACCGATGTGGCGGCCTCGCGGCTGCAGGCCGTCTACCGCTTCGTGCGCGGCGAAGTGCTCGAGACCGCCGAGGGGCGCGCTATTTTCGCGTTGAGCGAGCGCGTGAGCGTGGGGCTGAGCGGCCGTTACGACTTCGTAGGGAGCACGCTGGTGGAAAGTGGGGGAGGCATTCGCTACCGCTCGGCTTGTGGATGCTGGGCGGTCGACATCGGCGTGATCAACCGGGTGAATCCGGACGAGACGCAGTTGCGCGTCGAGGTGGAGCTGAGTGGCCTCGGCAGCTTGGGAAGTTCCCCGTTGTTCAAGACTTCCCAGCGCCTTTCGGCTCTCTATGGCGTGGGCCGTGGCTTCCGCCGGTACGGCTGGTGATTCGCTCGTTCCAGCCGGGGCCGTGCGGGCAAGCGATAGGAGAACGGGCAGTGAACCACTGGCGTGATCGCCAATCCAAGAATGTCCCCAAGCGCGTCGACAAGCCCTGGGGCTACGAACTGATCTGGGCGCACACAGACCGCTACGTCGGCAAGATCCTTCACATCGACGCCGGGCAGGCGCTCAGCTACCAGTATCACCGCAGAAAAGAAGAGACGATCTACGTCCTGCGCGGCGAGCTGATCCTCCACGTGGCTGGCCCAGGCGAGCAGCCGGCCGTTCTGCGACTGCGCGAGGGGGAAGTATTTCATATCGCGCCTGGGCTGCGCCATCGCTTTGAGGCAGAAGGCGCAGTGGAGCTGCTTGAGACCTCGACTCCCGAACTCGACGACGTGGTTCGCCTCGAGGACCGATACGGGCGCGCCGGCAAGGAATGACCGGCAGGCGCCCAGTGCTCGTGACCGGTGCCACCGGTTTCGTCGGGCCGTACCTATGCGCGGCGCTGCGGCGCCGCGGGTGCCGCGTGGTGACGCTTGCCCGGGCGGGGGGAGCCGACTTCACGGTGGACGTTCGCGATCGTGCGGCCGTCGCTGGCGTGCTCCGAACCGTACGCCCTGCGGTCGTCTTTCATCTCGCTGCGGTCGCGTATGCGCCAGAGGCCGAAGCGGCTCCAGAGCTGGCCGACGCCGTCAACCGCCAAGGAACCGAGAACGTTCTCGACGCCGCGGCCGCCGTTGGAGCACGTACCCTGTTCGTCAGCACCGGTGCAGTCTACGGCCCCCGCCCGGTTGGAGCGCCACCGGCCGAGGAGCGCTGCGAGCTCCGGCCCCGAGGCGCGTATGCACAGTCCAAAGCGGCAGCCGAAGCAGCGTGCCTGGCCCGCGCCGGCCGGCAGTCCGTTACGATCGTCCGCCCCTTCAATCATACGGGTCCCGGTCAGTCCCCTCGCTACGTGTGCAGCGATTTCGCCCGGCAGATCGCTCGCTGCGAGCGCGGGTTGACTCCCCCGATCGTCGAGGTCGGCAACCTCTCGGCCGAGCGCGATTTCCTCGACGTGCGCGACGTGGTCGAAGCCTACGCGCGCCTCGCTGGCCGTGAGGAGAGCGGCGAGATCTACAACGTTTGCTCCGGGCGGGCTGTGTCTGTCCGAGAAATCCTAGAGACCTTGCTGGCGCGGGCGACCGTCGACATCGAAGTCCGCGTGGCCGAAGCGCGGTTGCGCCAGGGCGAAGCCGAGCGTCTGGTCGGTTCCTATGCCAAGCTCGAGCGGGCCACGGGATGGCGTCCGGCGATCCCGCTCGAAAGGACGCTGGCGGATCTGCTCGATTTCTGGCGGGGCCGCGAGCGCCTGGATTGAAGGGTCCGGCGCACCGGAGAAGGTATCGAGGCGCGTGGCATGGCCGACTCCGGGCCGATCGCAGAGCGCGTCCTGCGGGCTGGGCTCAGCCTGAATGCGGTCGTGGCGGTCGGCGGCGCCGCAAACGCCGGCGAGGCGCTGGCGCGATCGAGTGTCGGCAGGTGCCAAGCGGTGGAAGCGGACTTTCTAGTGCCGGACAAGACCGACTTTGTTGCTTGCGAGCGGCGGTTGCGAATCGAGCGCCGCTTGCGCCGGATCAATGGCCGGGCTGAACTGCTCGCCGGCTGTGAGGGCCGCGTGCCACTCGAGGTCCTGTTCGGCGCAGGCCGCCGGCACCGCAATCGCGCGGCAAGGGCCGCGCGGGGGCAGGTTGCTAGAGGATTCGAGAGCTTTGCCTGCAAGAGTGCTGGGTGCCTGGCGCTGGATCGCCTCGAGCGGTTTGTGGCTGCGCTCCCACGGGCCGTGGTGCGAGCCAAAGGCCTTGCTTCTGCGGGCGGTAGCCCGTTCGACTGCCTGTTCAACTTCGCATGTGGGCGTTACCGCCTGAACTGGGTAAAATTGCCACCGAGGCGGCTCGGCTCCGAGGCCGTTTTCTTCGGCCGAGGGATCGAGCGCCCGCGGCCGTGGATCAAAGGCGCCCTGACACGGTGCCGGGCGGGCTGAAATGGCAAACGAGACGAGACAGGAGAGCGTGGCGTCGGCGAGCGAGACGGCGCGTGCGGGCCGTTTCGAAGCGGCCGTCCTCGCTTCGGGCAAGGTGTCGGCGGAGGACTTGCGCAAGATTCGCCGCCTTGCGGTCGAAAAAGGCGAGCGCCTCGACCGCATGCTGGTCGAGCTTGGATTCCTGTCGGAAGACGATCTCCTGCCGATCCTGGCAGCGTTTCACGGTGTGGACTTGATCGACGGGGATGCGATTCCGGACTCACCCCCCGTCGTAGAAGAACTGTCGGTCGAGTATATGCGCTCGGCGCGCATTCTGCCCATTCGGGTCGAGGACGGGCGCCTGGTCCTGGCGATGGCCGACCCCGGCGACGGGAGCGTGATCGAGAACGTCGAGCTGGTAACGGGCAAGCGCGTCGTTCCGGTTCTGGTCCGCCAGCGAGATTTGACCGAGCATTTCGAGCGCCTGTTTGGCGGCGTGGAGCCCTCAGAAAACGGAGTCGAGGGCGGGATCGAAGTCCTCAAGGAAGACGAAGAGGACGTCGAGCACCTGCGCGACCTCGCGAGCGAAGCTCCCGTTATTCGGCTCGTGAATCAGATCCTCTCGCGAGCGGTGGAGCAGCGCGCCTCGGACGTTCACATCGAGCCGTTCGAAAACGAGCTGCGGGTGCGCTACCGGATCGACGGCGTTCTGCACGACGTCGAATCTCCGCCCCGGAGTTTGGCTCCCGCCGTCATCTCCCGCATCAAGTTGATGGCGAAGCTCAACATCGCCGAGCGCCGATTGCCGCAAGACGGGAGAATCAAGCTCCGATTGGTCGGGCGCGAGATCGACCTGCGCGTTTCGAGCTTGCCGACCCTCTACGGGGAGAGCGTGGTTCTGCGCATCCTCGATCGCTCGAGCATCATCGTGGACCTCGGGCGCTTGGGCATGCCCGAGGACACGCTGGCGGCGTTTACGCACTTGATTTCCCAACCGCACGGGTTGCTGCTGGTGACCGGTCCGACCGGATCGGGAAAGACGACCACGCTCTACGGAGCGCTCGACAAGATCAACTCTCCGGAGAAGAAAATCATTACGATCGAAGACCCGGTTGAGTACCAGTTGCGCGGCGTCAATCAGATCCACGTTCGGCCGCAGATTGGGCTGACCTTCGCAAGCGGCCTGCGCTCGATCGTCCGCCAGGACCCGGATGTGATTATGGTGGGCGAGATCCGCGATGCCGAGACCGCCGAGATTGCCATCCAGGCGGCGTTGACTGGGCACCTGGTCTTCTCGACGCTCCACACAAACGATGCGGCCGGCGCCGTCTCGCGGCTGCTCGACATGGGTGTGGAAGACTATCTTCTGGCGTCGTCGCTGCTGGGCGTGCTTGCCCAGCGACTCGTACGTCGCCTTTGCCAGGCGTGCCGCCAGCCGGTGGAAGCGGGGCCAGATCTCCTGCGCGAGCTGCCGGCCGCAGCCGGTGGCGGAGAACCGGCGGTCTATCGCGAGGTCGGCTGCCGAGAGTGCGCCGGAACGGGATTTCGGGGCCGCACCGGAATCTACGAACTCCTCCAGGTAGACGACCACATCCGCAAGCTCATTCTCGCCCGGGCGCCGGCCGATCAAATCAAGGCGGCGGCCGTCGAGCGGGGCATGCGAACCCTGCGTGAGGATGGCTGGCACAAAGTGGCCACCGGGGTGACGACGGTCGCCGAAGTGCTGCGGGTCACCCAGGACGAGTAGTGGCCTCGTGCGCAGCGATCGTTCCCGCTTACCGAAGTGAGGCGACGATAGCGCGGGCCCTCGAGTCCTTGGTCGGGCAGGGTGCTGCGCTTTCGCGAATCCTGGCCGTGTGCTCGGACCGGCCTAGCGCCGACGCCGCCCGAAGCATCGCGGGGGTTGAAGTGGTCGAGCTCGGCAAGCGGGTTACTGCTGGCCGCGCTCGCAACATTGGCCGCCAGTGTGCCGGCGAAGTTTCCCTGCTTTTGTTCGTGGACGCCGACTGTGTGCTGCCGGCCGGTGCGGTGACCGAGCTGGCGCAGGAGCTCGAGAGCTGCGGTCTTGCGATCCTTGCAGCCGCTGTGAGGCCGAGCGACTCGAGACCGGTCTCTTGGGTGCGGCATCTCTTGGAGTTCAAGGACTTCGAGCCGGGCGGCGCCCGGCGGTGGCCCGACCTCGTACCCTCGGCTGCTCTGCTGTGTCGGAGCGAATGGTTCGACACAGCCGGAGGGTTTCCCGACTTGTGGCCAGGCGAGGACTTCGTGTTCTGCCGCCGCGTCGCCGCTCGGGGCGGGCGCGTGGCGTGTAGCCGGCGCGTGGCGGCAACGCACTTCCACGAGTGCCGGTGGACCGAGCTGTTGGCCCACCAGTTCCGGCTCGGCCGCACTTCGGCAATGGCCCGGCGCATGAGCGGGCTGCCCGGGTATGCTCTGGCCGAACGGCCTTGGTCTGCCGCCCTCCTTGGCGCAGGGCGGCTGGGCCGATGTGCCCTGTGGGTGGCGCGGCGCCAGCCGCGTTCCGCGGTTCGGGGCATTTTGTGGTCGCCGGTCATTGCAGCGCTGTTGGCCAGTTGGGCTGCTGGATTTGCTGCCGGCGGTCGCGCCGGGCTGGAGATAGCGCGTTGACTCAGTCGAGACGCAAGCCTGCGGTGGGTGTCGTCATCGTCCACTACGGCGCACCGGACTTAACGGTCCGGGCGGTGGACTCGCTAGAAGAGGCGGCAGGCGGCGCCGTGGACTACGAGTGCGTCGTGATCGACAACGCCTCTCCGCGTCCGATGCAGCCTGTAGCGGGACCGAGGGTTCTGATCGTTCGCAACCGGGCGAACATGGGCTTTGCCGCGGCCGCCAATCAAGGCGCCCGCTTGACGGCGGCTGAACTGTTGTTGTTCCTCAACAACGACGCGCGTCTCAAGCCGGCCGCCATGGCCGAAATGGTGCGCGCCCTGCGCGAAGAGCCGGGCCTGGCGGCAGTGGCCGCGCGCGTGACCGGAAGCGGCGAGGACTACAGACCAATGCGGTTTCTCGGCCCGTTCAATCACGCACTCGGCCTGTTGGGATGGCGAACGCTGCGTTACCACACAGGCTGCGGGAGGCCCGCCGACTGGGTCCCGGCCGTGGCTTTGCTCATCCGCCGCAGCGCTTTTTCGGCAGTCGGAGGCTTCGACGAGGGCTATTTCTTTTTCGAAGAGGACGAGGACTTGTGCTGGCGGCTGGCGCGCCGCGGCCAGCGGGTCGGTGTGGCAGAAAAAGCCGTCGTCGAGCACGCGGGCGGCGCCGCCTTGGCGGGCCCGGTTCGCATCGACCTTCTCGAGCACGCGCAGCAGCGGTTTCTAGAGCGGCGGCTCGGGCCGATTGCGGTTTCGGGCTACCGGGCTGCGGTCGGTGGAGCAAGGCTGCTCAAGGCGGCGGCTCGCCGCTCGCCAATCCTTGGTAGGGGTCGATAAGCGAAATGGGGGGATCGCTCAGGCGACTGTTCGCCTACAGGCATTGCCTGTGGGTACTGGCGGCGCGGGCTCTCAAGGTCCGCTACCGCCGCTCGGTTTTCGGGTTCGCCTGGAGCCTCGCCTATCCGTTGCTTTCCATGGCGATCCTAACCCTGGTCTTCGCGCGCGTCTTTCCGGCGGTTCGGGCCTACCCGCTGTATGTTGTCGTCGGTGTCTTGGCCTGGGGCTTTCTTTCGCTCAGTTGCGTGCAGGCAATGGAGTCCCTGATCGCCGGCGCGCCAATCCTGCGCCGCATTGCCGTTCCCGCCGCCGTATTCCCGCTTGCGGCGGTGGCCTCCAACCTCGTCCACCTGCTGCTTTCGCTCGCCGTTTTACCGGCCGTCATGGCGGTCACGGGAAGCTGGCCCGCTTGGCACCCGTTCCTGTTGCTGGCAGCGCTCGGAGCACTGGCGGCTTTTGCTGCCGGACTGGCTTTGGCCTTGGCGGCCGTCAACCTGTTCTTTCGCGACGTGCGATATTTCTTCGACGCCCTGAGCCTCCTGTGGTTCTACGCTACGCCCGTCGTATATCCAGCGGAAGTAATCCCGCAACACTTACGGGCGTTTCTGTGGGCGAACCCGATGTTTTGGCAGCTTGCCTTGTTTCGTGCGGCTCTCTACGAGGGTAGGGCAGCCGACCCGGCGGTGGTGGCAGTGGCACTGGGATTGAGCGCGGTGGCCCTTGTGGTCGGATGGGCGGCTTTTGCACGCCTCGAAAGGAAGTTCCATCTGTACTTATGAGCGAAGAAAGCGGCGTGGCCCTGCAAGTTCGCCGGCTGTGCGTGCGGCTGCGGCATGAGCGCGATCGCTCTCGCTCACTGCGCGAGTGGGTAGTGCGCCGCCTCGAAAAAGCAGCATTGACCGCTACCTGGGTCACAGTGCTCGATGGGGTCTCCTTCGAGGTGCGCCGCGGCGGGATGCTAGCCGTTGTGGGCCGCAACGGGGCTGGCAAGACCACGCTGCTGCGGGCCTTGGCGGGAATCGTGCCGCCCGCGGCGGGAGACCTGCAAGTCTGCGGCCGCGTCGCGCCGCTGATCGACCTTGGTGCCGCCTTCGATCCTGAGCTGACCGGGGACGAAAACGTCGAGCTGTTTGCGACGCTGCTCGGGATGCCGCTCTCACAGGTGCGCAGGCGCAAAAGGAGGGTTTGGGAGTTTGCGGGGCTAAGCGGCGTGGAGGACGTACCCCTGCGCAACTACTCGGCCGGCATGGTAGCGCGCCTTGGATTTGCGGTCGCGACGGAGGTGGACCCCGATGTTCTACTCGTCGACGAAGTGCTGGCTGTGGGCGACGAAGAGTTCCGGCGCCGCTGTTTTGACCGAATAGACAAGATGCGCGCGGCGGGAACGGCGATCGTTCTGGTTACCCACGACCTGGAGCTAGCGCGCCGCCAAGCGGACGAAGCGATCTGGCTGGAGAATGGAAAGGTTGCGGCGCGAGGCTCTCCTGCCGATGTCTGCGAGCGCTACCGTTCGGAGATCGCCCCATGACCGCGATCAGTGCTACGGTCGTCATAGTGGCGTACCGCAGTGGCGAGTTGCTCGAGCGCGCCCTCGAGGGGGTGCTCGCGACGCGCTATCGACCTTTCAACGTTGTCCTAGTCGACAACGGCGGCAACGCTGAGGCGATCGCTCGAATCCAGCGCCGGCGCGACGCGCGGGTAACACTGCTCGAAGCGGGCAAGAACTTGGGATTCGCCGGCGGGGTGACGCGGGCCATCGAGTGGCGCGAGCGCCGCGGCGGCAGTCTCGTCTACGCGCTGGTCAACCCGGACTGCGTCGTCGAGCCCGGCTGGCTCGGGCCGCTCGTGACGGTATTGGCTTGCGATCCGTCGGTGGCAGTCGTCGGGGGATTGTTGATCGATGCTGGCACCGGGCGGGTTCAGCACGCGGGCGGAGTGGTGCGGCCAAACGGGCTTACCGAGCACGCCGGCCGGGGAATCGCGCCTGCTCGGTTGCCGCTGCGCCCCGCCGAGGTCGACTACGTGACCGGTGCGATGTGCGCGTTTCGCGCCGAGACCTGGAAGCGCTTGGGAGGCTTCGACTGCGGTTACTTCCCCGCGTATTTCGAGGAAGTCGATTTCTGCTCGCGGGCACGCCAACTTGGATTGAGGGTGGTCTTCGAACCCGCAGCGAGAGGGATCCATTTCGAGGCCTCGGCCAGCGGGGGCCCGCACGCGCGGGCCTATCACGATGCCTACCACCGCAGCCGAATCCGCTTCGCCGCGCGCCACCTGCTCGTGCGCGGCCGGTGGCGGGCGGCGGTGGCGGCCGAACTTGGGTGGCTCGCCAAAGGAGGCGCGCGCGGAACCG
>CAYZHO010000077.1:10989-11196 GCA_964478045.1 uncultured Myxococcales bacterium | reverse complement strand
CGACCGGCGTTCGGCCAGCTTTGAACTTGTACTGGTTGGCTTTGCCGCGAACGCGCAGGAAGGCCGAAGGGGGAATCCAAGCCTCGTATACAGGCTGGAAGTGAGTGTCGAGTACTTCGATCGCCATGCCGCTGGCGATTGGCGTCGCCGTGACTTGGCTGGCTCGAAAACGCCCGCGCAGGACGAGCACGTCGTTTTCCTGGCCCG
>CAYZHO010000077.1:0-10977 GCA_964478045.1 uncultured Myxococcales bacterium | reverse complement strand
TGCCTGCCGACTCGTAGCGACAGCGCGACGAACAACAGTCTCCGTCGACCGTGTTCCCGTCGTCGCATTCTTCGGACGGCCCGACGACTCCATTTCCACATACTTCGCGGCCGACGGTCACTGCTCCAAACCAGTCGAGCGCTACCCGCCAGCGGTTCGCCAGCGGATCGCAGCACGCTTTCGTGCACGCCGGAAGCTGGAAGGCTGGAGCACCGCACGGACCGCCGAGCTCTAGTCCGTCGAGCCAAACGCGCAGATCCGATTCCGGCGTGGGTTCTGGCGCGCCGTCGACAAACCCGTCTCCGTCTGCGTCGGGCCATGCAATCGAAAGCCAAGCGCCTCCCACCGGAGCTAGCCCCGGCGGACCAACCACAGTCGAAGCCACGAACGATCCCGCCGGCAAGCCCACGTCGCTGGCTCCGGTGGTAAGGGAGACACTGGTCGGTTCCGGGATCGCTCCAGCCGGAATCTCGAGCAGCAGGCCTGCGCCCGGAGTGATGAGATCCGCGCCCGCCGGACCAATCGTAGCCGAAGCCGAAGCGCTCGCGTCGCAATCGTCCCGGGCGCTGAGCGCGCAAACGTCGCAAACGTCCCCCTCGCCACTGGCGTCGAGATCGAGCTGATCCGGGTTGTATGCCGCCGGACAGTCGTCGCAGGCATCGCCCCACCCGTCTGCGTCTGCGTCGGCCTGGCCGGCGTTGGCCGCGAGCGGGCAGTTGTCGCCCGCATCCCCGACCCCATCGCCGTCGGTGTCGCCAGCCAAGGGGTTGGTGCCGAGTGCGCGCTCCACGCCATCGTCGAGGCCATCCCCGTCCGTGTCTGGATCGAACGGATTCGTCTCGCCGGGATCGACCATACCGTCGAGGTCCTTGTCCTCCTCGGCGTTCGTCAAGCCGTCGCCGTCCGAATCCAGGACGGCAGCCACTTGCGCGTAGGTCAGCGAGAGCTCGTTTGAAGGCTCGCTTTCCTTGCCCGTAGCGTCGTACGAGCTCACGCGGAAATACAGCGTCGGCCCGAGCGGAAGACCCGCCACCACGTACCGGACCTCGCCTGCCGAGTCAGCAGCTTGCGGCCCCGCATCGATCGGCGGCCCGTACGAGTCGCCGGCCTGGCGCACATAGACGAAGTAGCCGGCCGCTTTGGCCACAGCAGTCCAAGTCAGCTCGGCCCGAAACGCCCAGGCCAAACCGGGGACCAGTAGGAATCCGGCACACGCGCAGAAAAACGCCGCAGCCTTGCCCGCCCGCAAGCCATCACCCGAACAGTGGCACCCCCCGATCGGGGGTGGGGCCATTTCCTTGCCAGCCATCCTCGCTCGGTTTCCCGCCGGCGCACCGCCGCAGCAGTCCGCTGCAGCGCTTCTTGTCGCCCCCTCGACTGGGGCTTGGCCGAAGGCAGGAGGTCTTGCAGGGTCGGCCGCCTTTGTGCGCCGCTACACAGCACTTTCCATGGCGGACGCAACTCTCGGCCGTCGTCAAGACCACTGCACGAAAACGTGCCCCGGTGCCGTTTGCCGCCACGGGCCCCGGCCGGTTCGATTCAAGCGCCGGGCGGCGTTAGGATTCCCGCGAGCTTTGCCCGCTGCCGCTTGGAGGGTGCCACGAGGCGCCGGTCAAGGAGGTGGATCATGGCGGTCGAAAGAGTCGGGGTGGTAGGCTGCGGCCTCATGGGTTCGGGTATCGCGGAAGTTACGGCGCGCGCGGGACTCGATGTCGTCGTCCACGAACGCAACGAAGAATGCCTGGCCAGCGGGCGCGCGCGAATCGAGCGGTCGCTCGAGCGGGCGGTGAAAGCCTCGAAGATCTCAAGCGCCGAGGCCGAAGCGGCGCTCGGGCGGATAACCTTCACGTGCGACTTGGGCGCCATGGCCGACCGGCAACTGGTCGTCGAAGCGGTTTTCGAAGACGAAGCCGTTAAAACGGAGGTTTTCCGGCAGCTCGACCGCATCGTCGAGGACGAACGGGCGATCCTAGCCTCGAACACGTCCTCGATCCCGATCATGAAACTCGGCGTGGTTACCCAGCGCCCGAGTCAGGTGTGCGGCCTTCACTTTTTCAACCCCGTTCCGGTCCTCAATCTGGTGGAGCTGGTCGTCTCGCTCATGACTTCCGCCGAAACGGCCGAGCGGGCCAGCGAGTTCGCGGCAGATCAGCTCGGCAAGCACGTGATCCGCTCGAAAGACCGCGCCGGATTCATCGTGAACGCCTTACTGATTCCTTACATTCTTTCGGCCATTCGGATGTTCGAGTCGGGGTTTGCAACCAAGGAAGACATCGACGCGGGCATGGTCAAAGGTTGCGCCCATCCGATGGGGCCGCTGGCTTTGGCCGACCTGATCGGATTGGACACGACGATGGCCGTGGCCAACTCGATGTACGAGGAGTTCAAGGAACCACTGTATGCGCCGCCGCCGTTGTTGTGCCGCATGGTCGAAGCGGGCCTGCTCGGCCGCAAAACGGGCCGGGGGTTCTATGACTACACGGCCAAGTAAGGGCGGGGCGCCCGCTGGCAGGAGGTCGGCGATGGAATCGCGGGTTCCGGTAAACGGCGTGAACATCCACTACGTAATCGAGGGTCGCGACGATGCGCCGGTGGTAACGTTTAGTCACGCGCTCGGGGCAGACCTTCACGTCTGGGACGCCCAGGCGGCGGCGTGTGCCGAACGCTACCGGGTGCTTCGTTACGACACCCGGGGGCACGGAGAAAGCGATGCGCCCCGCGGCCCGTACACGCTCGAGCAACTTGCAGAGGACGTCGTTGGGCTGCTGGACGCCCTCGGGATAGGACGGACGCACTTCGTCGGATTGTCGATGGGGGGGATGATCGGCCAGGTGCTCGCTCTCGAGCACCCGGACCGAGTTCTCTCCCTGGTGCTGTGCGACACCACGAGCGGCCGGGGAGAGCTCGACCAGGCCACCTGGGACGCCAACTGGAAGCAGCGCATTGAGTCGGTGCTCAACGAGGGACTCGGCCCTCAGGTGGAACCGACGATTGAGCGATGGCTCTCGCCCGAGTGGGCCAGCGCACACCCGGAGGCCGTCGAAAAAATACGCCGCACACTCGAGCGCACCCCAGTCGCCGGCTACGTAGGGTGCTGCCAGGCAATTTCCAAACTCGATTTGACGGAGCGCTTGGCCGAGATCTCGTGTCCCACTCTCGTGATCGTCGGCGAGGACGACCCCGGAACGCCCGTGTCGGCGGCTCGAACGATCCACGAGCGAATCGCCGGATCGCGGCTGTGCGTCGTGCCCAAGGCTCGCCACCTTGCAAACGTCGAGCAGGCCGACCTGGTAAGCCGCGAGATTCTCTCGTTTCTCGACTCCATAGAATCGCGCTCGTAAAGGACTGCCGCCGAGCAGCCGAGTACTTCCGGGCCGAGCCTTTCGCCCCCGGCAGACCGTCTCCGGTGGCGAGCTATCGGGCCGAGCCCAGGCCGGCAGGTTCCCCGGCAAGGCCACAGGCCCGGCGGACGCCGTAGCGCAGGGGCAACGCAGCCGGCAAGCCTTTCTTTGCAAGAGGTAGTTCGGCTGCGTAATATCCTGCTTCGAATATTATGGATCCGCGCAAGGAAGCCCGGCCACCTAATACGACTTCGACCGCCCCCGGCGAAGAAGCAGGAGTCGTGCCCGAAGTCCCTACCGATTGCCTGTACTACTTGGTTTCGCGCGCGACTTTGGTGGCCACGAGCATCCTGCGCGCCGAACTGGCGGCTGCCGCCGGGCCACGCGTCAAGCCGGCCTACCTCGGTGCCCTGATGTCGCTGTGGAACGAAGAGGGCTTGCGCGCAGTCGAACTCGCACGGCGCGCCGGCCTCGAGCCTTCCACGACGACCGGACTGCTCGACCGAATGGAAGCAGACGGCCTGATCGAACGGCGTCCCGATCCGACTGACCGCCGGGCCTTGACCATCCACTTGACGGCGCAAGGGCGGGCCCTGCGCGAGCCGGTTCTTGGCGTGGTAGCGCGGATGCTAGCGCGAGCCACGCGCGGGATTTCCCCCCAGCGACTCGACGACGCTCGCGAGGTCCTACGCCGGTTTCTCGAAAACATGCAAGCCGAAAAGCAGGAGGCAAGATGACTGCACGCATTGCCGGATGCGACCTGGGAAAGGCATCGGCCAGCTTCGTGATCGCCGAAACCACGGCCGACGGGACCCTTCGCGTCGTCCACCACGACTACGTGCTTCACGAAGGCAAGCCGATGGATGCTCTGCGCCAGTGGTACCGCGAGCAAAAGGTTTACGAATGCACGCTGCTTGGCGCCACCGGGGCATACGCCGATGAACTTGTGGCCCCAGCAATGGTGTTTCCGGAGGACTCGTGCCAGGAAGCCGCGCTCGATCTCGACCCGACGCTTCCCGGTGAACTCAACCTAGTAAGCATCGGCGCGCGCGGCTACAGCGTACTCGTGCGCTCGGAAACCCGCGCCAACGGGTCGAGCATGCGTCACGTCCAGTTCCTCGAAAACGACAAGTGCTCGTCGGGAGCTGGGGAAAACGTCCAGCGGATGGCCGCGCGCTTTGGTCTTTCGGTGGAAGAAGCGGATCGCCTGGCGGCGGCGGCCGAGCGCGAGATACCGATCACGGCCCGCTGTTCGGTGTTCGCCAAGAGCGAAATCACCCACTTCGCCAATCAGGGAAAGCCGGCGGCCGAACTGTTGAGAGGGTACTTCTCATCGATCGCCCGCAACGCTCGCGCCTTGCTCGCGCGCAACGAAACGAGCGGCCCGGTCTACTTGATCGGCGGTGGCGCGCGCATCGAGTCGCTGCGGGCTGCGCTCGAGCGCTGCCTCGGCCGCCCTGTGACCGTTCCCCAAGGGTTCCTCTATTTTGAAGCCCTCGGAGCAGCGGCCCTGGCATGGAGCAACGCGCCCGCCGAACCTGCGCCGCTGCCGAGAGATCCCGGAGAACTGATCCGGCCGCGACCGCGGCGCTTCTCGGTGCACCCGCCGGCCAGCGCCTACAAGGACCGCGTCACGCACCTGCCCGAGCTCGATCCGGCGCCGCTTAGCGCGCCGAGCGTGCTCGGGCTTGACCTCGGCTCGACCGGAGCCAAGGCAATGCTTGCAGCGGTGGCCGACGGCAGGCCAATCGCCGACGTCTACGATCGCACTCGAGGCAATCCGGTCGACGCGGCGCGCCGGCTGGTAGCCGCCTTGCTCGAGCAAGGCCGGCCGGACGTACGCGCGGTACCGGTCAACGGCTCCGGCCGCGAAGCAGTGGCAACTCTCGTGCGCACCGTCTTTCCCGAGCTCGGCGAGCGGCTTGTCGTTCTCAACGAAATCGTTGCGCACGCGCGAGCTGCGATCCGCTGCGACCGCGATGGCGGCCGCGACCTGTCCGTCATCGAAATTGGAGGACAGGACGCCAAGTACATCCGGATCTCGGAAGGCCGGATCGTCGAGAGCGACATGAACAAAGCGTGCAGCGCCGGCACCGGCTCCTTCCTCGAAGAGCAGGCCAACTTCTACGACGTCCACGACATCGGCAAGTTTGTCGAGATGGCCGCAAAGGCCGAGCGTCCTCCCGATCTCGGCCAGATGTGTACCGTGTACGTGGCCGAAGCCGCGGGTGAAGCGATCAAGGAAGGCTTTTCGCTGAGCGACGTATTCGCTGGCTTCCAATACTCGGTGATCAACAACTACTTGAGCCGCGTCATGGGCCAGCGGACGCTCGGCCGCACGGTGTTCTTCCAGGGCAAACCGGCATCGAACCCGTCGCTTGCCTGGACCCTAGCGGCCGTCACGGGCCGCGATATCGTGGTTCCACCAAACCCGGGTGCGATGGGTGCTTGGGGAATTGCTCTCTGTGCGATCGATGCACTCGGCGCCGAGCGCCTCATGGAAGCCCCCGGGCTCGATGTGGCGAGAATTCTCGTAGCCGAGGTATCCGAGCGCTCGGAGTTCCAGTGTAAGGACCCGGCCTGCCAGACCATGTGTCCCATCGAACGCACGACGATTAGGCTCGGCAACGAGCGCAGGGTGGCGATCTCGGGTGGCGCCTGTCCCAAGTTCGAGGTTGCAGCCGGCCCCCGGCGCAAGCTCGATCTAGGGGCGCCCAATCCCTTCGAAGCCCGGCGAGAACTGCTGCAGCGCTTTGCCGCAACAGGACCCGCCCGAGGGTCGCGCCGGTCGGTTGCCATCCCCGCCGTGGGCGCACTGGCCGGCCACGTACCGTGGCTGGCCACGCTCGTACGCGAGCTTGGCTTTACGCCGCGCGTTCTCGAACCGCAGCCTTCGTCCCTGGCGGCCGGCGAGCAGCTTTGCAACAGCTTCGATTCGTGCGGCCCGGCGAAGATCACGCACGCGGTGTGCGACGCCGAGTGCCAGGTTCTGCTGTTTCCAAAGATCCGGGACATCTCGGACACGCGCGGCCCTGGCGGGCAAACTTGCGTAACCGAACAGGCAATGCCGGAGATCGTCGAGCAATCGCTCAAGGCCCGCGGCCGCACAACACGCGTCGTTCGGCCGCTCCTTTCGTTCGCCGGCGGCCTCGAAAGCGGCGACCTGCTGGAGGCTGCCGCAGCGATCGCCGAGGCACTCGGCGCTCCGCGGTCGGCGGCGCGGCGCGCCGCCGGCGAGGCTGCCCGCGCCCAGCGCGAGTATGAAGCCGAACTCGAGCGCCTTGGCCGCGAGGCACTCGCTTGGGCGCGCGAGCGCGGGATTCCGTCGGTTGTCGTTTGCGGCCAGCTCCACGTGATTCACGACCCGGCGATCAACGCCACGATCCCCTTGCTGCTCAGGCAAAACGGCGTCATGGCGATTCCCGCCGACTGCTATCCCATCGACCCCGACGTTCCGCGCATGGACCGGGTCTACTGGGGCGACGGGCGCCGGTCCATGCGCGCTGCCGTTCAGGCTCGCCGGGACGGCGATGTCTTCCCGTTGCTGCTCTCCTCGTTCGGCTGCGGCCCGGCTTCGTTCGTGGAGCAGGCGTTCCAAGCAGTGCTCGAAGGCTACCCGCACACGATCTTGGAAAGCGATGGGCACGGAGGAACCGCCGGCTACGTCACGCGCATTCAGGCCTTTCTCCATTCGGTTGCCGAGTTCCTTGCCGAATCCGGGCAACAGCGACGCCAGGCAGCTCGTGCGCGCGGGCTCGAGTTCGTGAACCGGGGCCGGTACCGCAGCGCGTTCCTCGATCGCGGCGTGCGCTACGTCTTTCTGAGCGCGGCCGACTTGTTCGGCCCGGTCTTCGCGGCCGTCTATCGCTCCTTCGGCTACGACGCCGTCGCGGCCCCGCCCCTCAGCGAGGACAACTTCAAAGGCGCGCGCTATGACTGCACCGGCAAGGAATGCATGTCGTATCAGCTCGTCTGGGGCGCCTTTCGCGAGTACCTCGAGCGCAACCCGATCGATAGGGAAACCCGCCTCATGCAGATCAGCGGCCAGATGTGCCGCGCCGGCATGTTTGGCGTCAAGGACCGGATGTCGCTGGCCCGCCTGGGAATCGACGAGCGCGTCACGGTGTCGGGTGTCCGAATCGCGGGCGGCGCGGCAATGACGATGCTCGTGTGGACGGGGCTGGCAGCAGCCGACATCCTCCGCCAGCTCTACGTCTACCACCTGCCGGCGGTAGAAGACCGCGATGTTCTCGAGCGCGGATACCGGCAGTGGGGCGAGCGCTTGATCTCGCTGCTCGAACGGCCGCTGCCGGCCGGGGCACGGCGCGGGTACGTGCTGTGGTCGCGGTGGCGCGAGATGCAGGATTTCGTGCGCGATGCGGCGCGCTGGTTTGCCACCGAGCCTCGGCGCGCGTGCCAGGGCCCGGTCGCGACCGCCTTCGTATCGGGAGACATCCTGACCAAGGGCAACGACGTGGCCAACGGCGGGCTCTATTACTTGCTAGCCGATCATGGCGTGCGCCTGGTGGTCGAACCGCTGTGCGACTTCCTCGAATACCTGACCCGCGTCCACCCGCACTTGCTCTTCGGTCGCGGCGCGCCAGCCCGCCAGGTTCGCACTTACCGTGCCCTGATGGGACCGCTACGCCGGCGGCTCTACCAGTTGGCGCGCCGAACCCACCCGTGGCTGCCCATGCCCGACGTGCCGGCCGCTCTGGCACGGGCGCGCGAGATTCTCGATCCCGCAACCGTGGGCGGCGCGGTGCTAGCCGTGGGCAGCGTGTTGCGCAACTGGGAGCTGGGCTCGTACGATGGCGTGGTGATGGCCGCTTGCTGGGGGTGCGACAACGGTTTGATCATGGAGAGCCTCTTGCGCCACCGCAGGGAGATTCCCTTCCTTTTCTTTTACGACGACGGCACACCGGTCGACGAGCGGCGGATCGCTGCCTTTGCGTTCCGGCTGCGCCGGCGGCTGGAGGCCTCCGCAGGCGGCGCGCAGGGACTGCGGCCACGCGGCCGTCTCGAATGGCCCGCCGAGGTAGCGGCCCGGCCGGCGGCCGGCGACCAAGGATTGGCCATGCCGGCCGAGCAGAGCGCTAGACAACCACCGCTGTTTCCCGATGGGGTTGCCGTCGTCATCGGCGCTAGCGGCGGGATCGGCAGCGCCATCGCCGCCGGTCTCGCCGAGGCGGGCACGGACCTGGTGCTCACGTACCGCACCCGGGCCAGTGCGGCACAGGCTGCTGCCGAGCATGCCCGCGGCATCGGGCGGCGGGCAGCTACGCTCCAGCTCTCGCTCGAGCGCGGCGAGGAAGTGACTGCGGCGTTCGAGCGGATCGCAGCTGAATACGGCCGCATTCACACGGTGGTGGTAGCTGCGGGATCTTCGATTCCGATGCGTTACATCGGGCAGATCGACCCCGCAGATTTTCACCGCGTGATCGACGCGGACGTCGGAGGATTCTTCCACACAGCCCGGGCGGCACTACCTCACCTGCGCGGGCGAGGGGGCTCGCTCGTCTACGTGAGCTCGGCGGGCTTGCGGCGCTGGCCGGTGCGCGATGCGCTCTCGGTGGTGCCCAAGGCGGCCGTCGAAGCGCTCGTGCGCGGCATCGCGCGGGAAGAAGGGCGCTACGGAATCCGTGCCAACGCAGTGGCGCTCGGCGTCGTAGAGGCGGGCATGTTCCTGCGCCTCAAAGAGCAAGGGGAACTCGACGAGCGCTGGATCGAGGCGGCCATCGCCAACACTCCGCTCCGCCGCTTCTGCCGGCCCGAAGAAGTGGCCGACGCAGTTGTCTTCCTCGCGTCGAGCAGGGCAGCCTACATCACTGGACAAACGCTCTACCTCGACGGGGGCTACGGGCTGTAGCTTACCGTTTCCGTAACCCCGAGCTTTTCGCTAGCCTTGCGCGGCGCAGGGTCGCAAAGTAGCGAAACCCGCCACTGGAGGCGAGAGAGGATGCTCAGTTCGTACGACGACTTTCCGATTCACCAAACCGCGCGGCCGATCGCTCATCCAGCCACGAGCGACCTCAACTTCTACGATCGCTATTGGTTTTCCGGCCTGTCGCGCGACGGCGACTTCATGTTCGAGATTGCCCAGGGAATGTACCCGAACCGCCTGGTGGCAGACGCCGGCTTCGGTATTTCCCGCGCGGACGGATGGCAGCATTCGCTGATCGCGTCGCGGCGACTCCACCCGAATCAGCGCCAAACTCAGGTGGGGCCGCTGACGATCGAAGTGCTCGAACCCATGCGAGTGGTGCGGGTCGTCGTCGCTCCGAACGAGACGGGCATCGAGGCAGACCTGACGTTTCGCGCCCGCAACGCGGCGCTCGAGGAGCCACCGATGCTGATGTATCGCGATGAGCGCCTGATCATGGAAACCTCCCGCTTCACCCAGTTCGGCATGTGGGAAGGCTACGTCGTGGCCGGCGGTCAGCGCACGGAAGTTTCTGCCGCATCGACGTACGGGATTCGGGATCGCTCTTGGGGGGTGCGCCCGGTTGGCGAGTTCCAGCCAGGGGTTCCGCCGTCCCCACCGGAAGTGTTCTGGATGTGGGCGCCGTCGCACTTCGACGACATCTGCACCCATTTCGGCATCTTTGAAGACCGCGAGGGCCGTCGGTTCTACACGAACGCGGCAATCGCACCCGCATGGACTCCGAACGACGATTTCGACGTGCTCTCCGAACAAGGAGTCGAGCGAGTTTCGCGCATCGAACGAACGATCGAGTGGGTCAAGGGGACCAGGCGGGCATCGCGGATCGAGGTTACGATGTTTCCGGATCTCGGCGATCCGCTGACGATCGAGTACCGCCCCCAGCTCGTATTCCAGATGCAGGGTATCGGATACGGCCACCCCGAGTACGGCCACGGAATGTGGCAAGGCGAGCAAGCGCTGCATGGGTTGTCGGTCAATCTCGCCGAAGCGGATCCGCTTGTCCCCTCCGGCATTCACGTGCATCAGCTCTGTTTCACCTCCGCGGGCCAGCGGCGTGGCATCGGCCTGTGCGAGCAGGTCGTCTACGGACCGCACGCGCCCTCCGGCTTCAAGGAGTTGCTCGACGGCGCACCCTGAGTCGCCGCGACGTCCAAGGAGCTCACAGCAATCGTCGAAACCAAGAAATCGTTCTGCCGGATCTGCCAGGCCTTCTGCGCGATCGAAGTCGACGTCGAGGAAGGCCGCGTCGTGGGAGTCCGCGGCGACCCGAGCGACCCAATGAGCGGCGGGTACACTTGCATCAAAGGACGCTCGTTACCGGCGCAGATCCACGGGCCGCAGCGCCTGCACGGCTCTCTCAAGCGAACCGCTGGCGGTTCTTACGTTCCCATTTCCGGCTCCCGCGCTCTCGACGAGATCGCCGAACACCTCGAACGTATCATCGGCGAAAACGGACCCCGTTCGGTCGCCGTTTACTGCGGTACCTGTGCTTACTTCAACTCGGCCACGATGGCCGTGGTACGCGCCTGGCTCGATGCGCTCGGCTCGCCCTCGCTCTATACCAGCTTGACGATCGACCAATCGGCCAAGGTGGTCGCCGTCGGCCGCATCGGCATGTGGGGAGCCGGCACCCACAGCTTCAAGACTTCGGACGTGGCCCTCATCGTCGGCAACAACCCTTTGGTCTCGCAC
>CAYZHO010000076.1:8287-11339 GCA_964478045.1 uncultured Myxococcales bacterium | reverse complement strand
AACGAGGCACGAGATGGGAATCGAGGCCGCTGCGGCGACGGCACTTACCGCGCCGCGCTGCAGGTAATACGTCCCGCAGACGGCGATCAGCCCGAAAAAAGAAAACGCCATGACCTCACCGAAGCCGTAGGCGGCAAGCGGCCACGGACCGGCGCTGTAGGCGACGGCGCCGACGATCGAGGCAACGCCGACCGCCGCAATCGGCACCCCCCCGATCCGCACGAGCCACGCCCCGATGGCAGCAGCCGCCGCCAGCACCGCGATGGTCGCGGCGCGCATTGTGGCGGGAGAGACCAAGCCGGCTTGCGTAACCCGTAGCGGCCCGAGCCGTTCCCCCGTATCGACGCCGCGGGCGTGGTCGTAGTAGTCGTTGGCCAAGTTTGTCGCGATCTGCAGCAGCACGGCACAGGCCAAGGTCGCTCCTGCGACGGCGCGGTCGATCGGCCCCTCGCGGGCGGCTGCCGCCAGGCCGACGAGCACCGGCACGACCGAGGCTACCAGGGTGCGCGGCCGAACCGCGAGCCACCACACGCGCCAGCCTGCCGGCCGGCGCTCGCGCTCGCCGGGGCCTTGGCCGGCCGCCCGTGACTCGGGCCGCACCGATCGTTTCCTCGGCCTTGTGCGCGCCGCCACCTCGGCCTCCCGGCGGACCTACGGCAAGCGCGGAAACCGGCTGAAGTCGGGCTTGCGTTTCTGATTGAACGCGTCTCGGCCTTCCTGAGCCTCTTCGGTCATGTAGTAGAGGAGCGTGGTATTGCCGGCCAGTTCTTGAATGCCTGCCATACCGTCGGTTTCCGCGTTGAACGCCGCTTTCAAACAACGAAGCGCCATTGGGCTGAGGGCGAGCATCTCGCGGCACCAGGCGACCGTCGTCTCCTCGAGGCGATCGAGAGGAACGACTTCGTTGACCAGGCCCATTTCAAGCGCCTGGTAGGCATCGTATTGGCGGCACAGAAACCAGATCTCGCGGGCTTTCTTCTGCCCAACCACCCGCGCGAGATAGCTAGCACCGAATCCGCCATCGAAGCTTCCCACGCGTGGCCCGGTCTGGCCGAATCGCGCGTTGTCGGCCGCAATCGTCAGGTCGCAGATCAAGTGCAGCACGTGCCCCCCGCCGATCGCATAGCCGGCGACCATCGCAACCACCGGTTTGGGCAAACTGCGGATCATTTTCTGCAGGTCGAGAACGTTGAGCCGCGGAACGCCATCGGGGCCGACGTAGCCCATGTCGCCGCGCACTCCTTGATCGCCGCCACTGCAGAATGCTTCATTTCCTTCGCCGGTCAGGATCACCACGCCCACCTCGGGATCCTCGCGCGCACGGGCGAACGCGTCGATCATCTCCATGATCGTCTGGGGGCGAAACGCGTTGCGCCGGTGAGGCCGGTTGAAGGCGATCCGCGCGATTCCTTCGGCCTTACGGTAGGTGATGTCTTCGTACTCGTGCGCTGTTTGCCACTCGATCACGTCTTCACTCCTCACGCATGTAGATTCGATCTGGCTTGTTCGAGCGCCCGCTCGACGATGCGGGCGACTTCGGCCGGATGCGTGGCGTGCACGTTGTGGGCCGCCCCTTCGACGGCCTCCCATGTGCTCCCGCGAATCGCTCCGGCCATTGTGCGGGCGATCCCGCAAAACTTTTCGTCGAGACTGCCGGTGATCAAGAACACCGGCATCCGAAGTTCGCTTAGGCGCTCGCCGAGCCATGGCTGGCGCCCGGCGCCCATGCCGCGCAAGCTGGCCGCAAGGCCCGCCGGCGAGCAATCGAGCCGCATCCTCAACCGCCGCATGCGCTCCTCTTCGCCCAAAAGCCGCTCGTATGCAGCAATGACGGGCTCGCGGCTCCATCGCCGGGCAAACGCCTCGATGCCTTCGCGTTCGATCGAGACGGCCAGACGCTGATCGCGCACGCGCCGGCGCCGGCGTTCGCCGTAGTCGCGCAGCCCGGGGCTTGCGCTCTCGAGCACCAGCGCGCCGATTCGGTCACCGCGCTCGAGCGCCGCGTACAGCGCGAGGCGGCCGCCAAGGGAATAACCCACGAGGACCGCTCGCCCCACCCCAACGTCCGCCAGGCTTTGCTCGAAGGCTTCGCACGCGCGTTCCATCGTGCAGCGGAGCAAGTGTTCTTTGCCCGTCGCGCGCCCGTGCCCGGGTAGGTCGACGGCCAGAATGCGCGCACTTTTCTCGAGCAGTGGCGCTAGGCCCGACCACTCGCGGTGATCCCCGGCAAAGCCGTGAAGCAGGACGACCGCAAGCTCGCCGAGGCTCGACCCGTTGCCGCCGCCAGCCGCGGCCGTACAGCCCTGCCACTGAAACACCGGCAGGGCAGTGGCCGAAACCTCGAGCTCGCGCCACCGTTCGATCACAGCAGCTCCCCGAGGGTCTTCTCCACGGCCGCCCGCGCTTGCTGGATAGCTCGCTCGCGCAGAGTGCGGTTGGCAGCTCGCTGCACGATGACTTCCACGACTCGAAGCCCTGTCGCTCGGCGGGCTTCGCGCAATGCGGTGGTCAGAGCACCACGGTCGGCTGCGCGCCAGTGCCGCCCCCGGCCAAGGGCAGCCGCTGCTTCCAAACTCAAGCCGTGAGGCGTAGCGAAGTACTCCTCGAACGTTGCCCCGAGCCTAGCTTGGGGCAGGAACTCGAAGATCCCCCCGCCGTCGTTGTTGATGGCGACCACCGTCAAGTCGAGCCCGTAGCGCGCCGCGATCTGAAGCCCCCCAACGTCGTGCAGGAACGCCAGGTCTCCGGTGAGCAGCGTGGTGGGACGCTCGAGTCCGGCGCACAGGCCGAGAGCCGACGAGATCGTTCCGTCGATTCCACTAGCGCCGCGGTTGCCGTACAAGCGGGGGCGGCGGCTCGGCTCGACGAACTCACCGACGTCACGAACCGGCATGCTGTTGCCCACCCACAGCACGCCTTCCGGTCCAACCTCTTGGCACACGGCCGCAGCGATCGCTCCTTCGAGTTCGAAGTGCTGGCTTGCCGCCGCGCCCAGCGCACTTGCCGCGGCAGCAGCGGCGCGAGACCACAGGTCCAGCCAAGACCGATCGGC
>CAYZHO010000076.1:0-8277 GCA_964478045.1 uncultured Myxococcales bacterium | reverse complement strand
CCGATCCGGAGTACCTCGAGAAGGCCCCTGCGCTCCGCCGGGCCGCCCTCGAGCCGCGCACCGACCGAGCGCGCCCAGTCGGCAGAAGACGTCCAAAGGATCTGCGTGGCGCGAAACCACGGGTCGGGCCACTCGCCGTAGGGTGCCACAACGAACTGTTCGGCAGCAGATCGCCCGACAAAATCTTGTACGGCCCTGGCGGCCGGCACGCCGCCAAGGCGCAAAATCAGCTCCGGCTCGGCTGCTTGGCAAAATCGCTTGCTGCCCAAGAGAACCTCTGCAGCTCCCACCGCGAGGCACTCGCTCGCCGCCGCACCCGCAAGACCGGACAGCGGATCGGCCAGGACCGGCCAGCCAAGCCGCCGGGCCAGGCCGGCGATTGCCCGCGCTTCTTCGCCCGTGCGCGCCGCACCGCAACCGGCGACGATCAGGCCGCGCCGCCGCCGGCTCAACTGCTCGGCAAGCTCGCTGGCTAGAGCCTCGCCAAGGCCGAGCTCACCGCGTTCGACGCGCACGTACGCTACAGCCTCGGACACCGCGCGCTCGCGCTCGGGGCTGCCTTGCAAGTCTCGTTCGTCGAGCAGTGGCTCGCGCAGCGGAACGTTGAGGTGAACGGGCCCCGGTTCGATTCCGCGAGCTACGGCTAGCGCCCGGGCAGCTACGGCGCGATAGTAACGCGTAAGGTCCGCCTGCCCGGCAAACGGGGTGACCAAGTCGGCTTGAAAACGGACGTGCGAAAACAGGGCGCCGGCCTGAGCGATCGTCTGCGGAGCGCCGCTGTCGCGCGTTTCGCGCGGGCGGTCCGCCGTCACGAAGACCAAAGGCACCCGAGCGCGCATGGCTTCCGAGGCGGCCGGCACCAGGTTGGCCACGGCCGTACCCGAGGTTGTGATCACCGCGACCGCATCTCCCGTGGCCCGCGCCAAACCAAGCGCGAAGTAGGCACTCGAACGCTCGTCCGTGATCACCCAGCAGCGGAACCGGCTCTGGCTCGCGACCGCTAGGACCAGCGGCGTCGAGCGCGAGCCGGGCGAAATGCAAACGTGCCGGACTCCGCCGGCATACAGGGCGTCGAACAGCGCGGCGGCCGCCGCACGATTGGCGCTGGCTACGTTCACGCGAGACATTCCTCGAGGACCGAGCGGACGGCCGACATCTTCGTCTCGGTCTCCTCGAGCTCGGCTTGGGGGCAAGATCCAGCCACGATGCCCGCACCGGCCCAGCAAGTGCACGCGTGGCCGTCGATGAGGACCGAACGAAGCGCTACTGCGAACTCTCCGTCGCCGCAGCCGTCCATCCAGCCAACCCCGCCGCTGAACCAGCCGCGCTCCGGTTCTTCCCTGGCCAGCCGCCGAGCCGCTTCGGCCCGCGGCGTTCCGCAGACGGCCGGCGTCGGGTGAACGAGGCCGGCCACTTCGAGCACCGAAGCAGGGCGGCAAAGCTCGGCCCGAATCGGCGTGTGCAGGTGATAGGCCTCGGGCACTGCCAAGACCCTCGGCGATCCTTCAATGGCGATGCGCGATGCCACCGGCCCGAGCGCCTCGATGATCCCCCGCGTCACCTCCGCCTGTTCGCGCGCGTCCTTTGCGGAGTGCCGCAATCGCGCCGCCGCCTCGTCGTCGTGGCCGCACCGGGCCGTAGTGCCGGCCAGCGACTGCGTTTCGACCGCCAGTCCCTGCTTGCGAACCAGCAGTTCGGGCGTCGAGCCGAGAAACAAAGTTTCGCCAGGGGCGACCAAGAACGTGTAGCACGAACGGCGCCGCGCGCGCAGGCGATCGAGAACGCCAAGGATGTCGAGCGTCCCCGAGAGCCTTTCGATGCGCCTGCGCGACAGGACTAGCTTGCGCAGCCGGCCTTGCTCGATATCAGCCAGGACCCGCTCGACGCGCTCGAGCCATTGGGCGTCGCTTTCGCCCGCGCCTGGCTCGGGGCTGTGCTTCAAAAAATGCCTTTCCTTCTCGCTTCGCTGCTGGCCGGGAAGCTCCAGCGCCGCTTCACACGATACCTGCCAGCACTGCCCTTCGTTCCAAACCCACGCCTGCTGCGGCAGCATCAACGAAAGCGGGGGAAACTCCCGCCACTCGACGGCGCTCGCCTCCGCCGGAGCAAAACCGAAGCCGCCTACTAGCCGCACGTAGGGCCGCTCTTCCGGCAGCGCGAGCGCTTCGAGCAGTTCGGTTGCCGAGCCGGCCGCTTGCCTGAACCGCTCGGGGCCGGCCGTGGCGATCGCCGCTGCCAAGCCAACGCCTACGATCGCTCGCCCGCTCGCCGGATGTTCGAAGTAGAACAAAGGCCTTTCGTGAATCCACCTGGCGAGGGCCCCAAGTGGATCGCCCACCTCCTGCCGCTCAACCCGCAAGCGCGATCCGGCAGGCCGGTTGCCGAGGCCCGGGTAGCCGGTCACCCTTGTCCCCCTGCAGCGCTCGCGCGGGTCGCCAGCACGAACTGCGCCGCACCGCCTGTGAGCGACCGTTTCGTCACGTCTGTAAATCCCGCGTTCTTGAGCATCGCGGCCAACTCGGCCTCTTCCGGAAGGTACGCAAGCGAGGCGGATAGGTAGCGGTAGGCTTCGCGTCGCGACAGCAACCCGCCGAGCAGCGGCACGACGCGCGTGAAGTAGGTGTCGAAGGCCAAGCGCCGCCAGGCCGCGCGCGGGCGGTCCACTTCGAGGATACCCAGGCGCCCTCCCGAGCGCAGGACCCGCGCCGCTTCGGCGAGCACGCCGGGGATCGACACGAAGTTTCGCAGCGCGAAGGCGCTCACCACGCCATCGGCACAAGCGTCCTTAAGGGGCAGGCACGCAGCATCGCCGCGAATCAGCATGAACTCGGCCTGGCGCTTGCGTGCTAGAGCCAGCATCCCGGCCGAGAGGTCCACGCCGATCGGCTTGCCGCCGCGGCGCCGGACTTCCTCGAGCAGATCCCCCGTTCCGCAGCCTAGGTCGACGACGGTTGCGCCAGGCCCCAGCCCTAGGCCTTCGATCAGGCGGCGGCGCCACGACCGATCGATTCCAAACGTCATGAGTCGGTTGAGAAGGTCGTAGCGCGGCGCGATGCGATCGAACATGCGTTCGACAAACTGCTGCTTGCGCTCAGGAGACGGCAGACTCATCGCCATTCCAACCGCAGCCGCGCCCGCGAAGCTTCCTTGAGAGCCCGTCCGAGCTCGCGCCGCCGTCCTTTGCGTTTCAGTCGCTTGAGAGCACGCTGCACGAGCCGGCGCTGAAAGTGGTAGGCGACCAGCGCGGTCGCTACCGGCAGCAGCTCGCGAAAGGCGCGGGCGACCTTTTCCGTATCCCCGTCGCCCGCCTTGCGCACGTGCTCGTCGAAGAGCTCGATCGAGTCATCGACCAGCCGCCGCACGGCGCGGTCGTAGCGAACGGCCATTGCCAGAAGGCGCCGTAGTGGAAATCCGTACTCGAGCAGCTTGGTCGCCGCCCGTGCCATCCGCAGGTCTTCATCCGTGTAGCCAGGCCGCCCATCTGGCCCTGCCTCGGCTTCGGCGAGCCCGGCCCGCTCGACGGCTCGCATCACCTCGGGTGGAACACCGGAGCGCTCGACCAACTCGTCTCTCGAGTAGCGCGGCTCGGTACCTTGCTCGGCGAGAGCGGCGAGCAGCAGCCGGTCGGACTCGCTCGCGTCACCAGCTTCAAGCAGCGCCCGGATCGCCTTGAGCGAGAATCCGCGCGCCGCCATCGCCCGAATCCGTTCGAGACGGTCGACGTGCTCCTCGCTGTAGAACGCGCGCCGCCCGCGGCGGGCCGGCGGTGGGAGCAACCCGAAGGACTGGTAGTAGCGGATCGTGTCGACGCTGACCCCGGTGCGAGCGGCAAGCTGGCCGACGTCCAAATCCATGAGCAAACACTCTTAGAGTATTTACTCGAATCGTCAACCCGCCGCTCCGCCCTTTGGAACAGCCGTCTGCGCTTAGGCCGGCGAGCTCTCCACGACGGGCTTTGGCGGCTTGATGACCAGCACGGGGCACGGTGCGTCGCGCAACACGCGCTCGGTGACACTACCGAGAACGAGGTGGCCGAGTCCTTTTCTCCCGTGAGTCGCCATTACGATCAAGTCGGCGTCGATCTCCGATGCCACCTCACAAATCGTCTCGTGCGTGATTCCGGGCCGCACAATGACTTCTACATCCTTGAGCTCGTGGAGATGCCGCTTCACCCATTTCTCGAGTCGCTCGCGGGCTGCTTTCTCGATGGCGGCGTCGATATTGATCATGTCGATCGGCGGCGCAAAGTCCGTGTAGACCAGCGACGTACTGTGGGGCACATGCAGCACGCTGAGCTTGCCGCCCTGCTCGCGCGCCAAATGCCCGGCGAACGAAACCGCCGAAAACGACTCCGGCGACAGGTCGGTCGTCGCCAGGATCTTCTTGAACCGGCTCATTTGCCCACCTCCTCGTAGACGCGCTCAGGGCGCAGGCCAGCGTATCGGCGCAGCCCACCGGCTGCCAGCTCCGCTCTCCCGCGAACTTCGGCAACAGTGCTATAGCCGCGGCGATCGAGCCACGCGTTGAGTTGCCTGCACAGCTCTCCTGCATACTCGGGCCCGCGTTCGAGCAAGACCGAGCACAGCATCGCGACTTTAGCCCCGGCCATCAGGACTGCGACGACTTGCTCCAAATCGTGAATGCCGCCCGTGGCTGCAAGGTCCGCCCGCACGTACTCGCGCAACGCCAAAACCCCCGCGACCGGCAGCCGAACGTCGGCAGGTGCCGACAGCTCAAGATCGGTCACCAACTCGCACCGCTCGATGTCGATGTCCGGGTGATAAGGCCGCTGGAACAGCACGAGCGCTTGAGCCCCGGCTTCCACGAGGCGCCGGCAGAAAGCCACTGGAGCGCTGAGGTACGGCGGCAACTTCACTGCAATCGGCAGCTCGCTGCGCCAAGCAACCTCTTCAACCAGCTCGACGGCTGCGGCCTCGATCGCCGTACTCGATAGAAACGGGTCCTCGAGGACCGGATACAGACTGATTTCGACTGCCGCCGCGCCAGCCTCGGCCAGGTGCGGCACGTAGTCGATCCAGCGGCCCGGTCGCGAGACACTGACGCTCGCCAAGATCGGAATCCCCGCAGTCGCCGAAAGCCGTGCAAGGTGCTCGAGGTACTCATGGGGGCGCGTCAGGAAATCGCCACGCTCGAGCGGACAGTCACGAGCGCGCGGGTCGAGCTGCTCGGGCAGCGGATCGAACTGCTCCTCGAATAACGAGAAAAGAACAACGGCGCCGATTCCTGCCCGTTCGAGCTCCTGGACGGTGCTTGCCTGTCGGGAAAGCGGCGAAGCCGAGGCGACCAGTGGAGTGCTGAGCCGCATCCCCATGTAGTCTGTCGAAAGGTCGGCCATGGCCTGCCCTCCTGCAAGGTTTCCCGCCGTGCCCTGCGCACCTGCGTTATTGAGCACGGCTAGGCCCGCCGACAGTCGCCACGATCTCGCCGGCCAGCATACTCGATCACGGAGTTCAGGAAAGCCCGCCCGGGGATCAGCTAGGCCTGTGCAGTGGTTTCTCAAACTTGAGAATGGCCGTTTTGGCACCGCGCCTTCTACCGCACCGGCGGCCCGGCTAACCGCGTGAAAATACGTGCACTTTGCAATGAGCTTCTACCGGCAGGCCTGGCACGGCTCATGCTCAAAAAAAGGCGACATGTACTTGCGCGAAGCTCTGATCGAGTGCCGCGGGCTAGAAGACGAAATCGCAGGAGTTTACGAACGGCTAGCCGCAGCCCACGGTTCGGATCGCAAGCTGGCGCGCCTCTGGCAGCGCATGGCGCGCGACGAACGGCTGCACGCGCGGATTCTCTCGGCTCTCCTGGCGGCCGAGGAAGTAGCCGAAGACGATGGCCCTTTCCTCGTGGATCTGCGCCAGCGAATTGCCCGTGCCCGCAAGCTCGTTGATCGCACCTGTCGGCGTATCCGAAGCGGGATCAGCACGGAAGAAGCCGTCGAGCTGGTCAAGGCCATCGAGGAGTCCGAAATCAACGGCCTGTTCTGCGAAGTGGTCGAGCTGGCCAAGCCAGCGCTCGAGCGCCTGCTCGCCATGGTGGGCAAGGGCGGGGTGCTCGCTCATCACGAACGGACGCTTACTCGCTTGCGCACCCGTGCTCGCCACGAGCATTCCGAGGCGGGCCCGACGAGCTAGCGGCCGGCGCAGCCCCGAGGACCTCCGCAAGGAATTTCTCCACGGCCGCCCAGACCGGCCCGGTCGCACCGGGATTTCGATCTTCTCGCAGGATTGAGGCACCGTGAACCCCGGAGGCAGGAACGAACTGGCGCTTTAGCCTTGCCGGGGCTGCCTCAAAAATCCGCTTCGCCACGGCCACTTCCGAGCCAGGCGCTGAGGTAACGAAAAGCGGTTGGCGAACCCGCTCGGCCCAAGCGCGAACCGGCTCGCCGGGCCCGAAATACTCGCCAGGCGAGAACGAAAAGACGGCAGTCAGTTCGCCGGGATGCTCAGCGGCCAACCGCAATACCAGTGCGGCGGTGTAGCTGCTTCCCCACGCAAGCAACGGCTTGCCCGGGTGATGAGTCGCCGCCCATGAAAGCGCGGCCTCGAGATCAGCGTAAGCCTCCCAGAACGTGGCGCTGGCTCCCAAGCGCGCAACCGTACGGTTTTGCCGGCCCCACATGCGCCCTCCCGAGCGCTGGTCGATCGCCAGGCACGTAATGCCCAGCCGGCGAAGGCGGCCGGCGATCGGCGCGTACTCGGCAGCATTCGAGCCCGCCTGGTGAAACAGCAACGCCACGGCTCGCTCGCCAGCGAGCGCTGGGTACAGCTCGGCCGCAACGCGCACGCCGTCGGCCGCCAGGAGTTCCACCGGAACGATCCCCTCGAAAGCGGCTTGCCCGGCCGCACGGAGCGGTACGCACAACATGACCGCCGCAAATAGCACAACAGAGAGCCCCGTGGTTTTTCTCGAAATCGAGGATCTGAGCGCCCGTTCTTTCTCATTCTTGAGAATACCGCTTCTTGCCACCTTACGGCTCCCTTTAGATTTCGCGCACTTTCCCGGCAAGCGACATGGCAAGCAAGTTGCTAGACGAAAAGCGGTCCAACCACGGGGTCAAGCCGGGACTCTCGGCAGGCGGCAGTCGGGCATGCTTCGGTTAGGCCCCTTGGACCGTATTCCAGGGAACGGCGGCCTTGCGGGAACCGTCTTCACAAAGGTACGCAAGCCTCCCCGGACGATAACTGCAAGGTCGCCAGCCCCTGGTTTTTTTGCGAGTTCAGGGTCGTTTTCTCCCAAGTCGTCTCTTTTTGCAGGTGCGCTATTTTGGCGCACCTTTTTTCGCGCCCGGCCTCCAGCGACGGTGCCGGACTACTTGCACGGCAGCTCCACGACGAAGCGCGCTCCGCGCTCGGCCGGCTCGAGGCGGATCGATCCTCCAAGCTGCTCGCAGGCCAACCGGCAGAACGGAAGCCCCAACCCCGTGTCAAGGTAGGCCCCGTCACTGCGAGCGGGCCCGTCCTCGGAACTGCCGAAAAGGCGATCGGCTAGACGCGGGGGAATCCCCGGCCCGTCGTCGGCAACTTCGATTACGCAGGACTCGCCCCGCTTCCCGCACGAAACGCTTACGTGACCGCCGCTTGGAGTATGGCGAAACGCATTCACCAGCAGGTTGGCGACGATCCTGCGAACGAGCATCTTATCGAGCGCTTCGGCTTGTACGGGTTGCGATGCGTCGAGCTCGACCGTGTGGCCGGTCTGCTGAGCGAACGGGCTGAGCTGCTCGACACATGAGCGCACCACTTGAGCGACGTCGAACGCCTCGCGGTGGACTGGGATTTCGCCACCCGGCATTCGGGCTACGGTCAGAATGTTGTCGATGATCTGCAACAGGTGAGCGCCGCTGCTTTCGATCAGCGAGAACTGCCTGCCGGGCGCCTCGCCGACGTCGGGAAACTTACGCAGGCCCGCGCGAGCCGTGGCCATGATGGCGGTGACGGGACTGCGGATGTCGTGCACCACCATACTGAGGAGTTGCTCGCGCCTGGCTTCGGCCCGATCGCGCTCTTCAAGCGCGTCCGTGGCACGCCGGGCTTCGCGCACGTGCGCTTCGGCCAGCGACCGCTCTACGAAGCCACCGAAAATGTAGGCATCCATGGCAAGCGAAATATCGAAGAGGATGATCTTGGCCAGTGCCTCGAGGTATTCGACGAGGCACTCCGGCTCGGAGGCGAAGCGCCGGATCAAGTGGCCCTGCACGATGCGGTACTGCGCCGCATAGGCCCCCACGTACCAGCGTGGCTCCAAGTTGATCCGCGCGTG
>CAYZHO010000075.1:0-11358 GCA_964478045.1 uncultured Myxococcales bacterium | reverse complement strand
CCGTGCCGTACGCTGCGGCGTGCCATTGCCACTTTGTTCGATCACCAGGCAACTTAGCGGAAGGCGGGTACGGCGTAAGATTCGAACCCGTCGATTTCAAGTGCCGCGACCCCCCAAATGTGGTATTGGGCTCCATGGCACAATGCTTGCTGCGCGCTCTGCGACTCGCAGTGGCAAAGCCAGGCAGGGCGGGCGGGAAGCTTGGCGGAGGTCGCCGTCATGGCCGTGTTGAAGACGAGCTACATGGGCTTTGAGCTCGATTGCCCACTTGTGGTCGCCGCTTCCCCGCTTTCGCGTGAGGTCGCCGACGTCCAGCGGCTCGAGGACGCAGGAGCGGGCGCGGTGGTCTTGTACTCGCTGTTCGAGGAACAGTGCCGCCAGGCCATTAGCGCGGGCAGCGTGGAGTGGCTGTCGGGCGACGCGGGCCTGCTCGGCGAGTTTCACACGACACCGGAGGAATACCTCGACCATATCGAGCGCGTGAAGCGAGTGGTCCGCATTCCGATCATTGCGAGCCTCAATGCGGCACAGCCGGGGCCATGGCTTCGCTACGCTGCGCGGATGGAAGACGCCGGGGCAGACGGGATCGAGCTCAACATCTACAAGGTGGTTGCCGACCCGACGATGACGTCGGCGGCGGTCGAGGATGTCTACGTGGAGATCCTCGAGATGGTGAAATCGTCGGTCACCATCCCGGTGGCGTTGAAGATTGGGCCGTACTTCACTGCGCTTGCGTCGGTGGCGGCTCGCTTCGACGAGGCCGGTGCGGATGCTCTCGTGCTGTTTAACCGGTTTTATCAGCCGACAATCGATATCGAGCGGTGTCAGGTCGTTCCCACGCTCGAGTATTCCTCGCGTTTCGAATCGCGCCTGCCGCTTATGTGGATCGCCATGCTCAAGGGACAGGTGCGGGCAAACTTAGCGGCGACCACGGCGATCTATACCGCCGGCGATGTCGTCCGGATGATCATGGCGGGGGCCGACGTCACGATGGTGTGCTCGGCGCTGCTTCGCCATGGCGTTGAGCGCTTGGCCGAGATCCGGCGGTCCCTCGAGGAGTGGCTGGACGACCACGGGTACAGGTCTGTCGATGCGATTCGCGGCATCATGAGCTGCGTCCACCAGCGCGGCTCCGCCGATTTTGGGCGAGCCGGGTACGCCAAGGTGTTGAACCGCTACTGGTAGCTTTTTTTCGGTTGGCTCTCCCGCCGCAGTCCCGGTACCCTGGGTGCTTCATTGACGGAGATAAACAGGAGGCCCCTGTTGAGGGCCTCCTAGTTTGTTAGGCCGGCGCCCAAGCGAGTAGCGCTGGTGCGCCCGCGGAGGAATCGACAGATGCAGAAAGAACGACGTACCCGCTCGGTGGCGGCTTTGCTGCTTGCCGGGCTGTTTGTGGCCGCCGGCGTGCTGGGCAGTCCCGGCGGGCCCCGCAAGGCACTTGCCGGCGGAGACTGGAACGACGCGCAGATCGGCTGGCTGAGCTACCAAAAGGGGCTCGAAGCCGCCGCCAAAAGCGGAAAACCCATCTGCTTGGTCTTCTACACGGACTGGTGTCCTCACTGCCGCAACTACAGCGGCGTGTTTCACGATCCCCGGGTGGTCGAGGCAGCCAAGAAGTTCGTGATGATCCGCGTCGAGCGGGATTCGAACCGGGAGCTCAGCAGCAAGTACGCGCCGGACGGTGACTACATTCCGCGCACGTTGTTCTTGTCGCCGCAGGGCGAGCTATGGGAAGACATCCACGCCCAACGCGCCCAGTACGTGTACTTCTATGACGAACGGCGCGCCGAGAGCTTGCTTGCGGGTATGCGGGCGGCGCTTGGGCGGGCCGGGTCGAAGTGAGAGGCGGCCATCTGGCCGGTTGACTGTCTGCGCCAAGTGGCAGTACAAACGGACGGAGTCGAAACCAGTCGATCGGCCTGACAGCTGCCCGCCGGCGCTTGGGGGGACCGCAGGAAGCAGGTCGGGCGAGGCGGGGCGCCGGTGCGGCGGTCTCGGCAAGGAGGTTGCCATGAGGGCTGCTGTTGTGATGCTCGCGTCTCTGGGTGTGGCACTTTGTCTCCCGGCCCTCCCGGCGGGGGCGGAAACGGTCAAGAGCAACATTGCCAGCATTCGGCCGGATCAAGTCAACGAAGCCGCGATTCGCAAGCTGTATGCCGACTTTACGGCGGCATGGAACCGGCACGACGTGGCAGCGATGGCTTCCATGTGGACGATCGATGGGGACCACCTCGAGCCGGACGGCCACATGGCGAAAGGGCGAGAAGCCATCCAAGCCCTTCTCGATCATCAGCACAAGACCGTATTCAAGGACACCACGCTCGACCTTGACATCGATGCGGTGTGGTTCGTGACCGGAGACGTAGCCCTCGTCGATGGCAGCTACGCGCTGATCGGGGCGCGCGATCCGAAGGGCAACGAGTTGCCGGTGCGCAAGGGGCACCTGACGAGCATCCTGCTCAAGGAGCACGGTCGTTGGAATATCGCGGCCAGCCGGCTAATGATTCCAACGTCGCTACCGTGGCGCGAGAACGAGTGAAGTCGGGCTGAGCGCGGCGCGAACGGGGGCCTCAGGCAGCCCGGGCGCGTGGCGGCTTCCAGCCCGCGTTTGTTCCTAGCGGCTTTCAGCCAACAGGTTTGGACGGGAGGTGTACGTTGGAGGAACTGCGAGGAAAAGTTGCGCTCGTTACCGGGGCGGGGCAGGGGGTCGGGCAAGGGATCGCTCTGGCTCTGGCGGATCAAGGAGCTACAGTCGCCGTTGCGGGCAGGACCCGCTCGAAGCTCGAGGCGACGTGCGAAGAAGTTGCCCGGCGAGGAGGGCGGGCGATTCCGGTCGCCTGCGATGTTGGCGAGGCGGACCAGATCCTGGCCTGCGTGGAGCACGTCGTTTCCGAACTTGGGACCGTCGATATCCTGGTGAACAACGCCCAGGCAGTACCGCTCGGGACCATTCTCGAAGTGACCGACGAGATGTTCGAACTAGGCTGGCGGACGGGTCCGCTGGCGGCGCTTCGCTTCATGCGCGCGTGCTATCCCTACTTGAAGGGTGGTGGCGTGGTCGTGAACATCGGGACCGGTGCAGCCTTGCGCCCGGATATGCAAGGATACGGCCCCTACGCCGCGGTCAAGGAAGCCATCCGCAGTTTGACGCGGGCAGCGGCATGCGAGTGGGGCAAGGACGGAATCCGCGTGCTCGCCATCATTCCGATGGCGATGTCGCCTGGAATGGAAGCCTGGTCAAAGTTCGCGCCCGAGCAGTTCGAGGCGCTGCTCGCCTCGATTCCACTTGGGCGCGCCGGCGACTGCGAGCGGGATATCGGGCGAGCCGTAGCGTTCCTGGTGAGTCCGGCGGCTTCCTATATTACGGGGACTACGGTGACCATCGACGGAGGTCACGCCTACTTGCGCTAAAGCGCCTGGGGTTATCGACCGGAGGCCTGTTGCAGCAGGTCTTCGATCATCGGTCCCGCCACTACGATCGCGTAGACGGCCACCACCACGACGGCGGCGACGACGATCGTCCAGGCGATCTTTCCCCCGCGGCCGAACGCGCGCGACTGCCACAACAGTGGAAGCGCCAGGGGCCCGAAGACGGCCAGCATGACCAGTACATACGCCGGACGGTCGATGGCCGTTGTTTCGATGTCGCTGCTGCGCACCTCCCGCACACTCGGAACGATCAGCAAGACGTAAGGTACGAGCAAGAGAATCGCCGAGAGGTTCGAGCGCAAGGCGACCGGACCGGCGAGGCTGACGCCGATGCCGGCCCATACGGCGAATGTGACCAGCAGCAGGGCAAGGCCGCGCGGCCGGCGTCCGAGATATAGGTGGCCGGAGCCGGGAGCGAGTACGGACAAAACGGTTGCAAGAAAAGTCGATCGGTTGCCACTCATACCACACCACCCCTCCATTCGCCTCCATTGTGAGCCCCGCAGGCGGCGGGGCTCAAGTCTCGGAAGGCCACCGGCTACATGGAGACGAACCGTTCGGCAGCCTCAGCCGGGCCCGCCACGATCAAGCGGTCTCCTTCCCGCAACACTTCGTCGGCCGTAGGCACGATCAGGTGGGACCGGTCTCCTTCTGCCGCACGGGTGCGGATGAACACTACTTCCACACCGTAGCGCGCCCGCAAGTCCAGCTCGCGCAGCGAGCGGCCGAAGAAAGCGCGCGGAACCGGCACTTCGGTCACTGCGTAGCCGTCACCTACGTCTACCCGCTTGGCGCTGGCGACGAGCGAAATCGTACCGGGGAGGCTGCCGGCCAAGTCGCGCCGCATGACCTCGCGGTTTCGGGCTTCGATCACGTCCCGGCGCTTGACGCACCCGAGGAGTTTGTTCGGGTCCTGGCTGTCTACCACGGCGAGCTCACCGATGTCGCGGTAGCTGAACAGTCGCATGACGAGATCGAGGTCGTCGTCTTCGCGCACCCGCGGCCGGCTGCGGTCGGCAAGGTCTTCGGCAACGACGATCGGTTCGAGCAAGTCGCGATCGAGGAACAGCCGCCTGAGCTCGGCCAAGGATACCGAGCCGACGAGACGGTTGCGGTCGGGGACGACGAAAAGCTCGCTGTGGTCGGTTTGGACGATGACGTCGAGAACCTCCGAGACTCGCGCCGACGCATCCACCGTCTCGGGTTTGCGGTCGATCACGTCGCGTACCCGCAGGTTCTTGAGGGGATTGGG
This sequence comes from uncultured Myxococcales bacterium, assembly GCA_964478045.1. Taxonomy (GTDB): domain Bacteria; phylum Desulfobacterota; class Binatia; order UBA1149; family SPBQ01; genus CAZQYE01. The sequence continues at coordinate 6,677 of CAYZHO010000075.1, read as the reverse complement.
ATCTTCCTCCTTGAACGGATCGATCCCTCGCAGGCGCAGCTTGAGCGTATAGATCGAGTCGCGCCGAAGCCAGGTGGCCAGCAGTGAGCTTACCACGCAAGCCGCCATGAGCGGGGGAATGATGTGGTAGTCGCCGGTGAGTTCAAAAATAATGATGATCGCCGTGATCGGCGCATGGGTGGCGGCACCGACCACGGCCCCCATCGTCACGAGCGCGTAAGCGCCGGAGGTGGCCGTATAGGCCGGGAACAGGTCGTGGACGAACGTTCCAACGAAGCCGCCGGTCATCGCGCCGAGGAACAAGGACGGCGCAAACACCCCGCCCGAGCCGCCCGAGGCCAGTGTGATCGAGGTGGCGAGAATCTTCGCGCCGAGCAGAATGGCCAGCATCGCCGCCGGCAGCTCGCCCGTCAGCGCGGCGTTGATGCTGCCGTATCCGACGCCGAAGACTTCCGGTAAGCCGATTCCGATCGCGCCCACGAGCAAGCCACCGATCGGCGTCTTTAAGTACTCTGGGATCGGAATTCGCTCGAAGAGTTCCTCGGCACTGTAGAGAACCGAGATGAACGCCAGAGCTACGCCTCCGGCTACGATGCCCACGACCGTATAGGGAAGCAGCTCGAAGGGGCTGACGAGCTCGTAGGCCGGAACCACGAAGGCGGGAAAGTTACCGAGGAAGTGGCGCGAGACCACGGTTGCCACGACCGAGGAAATCACGATCGGGCTGAACTGGGGCACGCCGAAGTCGCCCAGCAGAATTTCCACCGCGAACAGTGCTCCCGCGATCGGCGCGTTGAAAGCCGCCGCTATTCCGGCAGCAGCGCCGCAGCCGACCAGCGTTCGTAGCTGGCGGGACGAGACACCGAGAACCTGGCCGATCGTCGATCCGAGCGCGGAACCGATCTGAACGATCGGACCCTCGCGGCCGACCGAGCCACCCGAGCCGATCGAGATCGCCGAAGCGAGCGCTTTGACTACCACGACGCGAGGGCGAATCGCGCCGCCCCGCAAGGCGATGGCCTCCATCACTTCGGGTACCCCGTGGCCCTTGGCCTCGCGGGCCACGAAGTGGACGAGCGGGCCCACGAACAGGCCGCCCACCGCGGGGGCGAGCAGCCGCCACGTCCAGGGAACCTCGTGAATGACGTCGAGGAGCTCGCGCGAGGGCCCGAAGAACGTGGATTGGATGAAATGGATCAGTTCGCGCAAGGCCACGGCCCCGAGACCTCCGCCCAGACCGCATACGGCAGCTACGACGACCATGAAGACATGACCGCGGCTGCGGCTTGACGGCTCGGCTCGTAGTTGTGGCAGTTTCAGCTCGGCCTTGCGCAATGTAATGTGTTCCCGGTCGATCCCTGCCCAGTGCTTGATTACTGTACTCGACGGCCTTGCCACGTGCTACCGGCAGGGCTTGCGCTGCCGATTGGCCCTGGCGGTGAGCGCGCGCTGCTGGCCACACGCAGCAGCGCCGTTGGTGGCCGTTCTCAACACCGGGCTTTGCACGCACCGGATCGATTGCGGGCGCTAGCGGCAGGGCTCTCCCGAGAGTAGATTGGCGAGCGCCGGAGCGAGAGCGCCGCTCATGACTGCATCCACCAGGGAGGTCGTGTAATGGCGGAGGAAATGTCCCTCGAGCAGCGACTCGCACGCATCGAGGATCGCGAGGCCATTCGGGAGTTGGTGGCCAGCTACGCCCATGCCGTGTGGCGGCGGGACGCCGACGGGGCCGCCGAGCTGTTTGCTCCCGATGGTACCATGGACACGGGAGATCGCCCGCCGCTCGTCGGGCGCGAACAGATCCGGCAAGAGTACCGGCGGTCGTTCAGCGAGGCCCGGTTTCAGCCTTTCGTCCACAACCATTTGATCGAGGAACTTTCGAGCGATTCCGCAAGGGGTACGTGCACTTTGGATCTCAGAGCGGTGATCGAAGGCCGCAGCATGATTGGTGCCGGCCGCTACGAGGACGAGTACCGCAAGCTGAACGGGCGCTGGTATTTCGCGCGGCGCCGGCTTCGGCTTGACTACCTCGTGCCGCTCGACGAGGGCTGGTCCGGCGCGTAAAGCGCGGCCTGGCGCGGGACGGGCCGGCCTTGCGCCGGAGCGCTCAATCGGCAAACCGCTTGGCGACGCCTCCTTGAAACTCGGCCAGGATGCGGTCGAGCTTCTCGAGGTCTCCCGTGGGAGAGGCGAATACCATGCGGCTTGCGCCAAGGCGGGCGCATCGCTCGGCTCCTGCCTGGTCGGGCGAGCCGACAAGGGTCAGCTCGATCGCCTTCGGGTCGCGCCCCATGCGGCGGGCCTCCTGTTCGAGCATCGCACGAAGCTCGGCGATGCGAGAGCCGGGGCCGAGGGGGAAGAACCCGTCCCCGAACCGAGCAGCGCGCCGAGCCGCAGCCGGCGTGTGCCCGCCGATCACAATGCGAACGCTGCCGCCTAGCGGGCGCGGTTCGCAAACGACGTCGCGAAATCGCACAAAGGGCCCTTCGTAGGAAGCCACCGGTTCGGACCACAAAGCGCGCATTGCCTTGAGATAGTCCTCGGCGCGAGCCGCACGGTCTTCGAACGAAACACCAAGGGCTTGTGCTTCCTCGCGCAGCCAGCCGATCCCAACGCCGATTTCGAGTCGCCCTTGGCTGAGCCGGTCGAGCGTTGCCAGCTCCTTTGCAAGGAGGACGGGATTGCGCTGAGGAAGGTTGAGCACCCCGGTGGCCAAGCGAATCCGTTTGGTCGCGGCCGCGGCATAGGCCAACCAGACGAGTGGGTCCGGCAGTCCCACCCGAGCGTGCAACGGCGATCGCCCGCTCGGATCGTAGGGATACCTCGACCGGTATTCGGTTGGCATCACCACGTGCTCGACCACCCAGATCGACTCCAGGCCGCGGCGTTCGGCCAAGCGCGCAAATGCGCGGACGAAGTTGGGATCGTCCGCGGGGGCAGTTGCGTAGGGGGGAATGATTCCGAACTTCACGATTGCTCCTGAGCAGGGCGGCGCCCCCAGGGGACGCTGTTCGCCCGGAGTCTAGGCTCGCGGCGCAAGTCACGCCAGAAAAGCCTTAAGTGCGGAGCTGCGCCTGCACACGCCCTGCGGGCGGGCCGCTTTCGGGCGTCGAGCCGGTTGTCACGGGTTGGCGCGGCGATTAGACGGTGGAGAGCGGCTGGCCAGCCGCGATGGGAGGGTGCCCGTGGTGGAAGGACGAACGGGTTTGGTTTCCGGAAAAGTGGCCCTCGTCACCGGTGCCGCTAGTGGGATTGGAAGGGCGACAGCCGAGCTATTGGTACGGGAAGGGGCAAAAGTCTTGCTCTGTGACCGCAACGGACCGGCATTGGCCGAAGCTGCGCAAGCGCTGCGCGCCCAGGGAGGCCGCGTCGAGGCGTTCGAAGCAGACGTTGCCCAGGAAGCCCAAGTAGCGGCTGCAGTCGAGGCGTGCCTGCGCTCGTTTGGCGCCATGAACTGCGCAGTCAACAACGCCGGGATTACAGGGGTGCCAGCGCCGGTAGCCGAGACGGATCTCGCGGTCTGGCATCAGGTGCTGGCAGTAAATCTGACGGGCGTATTTCTGTGCTTGAAACACGAGATCGCGCACATGCGAGGAGCTGGCGGCGGGAGCATCGTCAACGTTGCTTCGGGTTCGGCAATCGTAGCCACTCCGGGGATGGCGGCCTACTGCGCATCGAAGCACGGCGTGCTTGGCTTAACGAAGACGGCGGCGGTGGAGAACGCGGGCGCTGGAATCCGGGTCAATGCCGTATGCCCGGGGAGCACCGATACACCGATGCTCCAAGCCGCCATGGCTGCCGACCCTTCGGTCAAGGAGCTTGTTCTGTCGACTCTGCCGGCCGGACGGTTGGGGCGGCCGCAGGAGGTTGCTGAAGCGATCGTCTGGTTGTGTTCGGATCGCGCCTCGTTCGTCAACGGCGCGACGCTGCTCGTTGACGGCGCGGCGGTGGCGCGGTGAGGGAACCGAAACGATGAAGTTTGCTGCGGCGCTGGCGTTTGCCGACGTGGATGAGCTGTGCGAGCTGGCGCGCACCGCCGAGGCGAGCGGCTGGGACTACGTGGGGGTGTCGGACCACGTGGTTCATCCTGCCCGCATTGGGTCGCGCTACCCGTACACGGACGACGGGCGTCCGCGCTGGCCTCCGTTTACGCCGTGGCCCGATCCTTGGGTTGCCATCGGGGCGATGGCCGCCGTGACGACACGGATCCGTTTCGTCACGAACGTTTACGTGTTACCCATGCGCAACCCGTTTCTGGTTGCCAAGGCGGTGGCCACGGCTTCGGTGATCTCGGGCGGCCGGGTGGACATGGGCGTTGGTGTCGGATGGATGCGCGAGGAGTTCGAGCTGCTCGGGCAGGATTTTCGCAACCGGGGCCGGCGCCTGGAGGAAATGATTGAAGTGCTGGGCAAGCTCTGGCGGGGGGAAATGGTCGAGCACCACGGGCGTTACTACTCGTTCCCGCCGCTGGAGATGACGCCGGCGCCCGTGGCGCCGGTTCCGATCTACGGCGGGGGCATGTCCGAGAAGGCTTTGCGGCGCGCGGCCCGCCTGTTCGATGGGTGGATCTCGGACCTCGACTCGACCGAGGGCCTGGCGCGATCGATCGCGAGGATCGAGCGCTACCGGCGCGAGTACGGGCGCGAGCGGCTTCCCTTTGCGGTGTTCGCCTCAGCTACCGATGCCTTCGACGTGGATGGATACCGGCGCCTCGAAGAAGTTGGGGTAACGCATCTGCTCACCCTGCCGTGGGCCCTTTACGGTAGTTCTCCCCGCTGCGGGTTGGCCGAGAAGAAAGCAGGGCTCGAGCGGTTCGCCGAGGATGTGATTGCGCGCATGAACTAGGTGCCGGGCGGGTCCGGTCGAGGGCTGCATGGGCAGCCATGCAGCGGCCGGCGTTGACGGCGCTGGGCGCCGGATCGAGAAGAAGGGGCGACGAGTGCAAGGAAAAGTTGCAGTCGTGACCGGTGGCGCATCGGGGATCGGCCTGGCCGTTTGCCGGCGCTTTGCCGCTGCGGGAGCCACCGTGGCGATCGTCGACCGCGACGAAGCGCGAGTCCAAGCAGCAGCGCGAGAACTCGGTGCCACGGCTTGGCAGGCCGACGTCGGCGATCCGGACCGTCTCGCGGAGGTGATCGAGGCGGCCGCCAGAAAGCTCGGTGGCCTTTCCATTCTGGTCAATAACGCTGGCGAAGGCCGGCTTGCGCCTTTGGAGGCCTACAGGCCGAGCGATTGGGACCGGCTGGTAGCCGTCAATGCGAGGGCGGTCTTCGTCGCGATGCGCGCGGCGGCGCCGTGGATGCGGCGCTCGGGCGGCGGCGTGATCGTCAACAACGCTTCGGCAAGCGGCGATCGCCCGACCCGGGGGGAACTACCGTACTCGGCAGCAAAAGCCGCCGTGGTCGCCATGACGAAAGCGGCGGCGCAAGAGCTTGCGCCGGAGATCCGGGTCAACGCGGTCTCGCCAGGAGTAATTCGCACGGCTATGACCGAGCCGCTGCTGCGATCACCAGAGCTGCTTGAGCCGGTTCTCGAGGCTACCCCACTCGGGCGCGTGGGCGAGCCGGAGGACGTGGCCGACGTGATTTTCTTCCTGTGTTCGGATGCCTCGCGGTTCGTTACCGGCCAAAACCTGGTCGTCGACGGCGGGCTCGGCCTCGCCCAGGCGGGCATCGACACGGTATTGCGGCGCCTGCTCGCACGCCGGCGGCAGCCTTCCTGAGCGCTTTCGCTCGGGGCTACTCGGGGGGCACCTCGACGGTTACCGTGCGGCCGCCGTAGTCATGGAGCGTGTCGTGGGCGCGTACGATGAGCGTGTGGATGCCGCTTGGCACCTCGACTGCGCCGAGGCTGCGGGTGAACGGTTGCTCGTGCAGGTGGGGGTGCAGCAAGGGACGAACGGCAACGATGGCGCCCGCGGGCGTGAGGACCTCCCAGCGGTCGGCATAGTGGAGCCAGTTCTCGTCGGCGTGGCGCACGGTTACCTCTAGCCGGAGTGTTCCGGCGGGTTCGCGCTCCACCCGTACGGCTAGGACGTCGGCCATCCCCGCTTGGCTTGCCCGTGCCAGGAGCACAAGCGACAGAGCGAGCGCCGCTGTTACCGGAATCCGCACGCGTGAGATTTTCTCCCACAAGGATTGGTTCTGGCAACACTTGCCAGCACTGGCAGGCACGCGGCAAACGCGCTAACAGTAACGCGGTTGTCTATCGTTCGAGGCGACGTCAAGCTCCGAAAATCGCAATCGGAGGAGTCATCGTGGACTATCACGAGTTGTCGAAGCTGACGGTGAACAAGCTGCGCGAGATGGCGCAGGAATACGACGACCTCGTCGGCGTCACGGCGATGAGCAAGGAGAAGTTGATCGAGGTCCTTTGCCACAAGCTCGGCATCGAGATGCCGCACAAGGTCGTCACCGGCATCGACAAGACCGCGATCAAGGCGCGCATTCGCGAGCTCAAGAAGATTCGCGACGAAGCGATTGCCGCCAAGGACCGGGAAAAATTGGCCCGGGCGCGGGCGGAGATCCACCGGCTACGCCACAAGCGCCGCCGCGCCGCTAAGGTAACGGCTTCTTAGGCGGGGCTCGGGCGGGGTTTGGGCCGACGGGCCGGCGGCGGGCTCAGCCGATCAAGTCCGCGACGCGGTCGAGTTGCTCGGGATCCGCACTGGTCGGGAC